>JAIRTO010000164.1 GCA_031254895.1 Deltaproteobacteria bacterium
CCCAAACCGCTGCCGAAACAGACGCAAGAGTCATCGGCAGATTCAAGAGCCGTCGGCGGGTTCAAGCTCATTTCAGCTCGCCTCCTCCGCCTGTCTCAATCCGCTCTCCTCTCCCCCTCCCCCGCGCGGCGCTCGATCGACCTCAGAGCCCTACGGTTCGCCTGCGGTTTCCAAAACCTCAGGCTGGCGACCCTGCGGCGAGAACCGCGAGTTCTTCATACAAATACGCGCAAAAGCGATAGGCCGCCGCCTTCAATTCTCCGGAGTTGTCGAGGCGGCGAAGATTTTTTATGGCCTTAAAATCATAGGTCGGCTGACGGAGACGCTCGGCCCGCTCTTCGGCCGTCTCTCGCCCTCGGCTTTGCAGGCGGGCGGCCAGCGTCTCGGTCCGGGCGGTGATCAAGATCGGCTTCAAGGTCGGGCACAGTTCCAGAGCCCGGGGCAGATAAGCCCTGGAGCCGTTGACCACGGTCAGCCGGCCGTCGGCCAGGTCTTGCTCGATCTGCCGATCCAGGCCATAGGCCAGACGGTGACTGCGCCAACTGAAGAGAAAATGCCCGCCGGCTTCCAGATAATCGAAGGCGGAGCGGCTCAGAAAAATGTCGTTCTCGCTCCCCAAGCCAGCCGAACGAGTGACGTAGCGCCTCGGAAAAGTCACTTCCGATCGGTCGGCCAGCTTGACCTTGGCTATTTCGATTAAAGCGTCCTTGCCGGCCCCCGACGGCCCCATCACGTAGATTAGAGATCCCCTCATTTCTTCACCATTCCCATAAGCGTTCATGAGCCAGGCCGGCCAAAATGGCCTGCCGCCTGATTGACGACCGCATCATAGACGCGAAAAATCAAAGAAAAGCCAGGATCTTGTCAAAATTTCGTCAAATCGGCCGTCGGCCGTCAGCCGCCGGCCGCCGTCGGCGACGGCGACTAGCCATGGAGTTTTCACGTCAAAAGGTTTGATCGGCGGATTTAACAAATATTTTGCCGCCAGCCAACAGAGGCTTAACGGCGACCGATTATGATGTCCAAAATGCGTTAGCGAAGGGAGACTCGCATGATAGAAATCGACAATTTGAACAAGACCTTCGGCGCGCTCAAGGCCTTGAGCGGCGTCAGCCTGAAGATTGAGGAAGGCGAGATGGTCGCCTTGATCGGGGCCTCGGGTTCGGGCAAATCGACTCTCCTTCGGCATCTGTCCGGTTTGGCGGCGGCCGACGAAGATTCCGGCAGCCTGACCGTGAACGGCGGCCAGGTTCAAGCCGGCGGCCTCATATCCGCCAAAATCAGGCGTCTGCGCAGCCGCGTCGGCGTCGTCTTTCAGCAGTTCAATCTGGTCGGCCGGTTAAACGTCCACACCAACGTGCTGCTCGGCGCTCTGGGCCGGACGCCCTTGTGGCGCTCTCTTTTCCTGGCCTTTTCCCGCGCCGACCGGCTCATGGCCTTGGAGGCCCTGGAAAGGGTGGGCATCGCCGAGACGGCCTGGCAGAGGGCTTCGACCCTTTCCGGCGGCCAGCAGCAGCGAGCGGCCATTGCTCGCGCTCTGACGCAGAACGCCAGAGTCCTTTTGGCCGACGAGCCCATCGCCTCTCTCGACCCCGAATCGTCCCGACGAATCATGGATTTATTGCTCTCTTTGAACCAGACGGAAAAGATGACCGTGGTGGTCAGCCTGCATCAGGTCGACTACGCCCTCAAATACTGTCCCCGCGCCATCGCCCTCCATCATGGCCGGGTGGTTTACGACGGGCCTAGCCGGAACCTGACCCCGGAAACGCTGAAACACATTTACGGCGCCGCCAGCGAAGAGCTGTTCCAAGCTCCGCCGTCAGCGCCGCCAGCCGTTTCCTCTTCCGTTCCTCAAATATCCGCCGCCTTGAACGCGGCCTAAAGGAGACGTTATGAACGAACGCGACCAGAGCCTGAAAATGGGCCTCGTCGGTCTGGCTTTTCTAGCGATTTTGGCGCTTGGGGCGGCGCTGACCGAGCCGCCCCAAGCCTCGGCGGCTGACGAGGTCGTCAATTTCGGCATTATTTCCACCGAGTCGTCTCAGAATCTGCGGAAAATCTGGGAGCCCTTCATCGAGGACATGCGCGCGCAGACCGGGCTGAACGTCAAGGCCTTCTTCGCCATCGACTACGCCGGCATCATCGAAGGAATGAGGTTCGACAAGGTGCAGCTGGCCTGGTACGGCAACAAGGCGGCCATGGAGGCGGTGGATCGGGCCGGCGGGGAAGTTTTTATGCGAACCGTCAATTACGACGGCACGGAAGGCTATTATTCCCACATCATCGCCCACAAGGATTCCCCGCTGACCTCTATTGAAGACATGTTCAAAAACAGCCACGAGCTTATTTTCGCCAACGGCGATCCCAACTCCACCTCCGGCTTTCTGGTGCCCTCCTATTACGTCTTCGCTCTGAACAAGGTCGATCCCAAAAAAGCCTTCAAACGCGTCCTCAACTCCAACCACGAGGCCAACGCCCTGTCGGTGGCCAACGGCCAGGCGGACGCGGCCACCTGCAACAGCGAGGCCCTGACCCGCTTGGCCATCACGTTTCCGGACAAGCGGGAGAACATCAAAGTCATCTGGACCAGCCCGCTGATCCCCAGCGATCCCCTGGTCTGGCGCAAGGATCTCGACCCGGCCGTCAAGGAAAAAATCAAGACCTTCCTGCTGGCTTACGGTCAAGACGGACCGGAACAGGCCCGACAGCTGGAAATTTTAAAGGCCCTGCAATGGAAAGGATTCCAGGAATCGACCGACAGCCAGCTCGACCCGATCCGCCAACTGGAGCTGTACAAGGAAAAAAGCAAGCTCGAGTCGGCCGGCGAACTGAAGGCGAGTCAGAAGGAGCGGCTGGCCGCCATCGAGCGGGAGCTGGCCGAGCTGGAAAAGAAATGAAGCGAGGCGGCCATAATGTCCAGATCGTCTGGCGTCGCCGAAAGGGGGACTGACCATGCCGCCTGAGGCCTCCGCCCTGACTCCGTCCCCGGGCGGCCGAGAGAAAGCCTGGCGTTGGCTCGGTCTGGCCGGCGCGGCGCTGGCCTTGGCCTGGGCTTGGCGCGGCGCCGAAATCCGCCCCCTGGCCCTGTGGCGAGACGGCGGCAACATGCTGACTCTGGCTCGGGATTTCTTTCCGCCGGATTTCAGCGAATGGAAACTTTATTTGAGCGAGATGCTGACCACCCTGCAAATAGCCCTCTGGGGCACGGTTCTGGCGGTTGTCTGCTCCGCGCCTTTAGGCGTCATGAGTTCCGAAAACGTGGTCCCTTGGTGGGTCCATCAGCCGACCAGACGTCTGATGGACGCCTGTCGGGCCATCAACGAGATGGTCTTCGCCATGCTGTTTGTGGTGACCGTGGGCTTGGGCCCCTTCGCCGGGGTTCTGGCCCTGTGGGTTCACACCACCGGCGTTTTGGCCAAGCTCTTTTCAGAGGCGGTGGAAGCCATCGACCCGCGCCCGGTGGAAGGCATCCGCTCCACCGGGGCCAGCTGGCTGGCCGAGGTCTGGTTCGGCGTTCTGCCGCAAGTTTTTCCGCTCTGGATTTCTTTCGTCCTCTATCGCTTCGAATCCAACGTCCGTTCGGCCACCGTGGTGGGCATGGTCGGAGCCGGCGGCATCGGGGTGGTCTTATGGGAAATGATTCGAGGTTTTTTGTTTCAGGAGACCTGCGCGGTCATGATCGTCATAATCGCGGCCGTCAGCCTCTTCGACGTCCTCTCGCAGCGATTGAGAAAAATGGCCATCTGACGAGCTATCGTTGGGCCATATATGACCGAAAAAAAGCCGCTCCGACGACCGAACGCCGCGCCATGCACAACTACAAAAAGGCTCTCTGATGACCGAGCGTTACGCCATATATTATTTGCCCGATCCCGAGTCCGAAATTGGCCGGTTTGGCTCCGCTCTCTTGGGCCGCTGCCTCCGCGGCGGCCAGACGCTGGCCCGCCCGGTTTGGCCAGGCGTCTCCCAAGCTGAACTGCTCCGGCACACCGGCCAGGCGGCCCTCTACGGCTTTCACGGCACCATCGTCGCCCCCTTCGAAACCGACTCGCCCGAAAGCGATCTCCTGGCTCTGGCCGCCTCGCTGGCCGAGAGCTCCCGAGCCGTCAAGTTAGGACGGCTTAAGCTCAGGGGCGGCTCCTTCGCCGCCCTTTGGCCCGAAACGACGCCGGAGTCTTTGAGCCTTCTGGAGCGTCGCTGGGTGACGGCTTTCAGCCGTTTTCGCCGGCCGCTGACCGAAAGCGACCTCAGCCGGCGGGGGCCGCTGGAGCCGCGATTAAAGGCCAACCTGCTCCAATGGGGCTATCATCTCGTTTTTGACGATTTCAAATTTCATTTGACGGTAGCCGATTCCTTGCCGGCCGAGCCGGAGGGCTTTCTGGCCGCCTTGGCCTCAGGCCTGGCCCCGGCGCTGGCTCAGCCTCTGACCGTCGACCGCTTGGCTTTGTGTCGTCAACCGTCGCGAACTGAACCCTTCGTCTGTCTGAAAACTTTTTGGCTGCCAGATTCGGACAATGAAACAGGATGTTGAAAATGAAAACTGATCCGTCCGCCCGAAGGCGGCGCATGGCCGCCTTCACCCTGGCCCCTCTGAACAGTTTGGCCGAGGGACTCAGCCGGATTTGTCCCCGCCCGGACCATGTTTTTCTGCGCCGCCCGGAGACCGGGCTGGTCATGGTCCGAGGTCGCCTCGGGAACGTCGGCCAGGCTTTCAATTTAGGCGAAATGCTGGTCACTCGCTGCACGATTCAATATCAAAGCCGGCTCGGCCACGGCTGGTCTCCGGGCCGAACGGCCCGCCAAGCGGAGCTGGTCGCCTTGGGCGACGCCTTGGGGCAATGCCCGGAGCACGCCGAGGCCATTGACCGCCTGACGGAAGAGCTCGAAGAGGTCAAACGTCATCAAGACGCCGTCCGGCAAGCCGAGATTCAAAAGACCCGAGTGCAGTTTTTCGCTCTGGTCAGAGGGGAGGACAAGGATGATTGACGCCAAGGCCCTGGCGCCCGGTTTTGACGATTACGTCGTCTCGAGCCAGCGGGTCTTCCGGCTGGCTTTGGCCGGCCTCAGCCGACCTTGTCTGGCTTGGGAGCTGAACGGCGTCAGGCTCGCGCCCCAAACGCCTCTGCCGCCTCTGGCGGCCGCGCTGGCCTTGACCCTTTTGGATTCGGCCACGCCGGTCTGGCTGTCCGCCTCCTGGCGACAGGCCGCCGACTGGCTGCGTTTTCACCGGGGCTGCCCCGTCCGCGAGCAAGCGGACGAAGCCGCCTTCGTTCTGGCCGCCTCGCCCGCCGAACTGCCGCCGTTGTCCGCCTTGAACCAGGGGAGCGAGCGTTACCCTGATTCTTCGGCCACGGTCGTTTTGGGCTCGGTCATGCCGCTGGACGGCCAACGGGCCTGGCTGGCCAAAGGTCCCGGCATCGACGGCTCGATCATTTTTCGGGGTCACGGCTTGGATGACGATTTTCTGGAGCAATGGCGGCTCAATCGGGCTTCATATCCGCTGGGGACGGACGTTTTGCTGGCCGGAGACAAGCATCTGGCGGGCCTGCCGCGTTCCGTCAGCCTGGAGGAATGGCCGGGAGGCGACAGAGCATGTATGTAGCCGTCAAAGGCGGAGAAAAGGCCATCGACGCCGCTCGTCGCCTGATGGACAAACGCCGTCGGGGCGCCCCTGAACTGCCGGAAATATCTCTGGAGCAGATTCGGGAACAATTGGGCCTGGCCGTCGACCGGGTCATGGCCGAAGGTTCGCTCTACGCGCCGGAACTGGCCGCCCTGGCCGTCAAGCAGGCCCAAGGCGATCTGGTGGAGGCCATCTTTCTTTTGCGGGCCAGCCGCGCCGCCTTCCCGCGATTTGGCTACAGTCTACCGGTGGACACGGCCGCCATGCGGGTGGAAAGACGGATTTCCGGAACCTGGAAGGATTTGCCCGGCGGGCAGCTTTTGGGCCCGACCTTCGATTACGCCCATCGGTTGCTGGACTACCGCCTGGCGAGAACCCAAAAACCAGAGAAGTCAGTGGAGTCAGCGGAGTCAGCGGAGTCAGCGAAGTCAGCGGAGTCAGCGGAGCCCGAGGCGGGGAAGCCGCCTTCGACTCCTGTTCCTACTCATGCTGGCGCTGCTGTTCCTACTCATGCCGCCGCTGTTCCTACTCATGCTGCCGCTGTTCCTGCTCATGCTCCAACAGCAAGCGCCGCCGCTCATGCTCCAACATCAACTACTACTGCTAGCGCTACGCCTCCGCCGGCGGATGAGGAAAGCCTCCCCGACTGTCCCAAGGCCATGAGCGTCTTGATTGAGGAAGGCCTGTTGGAGCTGGAGGAAGACGACGGCCGGGAACCGGGCGACATCACCCGCCAGCCAGTCGATTTTCCCTTGGATCGGCCTGAGCGGCTGCAAAATCTGGCCCGCTCGGACGAAGGCTTTGCCCTGGCCTTGGCCTATTCCAGCCAACGAGGCTTCGGGTCGGTTCACCCCTTCGTGTCCGAACTGCGCCAGGGCGCGGCGCTGGTGGAGTTCATCCCCGAGGAGCTCGGCTTCCCCGTCGTCCTCGGCGAGATGGAGGCGACCGAATGCGAGACGGTCAATCAGTTCAAAGGCGGCGGCGAAACGCCCCCGGTTTTCACCAGAGGCTACGGCTTGACCTTCGGCCGCAACGAGCGCAAAGCTCTCTGCATGGCCATCGTCGATCGCGCCTTGAGAGCGGAGGAGCTGGGCGAGGAAATCAAAGGCCCGGCCCAGAATCAGGAATTCGTTTTCAGCCATAGCGACAACGTGGAGGCGGCCGGGTTCGTTTCCCACATCAAGCTGCCCCACTATGTCGACTTTCAGGCGGAGCTCTCGATGCTGCGCCAGCTCAGAAAGGCCAAACAAAATGACGACCGAGGAGACCGGATATAACTTCGCCTATCTGGACGAAGATTCCAAACGCATGATCCGGCGGGCGATTCTGAAGGCCGTCGCCCTGCCCGGCTATCAGGTTCCGTTCGCCGGACGGGAAATGCCCATGCCCTACGGCTGGGGCACCGGCGGCATCCAGGTGACCGCCTCCGTCATCGGCCCGGACGACGTCCTGAAAGTCATCGACCAGGGTTCGGACGACACGACCAACGCCGTCTCCATTCGCTCCTTCTTCGCCAAAACGGCCGGGGTGGCCACCACCTCCAGGACGGCGGAGGCCAGCATCATTCAGACCCGCCACCGCATCCCGGAGCGTCCTCTAAAGTCGGGCCAGATAATGGTCTACCAGGTGCCCATTCCCGAACCTCTGCGCTGGCTGGAGCCCAGCGAGGCCGAGACCCGAACCCTGCACGCCCTCAAGGAGTACGGTCTTATGTACGTCAAGCTATATGAGGACATTAGCCGCCACGGAACCATCGCCTCCAGCTACGATTATCCGGTGGAGGTTTTCGGCCGCCACATCATGAGCCCCTCGCCCATACCCCGTTTCGACAATCCCAAGCTCGACCGTTCGCCGGCCCTGCATCTGTTCGGGGCCGGGCGCGAAAAACGCATCTACGCCATACCGCCTTACACGCCGGCGCGCAGCCTGGATTTCGAAGACTATCCTTTCGCCCCGCAAAGCTGGTCCCAGGTCTGCGCCCTTTGCGGAGCCGCCGACAGCTATCTCGACGAAGTCGTTATGGATGACGGCGGCCAAAGAATGTTCGTCTGTTCCGACTCCGACTATTGCGCCTCAAGGCTGGAGAAAGGAGGCCGGACCCAATGACTCTGCCCGTTCTCTCCGCCGTCGAGGTGGACAAATGGTACGGCCGCCGGGCGGCCTGCCGGAAGATCAGCTTCGACCTTCATCCCGGCGAAATATTGGGTCTGGTCGGCGAGTCGGGCAGCGGCAAGACCACTCTTCTGAACGTCCTGGCCGGACGACTGACCCCCAGCGGCGGGCGGGCGCTCTACCGCGACGAAAACGGCGAGGAGCGCGACATGCACCAATTGAGCGAGGCCGAACGCCGCCGCCTTTTGCGAACCGAACTGGGGCTGGTTCATCAGCATCCGCGCGACGGCCTGCGTTTGCGGGCCAGCGCCGGAGCCAACATCGGCGAGCGCCTCATGGCCGGCGGCTGGCGCCATTACGGACAGATCCGAGCGGAAGCCGCCCAATGGCTGGAACGGGTGGAAATCCCCGCCGATCGCTTGGACGATCGGCCGACCGAATATTCCGGCGGCATGCGGCAGCGCCTGCAAATCGCCCGCAACCTGGTGACCCGTCCCCGACTTTTGTTCATGGACGAGCCCACCGGCGGTCTGGACGTCTCGGTGCAGGCCAAACTGCTGGATCTGATTCGTCATCTGGCCAATCATCTCCGTCTGGCGGTCGTTCTGGTCACGCACGATCTGGCCGTGGCCCGCCTTCTGTCGCAGCGATTGATGGTAATGAAGGACGGCGAGAGCGTGGAATGCGGCCTGACCGATCAGGTCCTCGACGATCCTCAGCATCCCTATACCCAGCTTCTGGTTTCCTCCATGCTTCAGGTGTGACATGACGACGATGCTCATAGTCGAAAATTTCGGCAAAACCTTCACCCTGCACCAGCAGGGCGGGGTTCGCCTGACCGCTCTGAAAAACGTGTCCCTGGAGGCGCATTCCGGCGAATGCCTGGCCTTGACCGGCCCTTCCGGCGCGGGGAAGTCCACTCTCCTGCGCTGCCTTTACGGCAACTATCTGCCAGGCGAAGGCCGCATAGCCGTAAACAGCCGCAACAAAATGCTGGACCTTAGCCGCGCCGGCCCCCGGGAAATTTTGGAAATGCGCCGCGAGACCATGAGCCACGTCAGCCAGTTTCTGCGGGTCATCCCCCGCGTCGCCGCCCTGGACAGTGTGGCCGAGCCTCTCCTGGAAATCGGAACGGATCCGGAAAAAGCCAAGAAGGCGGCCAAAAGCCTGCTGACTCGTCTGCGCATCCCGGAGAGGCTGTGGAGCTTGGCCCCGGCCACTTTTTCCGGCGGCGAGCGGCAGCGCGTCAACGTCGCCCGGGGCTTCATTCGCCCCTGGCCCGTCATGCTGTTGGACGAGCCCACCGCCTCGCTGGACGCGGCCAACCGCCAAACGGTTCGGGAACTGATCCTTGAAGTCAAAAATGGAGGCTCGGCCGTGATCGCCATTTTTCACGACGAAGAAATGCGGCGTCTGGCGGCGGATCGGGAACATCGCCTAGAGCCGCCCCAAGGGGCCGCGATGGAGCCGCCCCAAGGGCCGTCATCAATGGAGCCGCCCCAAGGGTCGCCATCGATGGGGCCGCCAAGGGGCCGCGAAGGAGAAAGCTGAATGCCCAAAGAAATCACCTTGGCCAACGCCAAGCTCATCACTCCCGACGGGGTGCAGCGCGGACACCTGGTCATGGCCGACGGCCTGATCAAAAACCTGGGCAACGGCGTCTTTCCCAAAGACCATGAAGACATGGACGGCGATTATTTGCTGCCCGGCCTGGTGGAGCTGCACACCGACAATTTGGAAAAGCACCTCATGCCTCGGCCGGAGGTCTACTGGCCGGAACCCGGGGCCGCCCTGGAGGCCCATGACGCCCAAATCGCCGCCGCCGGCATCACCACGGTCTTCGATTCCCTCTGCGTGGGCGAGCCCGTCGACAAAGGTCGGCGGGTCATGCTGGAGCTGTCGATTAGGGCCATGAAGGAAGCCGCCGGCCTTCGGGCCGACCACAAGACGCACCTGCGCTGCGAAGTCGGCGACCCGGAGATGTGGGACATGTTCCGGCAGGCGGCCGAGATGACGAATTTGGGGCTGGTCTCTTTGATGGATCATACCCCGGGCCAGCGTCAGTGGCGCGACCCGGCGGCCTATAAGGCCTACCATCAGAAAAAATGCTCCGACGCCGAGTTCGGCCAAATGGCGCGACTTTTGGCCGAACAAAGGGATCGCTTCGCGCCGGCGCAAACGGAAAAGGTGGCGAGCTTCTGCCGGGCCAAAAAACTGCCCTTGGCTTCCCACGACGACACTCTGCCCGCCCACATTGAAGAAGCGAAGAAATGCGGAGTCTCCATCAGCGAGTTTCCCACCACCCTGGAAGCGGCCAAGGCGGCCGCCGAGGCCGGGCTGGCCGTCGCCATGGGCGCGCCCAACCTGGTGCGGGGCGGCTCGCACTCCGGCAACGTCTCGGCTCTCGAAGTCGCCCAAAGCGGCTATCTCGATTGCCTCTCGTCGGATTACGTGCCGGCTAGTCTTCTCTACGGGGCCTGGCTTCTGCATCAAAAGGCCGAGTGGGACATCGCCCGGGCCATCAAAACCGCCGCCGAAAATCCTGCCCGCCACAGCGGGCTGACCGACCGAGGCAAGCTGGAGCCTGGCCTTAGGGCGGACGTCGTCAGGGCCGGCGTCATCAACAATCGGCCGGTGATCAAATCGGTTTGGGCGGCGGGAAGGCTGGTTTTTTGAAGAGGATTATTTTGGGGATTTGAGGGCTGGAAACGGATTTGGCAAAAAGCAGGATCTTTAGGCGAGGATCTTGAACCGCAATTTTTGGCCACGATTTTAAGCCATGAGCTTGAGGGCCATTATCTTCGGGCCATCATCTTGGGGCCATCATCTTCAGGCGGAAGCGACTGCGCCGTCAACGTCGGCCAAAGCGAAACCGGCGATATCCGCTTCGGCTCGCTCCAGTTTGTCTGCGTCTTTTATGCCGAGCAGATTTTTCAAAACGTCGGCGTCCGGCCTCAAATACGGGTCACGCATTTGATGTTTCCCGATAGCATTCGATGATCGCCTTCTTCGCGTCGGCAAGCTCGCATGTGCCGTCAATGTAATCGCGCATGAGCCGCCTGGCCTCGGGTGACGGTTCCGGCGCCGAGCGCGGATATGTTGATGGCGTAGTTGATATATTTCTCGCGCTGCGCCTTCGTCGTGTCCGCGACTTTGTATTTATAAGACTTCGGCATAATGTTCTACCTCCATGTCAGAATGCCGCAATTCGGCCAGATTCTCGACGGGTTTTTCGCGACGAGCGTTTTTCGCGACGAGACAGTCGGCTTTGGAAATTTGCGGGCATCTCCGGCGATGCCGCCGCCCTGCCGGGCTACTCCCACATTTTCATCAAGCGTTTTGGGTTCTTGTTTTCGTGAAAGCGTGGCAGTCGTCGCTTCGGCCAACATATTCAAGACAAGCTCCAGCGTAGACATATTGCCCCGTAAGCTTTCTTTCTTCAAACCTTTAAGGTTCTTATGCTGTCTTGCATTCAAGCCCGCCCGCGCTTTTGTTTTCTCGTCGGTCATTATGGCGCGCTCCACGCCTTTTTTAACGCCGCGATTGTCCCATTCGTCGGTAAGCTCCTTGCGCGCCTGCATCGCTGGTAAGCGTCGAATTATCCATTCGCGCGCGCAGCCTTTTTTCAAGCATGCATCAAGAGCGCGGTCTATGGCTAGTTCCGGGTGTATCGTTTCCTCAATCCTTTCACTTCCGCCGCGGGCCAGCCAGGCTTTTAACGATTCCGCTTTAGGTGACGGCATGGATTGAATCACACGCAAAATGCCCTCGGCATTCGCGGCCGCCGCGAGGTATTTTTTCCGTCTGCCGCCGTCATGGCAGTTAGGGCGCAAATTGTGCCCCACCTTGCGTTAAGCGCCGGGTCACGGCTTCGCATTTTCTTTATGCACGGCTTTTCATCCGCGCTATCGGTAAAAATAGCCGCAACATCAGACACGGACAAGCGCCATTATTGCTTTTCCTCATTCAAAACTGTGCGTATACGCTTATTATAGAATAATTTAATTTTGTTTTCGTCCAATAGAAATACGTTCCTTATAATATGTTAAAAAACAGGGAATTTAGGATACATCAAATTCATGGTGGTCTGCGGTCAACAGTTCTGCATCGATCGCTATAGTTTGCGCCAACGCGATTGAATCCGCAAGCGAAATTTTGTAAGACGCTTTCAGTCGTCCGGCTTCCGCGAAATTTTTATCGGCTATTTCCGCGTAAATTTCAACTTGATGTTTTTTCAAATTTGCTGACTTGACCTTTGCCTGTTCCTCGCCGCGAGAACGATAAACGTCACAGTAAACTTCCAAGAGGTTTATCCTATTCATCACATTTTCCGCTTCGCCGTTGTTAGCGGCGATGACGGCAGCGGCCGCTTTGTCGGCGCCAGATTCGTCTTGCAACAGGGCAAGCAGAGCGCAAGCGTAAAAACATAAAAGTTCATCGCTCTGACTTTTCATCGGCGCGTTTCCGTTCTAAAAATTTGTCAACTGTCATATTAGGATCGCCAGCGAACATTCCGCGCAACCCGCCCATCGTGTAATCGGCATTTTCTTTCACAGGCGTAAGCTGAATTACGCCGTCAATTTCTTTCACGCGGACTTTTTCAGTTTGAATCAGCCGAAAAAGAGTTTCCGGCAACTCAGTGGTATTCAGCACCAGATCAGTCATAATAAACCCTTCAATTCATCTTGGCCGCTTATCGCAAGAGCGACGCGACTTCTGCGCAAATTAACCGGAAGTTAGGGAGTGTTGGCACGTCCATGAAAAATATAAGGCTTTTTTGTTTAAAATTCAAATACCCACAAGGGAAAAACTAACGCGGCCTCATGTCCTCAGCCGGAGCCGCCTGCTCCATTGCCAAGGCAGTTTTCGGCTCCCAGGTCGATGCATATCCCGATTCGTCCTGCATCCGCTTCAACTCGCGCATGACCGTCGCGTGATTCTCCCAGCAAAAGAACCAGCTCGTCCATTTGCTGGAAATCTTGCCCCAAAGCAGCCAGAACCGTCGCCAGTTCCGCAATTTCCCGCTCCACTTTGGCTTTGTAGGTCTAAAACGCCCGTTCCAGGCCCTTGTCCAGAAAATTATCCAGACGCTGAAACCAGCCGGAGCTGCTGACCTTATCACCATGGCTGTAGACCAGATTGTCCGGCTGAAACTTCTGATCCCCGTTGCCTTTCAGGGCGAAGAGGAAGCCTTCGGCGTCGGACAGGCTCAAATGTCGCAGGGCGCACACTTCAAAGCCGCGATAGGAACCGATCAGCGCCCGTTTTCCCTTGCCGGCGCTTCTCACTCCATCCACAAACGCGGACTTGACAATCAACTCAACGCTTAAGTTAACAGTATTGAAACCCGCAGGTGAGCGCTCTTTTAGCGCCGTTTAACGCAACGCAATATAGCCATTGAGTTCACGTTGTCAAGTTCGACGGCGCCGTAATGCTTGCGCAGGATGTCCATAAGTTCAGCTTTTGAAAAAACGGGGGCGTGAACCAACCGCGTCTCGCTTGCACGGTATTTACCGTCCAATCGTTGAGAGCCCTCTCCCCCTTGACATAAAAGGTCGCGATGAACGTCCCGCCCGTTTTCAATACCCGAGCGGTCTCGAAAAAAAGCGGCGTCCTTATCGGGGAAGGCGTGAAAACCGTTCATGAACAGCACGACGTCAAATTCACCGTCCGCATGTGGCAGCTTCCCTGCGTCACCTTGAACGCAGGTCACGTTGCCCACGTCCTTAAAACGCCGCCGCGCCTGTGCCAGCATTACTTCCGAGTAATCAAGCGCGGTGATCTCGGCGTGTTTCATGTCGCGGTATTTTTCGACGGTGAACATCCCCGTCACGACCGGCACGTCGAGCAGACTGCCCGAAAAGTCATCGGGAAGCGTCAAACGTAATGTTGACTGCATACTTGACCCAAGCACGGAGCGGGCGCGCGGAAAGAGCGAAGCGCGGAACGCGGATAGCTCCGTTTTTTGTGGAAATCCGGCTCGCAGTATGATAAAAAATTCGTTTATCATATCGGACAGGGGTCTTTGCGTGGGAAAAGAAAATATGCCGCTTGACGTTACGACCATCCGCGCCGCCGCCGCAGGCGAAGCGTGGGCGTTGGAAAAAGTGATCGAATGTTATTCCGGCGAGATAGACCGTCTTTGCGCGACAACGCGAAAACAGCCTGACGGAAGCGTAAAAACAGTTACGGACGAGGATATGCGGCAATCCCTCATTTTGAAGCTGATCGAATCGCTGCCGCGGTTTTAGGCAGAATTGTAAAGGGGGGCGCTTTTATGGACGAGAATAAAATCCAACTGTTTGAGGATAAGCGTATTCGGGCCGCATGGGACGAGGAGGCTGAGGAATGGCTTTTTTCAGTCGTTGATGTGGTTGGCGTGCTGACAGAGCAAGCGACCCCACGCAACGCGAGTACATATTGCCTGTTTTGAAAAATCGCCTTGCGGAAGAAGCGCAAATCAGTTGCCTACAAATTGTAAGCAACTGAAATTGAAAGCCACCGACGGCAAACGCTACAATACCGACGTCGCAAATACCGAACATCTTTTGCGTATCATCCAGAGCATACCGTCGCCAAAAGCTGAACCGTTCAAGGCTTGGTTAGCCCGCGTGGGGAGCGAGCGGATTGACGAAACGATTGACCCGGAGCTTACCATTGACCGCGCCCTTGACACATACTTAAAAAAGGGTTACGCCCGTGAGTGGATTAACCAACGCTTACAGGCGATTCAAGTACGCAAGGAGCTTACCGACGAACGGGACAATCGCGGCGTTCAAAAAGGCGTGGAATACGCCATAT
>JAIRTO010000236.1 GCA_031254895.1 Deltaproteobacteria bacterium
AAATTTCGTCTGGGGCTTCGCCTCGGATTCGTCGCCAAAAGGCGCGGGGCTCTTCCGTCTGCCGACTGGCTTGGTTCCCTAAAAAAAACGGCAGTTTTCGGCGTTGGCCAAATTTCTTCGAGACGCCGCGTCAAAGAGACTATTCTAGTTTCGAGGCTGTTCGAGCGCCGAGGAAATTCAAACGCCGAGGCTATTTAGTGCGATGAGGATTTCGGGCCTAAGTCGGAGAAAGAGCCAAGACCGGGTTTTGGGGGGATGCGCGAGCGATTTTGGGAGACATTTCGTCGCCGAGAAAGAGTCGCCAAGGAGGAAAAGTTTTTGGAGACGGCTGGGTAGAGGCTTCACCGAATCGACGGCCCCCAAAAAGGCGCATGTTGGCGGGAAAATTTTTTGCGGATAAAAAAAGAGGAGAATTAGGCCCAATACTGTTAACTTAAGCGGCGAGTTGATGCCAGTAAAAATCAATTCGCCGCTTAAGTTAACAGTATTGGAATTAGGCATAAAAAAAAAGCCCAAAAATGGGCTTTCTAAAAGTCGTATGAAGACCCGCGATCTGACGGGACGGCTAATTGAGGCGAGAAAATTGTGTATGGCGGGGACGACGGGATTTGAACCCGCGATCTTCTGCGTGACAGGCAGACGTGTTAAACCGCTTCACTACGTCCCCATATACAATAAACCAGGCTTGAAAGCGACAGGGAGCCGGATCCGAAAGAAGCCGGAAATTCCAAAACCGTCAAGCGACGACTTTGAAGTTGGCCCTGAACTTTTAATTATACTCTTGAGTCGATTTTTGTCAATACTCGGTTGGGATTTTTTTTTGAACCCGGAATGAACTACCCCGCAGCAGAGCTGCGGGGTATCACGAAGAAAAGATCCCCTTTAGCCGGACTTATCAAGAGGCCGAGCAAGATCTCTTTTAGCCGGACGCCCTTAGGGGGCGCTGCAAGATCCCTTTTAGCCGAATACATCTTAGATTCTGAAGAGAAGAGCCGCAGCAGAGCTGCGGGGTATTAGACCCATAGGGAATAAATCTTTTTCCCGAGCGGCCGGGCCTTCTGCGGAGATGGCGGCTTGCGCGGTCAGGGGGAGAATAATGGGAAATCGGTTCGCCCGATCGGCGAACGGGCGGAGACTGTCGACGATATTCAGTCGCCGGGGGCTGTCGACGAGATTTTGACTGCGGGGAACGGGCGGCGACGGAACGGTTCGACGTTTTTGAAGTGGAAAATTGCGCGAAATCGCGAGCGCTTTCGTCATCCATCCGGCTCGCCTCGGCTCCCAAGTCGGCCGGAGGGTCTTTCGCCGCAGCTCCAGGGAGGCGCTGCGGCGCTCCGCTCCCTGACGGGGCCGGGCTTTTAAAAAGACGGCTTTCGGAGTAACATATGCTTCATGATGAAGCGTTAATGCTTATCTCCTTTGACTTTCCATCAAAATATCCATATGGAGCCGGTCTTTGCGACGTCAAACCGCGCTTCAAACGAAAAGACTAGCCCTTTCCAGGTTGGCCGCGCTAGAAAGGACGGAGGCATGGGCAAGCGAAAAGGCTTGAAGAAAAAAGTCAAACCAAGTCATACCTCTTCGTCGAGCCCGTCGGCAAGCGACGAGAGGCAAGTCCAGCCGGCCGATTCGGCTTCCGATCTCCGTTTCCGCGCCGACGATTCTTCTTCGGGTTTTCTGGATGGTCCTTTCGCCGGGTTGGCGAAACTCAGAAACGAATTGCTCGACGTTCAACGTCAGGCGGCCTTTCGAAAAGCCGATCAAAGCAAGAAAGAACTGAAGGCGGCCAAGGCGGAAAAACGAGCCGCAGAGACCCGAGCGATTAAACCTCATCCTATCTCCGCCGAGGAAGATCAGCGTTTTTTCGAGCAGGCCATGGCCGGCGTCGTCCCTTTGGCTGACGCCTCTTTCCGACGCGAGCCGACGCCGAAATCCCCCAAGAGCTGGAAGACCCCTATCCATGAAGACGAAGACGCCCTCGCTTTGCGAGAGTTGAACGATCTGGTCTTGGGGAAGGTGGAGTTCGATTTTTCGGCCACGGACGAAATGGTCGAAGCCAAAGTCAAGGGCGCTTCGGAAGGGCTGATGCACATGCTCCGTCAAGGGCGCATACCTGTGCAGGATCATCTGGACCTCCACGGCCTGACTCTGCCGGAGGCCGAAAAAGCCATTGCCGAATTCGTCACCAGAAGCGTCTATCTCGGCCGGACGTGTCTACTGTTGATTCATGGCCGAGGACATCGCTCTCCGGGCGGCGTTCCCATCCTCAAACTGAATCTGGAGCGACTGCTGCTCCGCAGTCCCATCAAAAAACACATCTTGGCGTTCACGACGGCCAGACCGATAGACGGCGGCTCGGGCGCCTGCTATCTTCTCCTTCGGCGTTAAGGGAAATCCGGCTTTTTTTGCGGCGGCAAGATTTCGCTGATATTGTCGGTTCGTCTTCTTTTTTTTTCCGACGTTTTTGGCCGCTAATACCGGCCGGATCTGTTTCGGCCGCCTTTGGAGTCGTCTCTCTTCGCCCAGAATTTTTCGACAGTTTTTCTTTTTTCAAAACCCGCCCCGAAAAAAGCCGCCCCATTGGCGGCCAATAGGGGGCGACGGAGTGAAAATGTTCTTATATTTCAGCGTTATTCTGACTGGATACGTGTTTCTCAGCTACCTTCTGCGTTTGCCTGTCAGCCGAACCGTCAAGTTCGGCCTCGTCGTCCTAACCTTCGCGTCCGCCGGGCGGATCATGATTATGCGCTCCATCTACGGCGGCCTGGGCGGCATAGAGGCGCCCAAGTGGCTCCTATTCTTCTCTTCTTTCATGCAAGATCTGATCATCATGCTCTTTCTCGTTTCCATCATAAGGGATCTTAGTTGGCTGCTTTCTTTTCTGGCCGGCAAGGGCATCGGCAAGACCATGCGGGTCTGGCTGAACGGCTCTACGGCCGCCTTGGTCATGTTGGGGCTGGCGGCGGCGATGGATCTGGCCGGTTTGGTCGGGGCGGCGCGGGTTCCGAACGTGCGGGAGAGGATGGTGACCATCGAGGATTGGCCGGAAGGTCTGGACGGGCTGAGGGTGGCCGTTTTGGCGGACATGCACATTAGCCGTTTCTTCGATCGCCCTTGGGTGGAACAGGTCGTGGAACGGACGATGGCCGAAAGACCGGAGATGATTTTATTGCCGGGGGACATGGTCGACGGCGAAACGGATCTGCGGGCCGACGACGTGGCCCCTCTGGCCGCCTTGTCCGCTCCTTACGGCGTCTGGGCCTCAGTGGGCAACCACGAATACATTTCCCGGCTTCAACAATGGCTGCCGGTTTTCGAAAAGTTGGGGCTCAAGATCCTCTACAACGCCCACGCCGTGGCGACGCCCAGAGGCATTCCCATAGTCGTGGCGGGACTGGCCGACCTGACGGCCTTAAGTTCCCGCTTCGACATGCCTGGCCCTGATTTGGCCTTGGCCTTGAAGGGCGCCCCGGAGGACGTTCCGGTGCTACTGATGGAGCACCGTCCTGTCCGGGCGAAAGAAAACGCTCTTAATCCCGGCATAAAACTCCAGCTCTCCGGGCATACCCATGGCGGCATGATGCCTGTTTTGGCTTCATTCATCAAAAGAGCCAACGACGGTTATGTCTGCGGAGAGTACGACGTCGACGGGCTGAAGCTTTTCGTCCAGCCAGGTCTGGGGCTTTGGTCCGGTTTTCCCGTCAGGCTGTTCACTCCGAACGAGATAACCATTTTGACCATCCATGCCGCCGGAGACGGTCATGCAGGGGTTTGAAAAAACGTTCGTTTGGGGCTGGACCGGAGAGAGGCCTATGGGTCCGGCCCTGCCGGATCCGACAGGCCCCGACAGGGGCCGGCAGGGCCGGCAGCGAAAAAGCGAGCTTTATGTTCAAGCGAGCTTCATTTTGGCCTTTTTGGCCGTTTGGCGGCTGCGAGTCTGACCGAAAAGAGGCTTGGAGCCGAAGATGTGGACGCCTAACTTCGGCGTCCAGGAACGAGGGAAACAATGCTGACCAGGTACAGATTCACTGAAGACGAGCCTGGCTACGTCGTCTGTCGCGAGGATGAAGAGGCCCAATGGGTCAACTTGGAAGATCCCAATCAAACGGAGATCGATCATGTCGTCGCTCGTTGGGGCGTTTCTCCGCAATGTCTCACCGACCCTCTTGATCCCAGAGAGAGGCCCAGATTGGATCAGGAGGACGACAGCGACCTGATCATCGTCAGCGTGCCCTATCTCAGATCCCCGGAAAGACGCCATGTCTTCGCCACCATTCCTCTCGGGATGGTCTTTTGCGGCGACATGCTGATAACGGTCTGCTCGGAGGTGGGTCTGGTCGGAGATCTGTTGAATCGTTGGAGCAAAAAGCCCAAACCGATAAACTGTCGTCGAACGATGATCAAGATTCTGATCGAAAGCTCCATCGATTTCATCAGACATCTGGAGCTGATGGAGAACAGCACCGAAAAGGCCGAACGCTCTTTGGGCAAATCTCAACAAAGCGAAGCGATCATGGCCCTATTGAACATCGACAAGGCTCTCATCTTCTATACCGTGGCCCTGAAATCCAACCGAGGCATCATGACGAAAATGATGGAAGGAAAGAGCCTGTCTCTGACGGAAGAAGAGCTTGACCTTGTGGACAAAGCTCTCATAGAAAATCAGCAGGCCATCTACATGGCGGATATTTTCGGGCAGATAATGGGGAGCTTGGGGGACGCCTTCGGCAACATCATCAACAACAATCTCAACAAAATAATGAAGTTTCTGGCCGGGATGACCATCATTCTCATGCTGCCCACTCTCATCGCCGGAGTCTACGGCATGAACATCGAGCTGCCCTTGGCCAGTCATCCCAAAGCCTTCTGGATCATCAGCCTGATCTGCGTGGTGGTTTCCAGTCTGGTCTGGCTTTACTTTTTGCGAAAAAAGTGGCTGTGAAAAAAAACGACGGGCGGCTTCGTCAATGTCTTCGCGGCCATAGGGGGCGGAAGAAAATTCTCGTTCGTCGGGGGCTGAAGGCCAAGGGGCGGGCGTCGGGGAAGGAAGGTCTCTTGTCCAAGCGAAGCTTAGGCGCGACGATAAACGACGATTACGCGGCTTCGACAAATCCTTGGCCAAATCCTTGGCCAAATCCTTGGGCAAATCATTGATCAAAAAGCGCGACTCCGCGCCGAGAAAAAACGCCTCTGGCGGCTTTCGGCTCCGCTTCGGCCAAAAAGGGCGAAGGTCAGAGTTTGGCCGCCAGTTCAATCAACTTCAGAGTCAAAGGACTGTCCGGGGCCGCTTCCACAAGCGGCGTCTTTTTTTGATCCGCCAGGAGAGAGGCGGCCGGATCCATGGGCAGATCGGTCAAATAGGAAATGCCCGCCTCCGAAGCCAGCTTCTGACAGCCGCCAAGGCCGTAGAGAGGCGTTTTTCCGCCGCATTCCGGACAGATCAGACTGGAAAGGTTTTCGACCAAGCCGAACGTTTCGGTTTGGCAGGTCTTAAGACAGTCCAAAGCCTTGGCCACGTCGGAGATGGACATGGACTGGCCGGTGGAGACCACCAAAGCTTTCACGTCGGGGATGTTTCTGAGGACCGTCAGAGTTTCGTCGCCGGTTCCTGGAGGCGAGTCTATGAAAAGATAGTCCAGCTCGGGCCAGGCCGTCTCGCTGATGAACTGGATTATGGCCCTAATTTTTCGGGGACCGCGCCACATGACGGCTTCTTGTCGTCGCCCCAAAAGGTGCTGAACGGTCATGACCCAGAGGTTTTCGGCCGCTTGCGCCGGGATGAGGCGTCCGTTCTCGTCGACGGAAAGCCGGCGGTCTTCAAGATACATGGCGTGGGCCAGATCCGGGCCGTGCAGGTCTATGTCCAGAAGTCCGACTTTATGGCCCTCTTTGGCTTTGAGCCAGGCCAGGTTGACGGCTACCGTGGTTTTGCCGACCCCTCCTTTGCCGCTTAAAATGAGGTATTTCTTGTCGAACTTCCGGAGGGAGGTCTCCACCGCTTTTTGCTGCAATCGTTGGTCCAAAGTCCCCAATGTCGTGATCATAAGAAGCCTAAATGCGAAAGCCAATCGGCGAAGTTCCGAGACTTCAGGTCGACGGGATCAAAAAAAAGCCCGGAAGCGTCCATTTAGACCGCCTTTTTTGGCGATCGGCGAGAGAGGAAAAAACCTTTAGGGCGTGGTCAGATTGTAGATGATCTGATCTTGGTGTTGCATGCGTTCCCGCAAGAGCTCGTTTTGCGCTTCCAGAACGGCGATCTTGGTTTTGAGAGTCAAGTTTTCCTGAATCAAGGAATCCAGCGTTTCTTGCTGGCTCAAGTCGCGGGCGGGAGGCTGTTCGGGGGCAGAGTCAGCCTCCAGAGCCAGAAGGGAAGTGACAGGCAGATCGCTCGAAATGACGGGGGCGAAGGTTGTCGGGTTGTGTCCGACTTCCAGAGAGGTGACTCTGACCAGTCCCGTCTCTTCCTGAGGCCGCGTCTCTGGCGAACCGGCCTGAGCCGTTCCGGCCGCCGGCGTTCCTTCAGGGGAAGCGGCGACTTCCACGTTTTGGTCGGCTTGAGTCCCGCCGGCGTCCTGCTCCTCCGGTTTGGCCGGGACAGGCTGACTGTCGGTTTGGGCGACTACGGCCGTCTCTTGGCCGGCTCCGACGTCGGTTGACGTCTGTTCTGCGCCTGCCGACGCAGCCGGCTCAGCCGGGGCGTCGGCGGCGGCGACGCTCGTATCGCTGGGAGCAGCGGCGGCGGAGGCGACGACAGAGCCGTCGCTCGATTCAGCGGCGGAAACGGCCGGCTCTCCGGCTGGCGGCTGTTGAGAAAGGCCTTCCGTCTTCTCGGCGTTCGAGGCGACCTCGCCTGAATCGGCCGGGGGAACGGCCGAAGGCTCGGCTGAAGCCGCCGTTTCCTGGATCGGAGCCGTTTCAGCGGCCGGAGGAGCGGCCGCCGGAACCGAAGCGACCTCGGTCCCTCCCGCCGTCTCGGCAAGACTGGCCTCGGTCTGGGCCGTCTCGGCCTGGACGGCCGGCGTAGCCGGCGGAGCCGGCTGAACCGGCGGTCTGCGGGCGGCGACTAGAGGCCGCGCTGGCTGAGGAGGATTCAAGGACGCGTAGTACTGGGCCGCTCCAGGCAGCAGACCTCTCAGGGAGGCGGCGGCTCCGGGGAAATCGGTCTTGGCCGGAGCGAAGCTCATAAAGCTGTAGATCAAAATGACGAATCCCCCTAAAGAAAGCCAGAGAGCTCCAAAATGGCGCTGGCCGGCGGGGGCGTTTTTATTGGCGACAAGCTGATCTCTCAGCAAAAAAACCGAGGCCAGGGGAGGCACCAAAAAAGCCAAGAGGGCCTGGGGCCAGAAAAACCAAGGGACGATGTCCGTGATGAAGCTAGGGCTGTTGTTCAAGATCTGCAGATTGAAATTATAGATGGGCTGGCCTTTGAAGAGGAGAAGCTCCAGAATGGCGAAACCGGGAGCCAGGAGCGGATAGAGCAAGATGGCCGAAAGAACCAGGCTGACCTTGTTCTTCCGCATGTCCTCGTGGCGAATGATGGCGGTGACGAGCCAAATCCAGACGAGAACGAGGATAATGGTCCAGACCAGAGCCATCGGGATGCCCGGCAAAAACATGGCGTCCGGATTGTAGAGAGAACAGACGGCCAAACCCAGAGCCCCGCCAAGACCGGCCAGTCCGGCTCTGGTCTTGACCTGAAAGGTTTTCATGGTCGGGATGGTCAGGACGATGACGGCCAAAGCTATGAGAGCCGATTCCAGGCTGTAGGGTTCGCCCAAAAGAAATGAGCCGACGGCGAAAGCCGCCAGGCCGAGCAAGGCCAGAAAATGGACGAAAAACCACCTGTAGCCGCCGCGATCGTCTTTTTGGACGTCTTTTTTGACGGGCGCGTCGGCGTTTTTCTTCTTCTTTTTCGAAGAAGCCGCCGGCTTCGGCTGAGGTTCTCCCAGATCGATCTCGTCCAATCCCTCCAAATCTTTGACGGCCTGGCTTTTAGGGGACTCGGCCGCAGATTGGAAGGAAGAAGGTTCGAGGTCTGGCGCATCCAGGCTGAGATCCCCGTCGAGACTGTCATTGGCGTCCATTTTGAAGTCCCCGTCCAGGCCTTCATTGGCGTCAATTTTGAAATCGTCGTCGAGGCTGTCGTTGGCGTCAATTTTGAGGTCATTGTCGTCAGTCAGGGTTTTATTTTCGTCTTCATTCATAAAGCTACCAATCTGGTCTCCGAGAATATTCAGAGAGGCGGTTTGGATCCAAAAAAAGGTCCATGCATGAAAATTATGTCAAATAGCCGGAAGAAAATGCTATAAGGACATATATGGAAGATATGTAAATGAGTATAACAAAAAATATGGCGTCATGATAGACGGATATGCGTTTGATCCAAGACAATTTTAGAAATGTCGGTTTCAGTTGTCTGGTCGTTTCTGAATAGCTAATAGCCTTCGTCCTTTTAGTGTTCAACTTATGCTATCATAGATAAATATTGCTGGCAACATCCGCATCGTTCGCCGGCATCTCGACGCTTCGCCGTTCCAATGCGGCTGGCGACATCAAGTCAGGTCGGAAGGCAGTCTGTTTCATGGCCAACCCTTCAAGTCCCATAATCCGTTTGACCAGGGCGTACCGCCACTTGGAGAGATTGACCGAACTTACCCGCATCATGGTCAAGTTCGGATTCGACGAGATCTTCGATCGCATAGGATTGGGAGACGTCCTTTTGCGGGCGCGTCGACTGGTCGGCTTGACGGTTCCGGATCATCGTCCGACCAGACCGAGAAGACTGCGTCAGGCTCTGGAGGAGATGGGCCTCGTCTTCGTGAAGCTGGGACAGTATCTGTCCACCCGTCAGGACATCCTGCCGCCTGAATATCTGGCGGAATTGGCCATTTTGCAAGATTCCGTTCCGCCGATGCCTTCGACGGAGGTGGAACGCATCCTGAAAGAGGAGCTGCCCGAGGGGATCATAGAGGAAATTTCCGAAAAGCCGCTGGCCGCCGCTTCCATAGGGCAGGTGCATGAAGCCAGGTTGACCGACGGCAGCGAAGTCGTCGTCAAAGTCCGTCGTCCCGGCTTGAAGAGGCAGATCGCCACCGACATGGAAATATTGGCCGAATTGGCCGGTCAGGTGGAAAGATATCTGCCTTTTCCGGAGTTCGTGCAACCCAAAGACGTGGTGGCCGAGTTCAAGCGCAACCTGAACTCCGAACTCAATTTTCGATTGGAGGCGGTCAATCTGGAGCGTTTCGGCCGCTACTACAGTCAGTGGGCTCGGGTAAAAATACCTGCTCTCCGCAAATCCCTCTGCACGGAAAACATTTTGGTCATGGAAAAAATAAGCGGACTGCGTCTGGACGATCTGGAAGGATTCAAGCGAACAGGCATAGATCCGGCGTCCGTGGCCAAGTTGGTCTCCAAGGCGGCCATCGATCAAATCATGCGCTTCGGTTTTTTCCATGCCGATCCGCACCCTGGAAACATTTTGGTCATGCCGGGCCCCGTCTTGGGGTATTTGGATTTTGGCCTGATAGGCGTGGTGGATAGACGGTTTCGGGACAGCCTTATGGGCCTGGCTCTGGGGGTGGTGAAAAAAAACGAAGCCGGAGTGGTCAGACATCTATTGAGGCTGACCCGGCGAGAAACGGCCCCCAACCGGGAAAAGCTGGAGCTGGAGATAGGCGCGTTCATGGAAACGCACCTGTCCGGCTCCCTCAAGGACATTAAAATAGGCTTGCTTTTGAAGGACGCTCTCGAACTATTGACGCAGCACGAGCTCATCATCCCCAACGATCTTCTTTTGCTCGTCAAGACGTTGGTTCAGCTGGAAAGCTTAGGCTTGAAGCTTGACCCCAACTTCAACGTCATAAACGAGGTTCGGCCTATCCTCGTCAACTTGTACCGTCGACGTTTCAGCCCGATGTATTGGCTGGACGTCGCGAATCGTCGCGGTC
This sequence comes from Deltaproteobacteria bacterium, assembly GCA_031254895.1. GTDB lineage: Bacteria > Desulfobacterota > Desulfarculia > Adiutricales > Adiutricaceae > JAIRNQ01. The sequence goes on from JAIRTO010000236.1 coordinate 9,951, forward strand.
TGGAAATGGCCACGACCTTGGAAAGTCTGCCGGAAGATCTGTCGCCGCTGTACAAGACGCTGAAAAGCGGCAGATTGCCGGCCGATCTGACCATCAAGGGCTTCGAGCGGATGGGGCAATTTCTGAATCAAGCCAGCTATCGCTTGTCCTTCGCCATAGTGCTGGCTTCTCTGGTCATCGGCTCTTCCGTGGTCATGCACGCCAAACTCCCGCCCTTATGGCGAGGTTTGCCTATTCTGGGGCTGGTGGGCTTCTTGGGCGCCGGGGTGGTCGGGTTCTGGCTGGTTCTGGATTTCTTGCGCAAATATAAAGATTTTTGATTTTGGGAACATTTTGGGCGGCTTTTGGGGCAGCGGCGTTGAATCAGCCTATAGGGCCGAAAAAAGGCGCAAAACCGAGCCGCCGCCTAGACCCGGCCGGCTAGCGGCGGCCAAGGCGCTCGCCTCGAAGACTTGTCGGGGAAGGCTTGTCGGGGATGCACATTAAAATATGATCCGCCGCGCGAAAAAGAGCCTCAGTTCGCTCGAGGCCAGGGCGGGGCTGGAAGTCAAGGGGTCAAAAGGCCAAAGAGGTCTAATCGGGTCAAAGGGAGCAAAGGGGTCAAAAGAGTCGCGGGGGGTCAAAAGAGTCACGGAGGGTCAAGGGAGTCGCGGGATTCAAGGGAAACCCTTCCGCCGGTGGCCGATTCTTCTCGAAGGCGAGGCCGGTTTTAGGGGCGGCGAGGAGAAACGGGAACGAACTTTCGGCGAAAACGATTCAAGTTGATCTGTCAATATTTATGATGTAAACTTAACGCGTTGGATCGAAATGTCCAGAAAATTTGCCCCAAGTTCGCCAGATCCGGCGAGCGAGCGACAAGTTGGTCTGGATTTCGACTTCGGCGTTTTTTTTTCGCCTGCGGCCAATGGACTTCCGTTTATGGGCCGACAGGCTCAAAATCGTTTCCTCGTGTGAAATATAGCAACCATTAAGACTTCAACTATGGAGGTTTGAAGATGTCCGCGACTGACCCCAAAGTCATTGAAGATCTCAAGGCGGCCTTTGCCGGAGAATCTCAGGCTAATCGCAAATATTTGGCCTTCGCGGCCAAAGCCGATCAAGAGAAGGAACCCTTCGCCGCCAAGGCTTTTCGCGCTGCGGCCGAAGCCGAAACCATCCACGCCCACAGCCACCTTCGCCTGTTGGCCGGCGTCAAGAGCACGGCCGAAAATCTTCAGGAGGCCGTCAGCGGCGAGACCTTCGAGTTCACCAGCATGTATCCGGAGATGATCAAAGACGCTCAGAACGCCGGAGACAAGGCGGCGGAACGCGACTTCCACTTGGCCAACGAAGCGGAGAAGGTTCACGCCGAGCTCTTCAAGAAAGCCGCTCAGAATCAGGGCAAGCCGGCACCTAAGCTTTTCGTCTGCAAGGTCTGCGGGCATGTGGCTGAGGGAGCCATCCCCGACGTCTGCCCCATTTGCGGCGGCAAGCATCAGGTCTACTTCGAGATCGAATAGAAATTAACCTTCGGAAAATGGCGGCCAAGCCTAAAACTTGGCCGCCGGACATGTCAAGCAATTCGCCAGCCTCCGGCGTCAGCCTGAGGCTGGCTTTTTTTATGTCCAGTTTTCCTGGCGCCTTGGGCCAAAGGCGCGGTTTTATCGGTCGGAAAAACGAGGCTGACTTAGGACAAGCGAGAAAAGGGGAAGCTGCTTGGCGAAGAAAACTGACGATTTGAGGCCAAGATGGCGAGGATGAGACATTTTTGGATTGAGAAGGAAAAACTTGTTTTGGGCTTGCAAAAATTGCATTTTTTAAACTTGTTCGGCGGCTGGAGAGGAAAGGGGACGGGATAAGCCAAAATTCGAAAAATTCAAACAAGGGCGAAAAAGATATTGCAAAATGGGCGAACCTCATCGGCGGGCCAACCAGCTTTATCGGTTTGACAGTAGAACGAACGCTTGAACGATGAATTTGAACGAAAGCTTGAACGACGGATTGGATGGCACGAAAGACGGTCAGTCCGACAATGGCGGAAGACGTGAACGACAAGGAGCGCCAAGGGAACGGTCGCCAAGGGAACGGCCGCCAAGGGAACGGCCGCCAAGTTCGTTTTGACAGGCTCGGGAACTGCGGGAATAAGAGCCAAAAATAAGGTCGAGTCGCTTCGATTCGGGTCGAAAACCTGCGGCGGCGCTCGTTAAAAGTTCGAATATTTCTGGCTATTTGGCGTGAACATGAACGAGGCTCGCTAAGGAATTTAGGGCGAGAGGGAAGTTTTTAAAGTCAATCCGTCGGTTGTCGCTCATGATGGTTCGACGAAGGGCTCGATAAAGATCTTATGGAGCCAGGGCGTGTGGCTCGCTTGGAGACAAAGGTCGACTATGGGGGAATAGTCGAGGCCAAAAGGGGAAAGAAGAGGATATGAAAAAAAACTATCGATAGTTAGTGGGTCATTTTGAAAGTTTCATTGCTTTGACCTTCATGATGTATAAATCTCGTCAATTGGCAAAAATAACGAACAAAAGTTAGTAATTGATAATACGGAAAAGAGCCGCCTGAGTCCCTTGATCCCGTACAGAAAAATACTTCGATTTACGAACGTACATGAGGCAACAAAATATCGCTTCCTAATGATTTTGGAGGGAAGGGCAGGGAGGATAAAAAGTAAATTGTTGATATTAAAAGGATAATATGAAAAGGAATGTCGCCGAGAAATTTTTTTGGCCGGTCGAACTTTTTTTCTTGATCTTGAATGAAAAATGATATAGTCTGTTCAGAACGAACAGTTGTTAGCGATAAAAACAACCAGCCAACTTGAAAATCACCATCTCCAAAACTGAGCAGACTGACTAAAATTGCCGACCCGAAAGTTCGTTACGAAATTTGCATCGACCATGAACGGACAAAAAAAGAGAAGAAACATTTTAAAGTTGTTTCAAGCGGGCATAAAAATAATTTTGACTTATTAAATCTATCTTTTGGTTGATGTACGATTGTTAGTTCAACTGACTGCGAAAGAGCGAATATAACCTCGACGCTCGAGCTGCTTTGAGCTGCCGCCTTGGCCAGGAAAAGAAAACGGCGACATTGGGCCGTCTTTTTCTGCGGCGTAGCTTGCGGCGAGGTTTTCTCAAAAAACCTGCTTACGCTGAAGTTGAGGAAGTTGAAAAAGCGGCGAAACGCCGCAAATTTGGAGGTGACCATTATGTCGGGCACGGTTCATTTTGACGTCGTCGAAAATCTTCCGAAGAAGACCCTCGTCGGCTATTGCTCGGTGCTCAATTCCATCGACGTGCCGCAGTATTACGATTTGTTGTGGTACAGATTTTTGGAGAGGCTGACTTGGAGCCTCATCCCGCCGGATAGGGAGCTTTACGGCGTCTGCGCCAATCTGAACATCAACGGGTTTTTCGAGTACTGGACGGCGGTCGAAGCTCGGCCGGGCGATTTGCTCCCGGACGATCTCATCGCCATCCCCATGGACGCCGGCACTTACGGCAGTCGCGTGGAGATGCCGGAAAAGCCGCTGCCGGTGTTCTACGGTCAGTTGACCAGTTGCTGGGAGACGCCTTCCGAATACATGCTGAATTGGAAACAGCCGTTCTATGAGGTGTATAAGCCTGATTGGGCCAATCGAAGCGCGGTCAAGATTTGCGTCCCCCTTTTCGCGTCCATGGCCGCCAGCGAGTTCCAGCCGCTGGTCGAATGCCGCGCCCCGGAATTGGAGCCAAACGGGGCGAACCCTATTTGAGTCGGACTTTTGCGGCCGAAAAAGCGGCCGGAAGGGTGGGGCCGTTTGGCCGCCTCTCCGAGGGTTTTTTGTATAAAATGCTTGACTTTAAAGAAAAAGTCAGTAAAATGTAAAATATTTCGCTAGTTTGAATGATTAATTTTTTTTAGTTTATTGAGATAGTTTTTGCCTTGGATATGACAGTGAATTGATTTGCATTTTGAAATGATGTCGCATAAAAAGACCGGAGGCATAATCCAGTTAGGCTAGCGAAAACGACTAAATTAGGTAAATTATATATTTTGCACGCTTAGGCATAATGTATTTAGGCGCTTTAACTAATTTGGACTTGAATTTCCGCTGGCGTCTCACATGTTCATATATTTTCAAGTCTTATATTTTAGAGTTAATAACGACGTTACCCTTTTAAATTTGTCTCTAACTATATATAGTCACGAAAACGCTGTTTCTTGACTCTTCCAATCTGCCTTTTTTTTTTGCTTCTGGGAGACTGCTCAAGACGAAGGATCTTCTCGCGCCGGAATAGCGGCCTATTGGGTCGATGATTTTGGCTTGCAAACTTTTTTTTGCAATTGCGTCAAGTAAAAAGTTTATAAATGTCTCAAGTTGCAGGCGCAGAGCTTAGATTAGGCCACTCTAGAGAAAATCGGCTGGACTAAAAGCGTCAATTTAATAAATTGACGCAAATTTTACATTGAAATCGGAACAAAGTCATATATGATTTTTCAAACAAACTCTATCATTGCTAAAAGCGCTTGTTTTGTATTTATGGCAGACAAAAGGCGAGTAACAGGAGGACAAAAACTATTTTCGTCAGATCCAAAGTTTAGTTGATCAAATGAAGCTAGATCGTGGTAAAATGGCCAAGTTTTGGAATAACGAAATCCCGAACAAATGATAGCTAGCTGCGACAATCGCCAAAAACGGCTGTTTTTTTTGCCAGTCTTGAAAAACAACTAATGTTAGTTGGCTTGTATATGACGATCGACTATTCGTCAAAAAGTCGCGACATGTTTTGATTAGCTTCATCCAAACGACGGCGATTTTTCGCTTGACTCGTTTCCAAGCGGTTCCAGAGCGTTCCGGGGCAAATCGTCAGGGCAGTCCGCAGCGTCTTCCTGACGGTTTCAAAAACGCGCCGCCGCCGACGTCATCTCCTAGTCTTGACGGCTGATGGAAGCCGCTTGGCAAAGTCGACGTCTGGCCGGCGCGCAGACATTTTCTTTTTCTTTAAATTGCCGTGATCGGTGTTTTTTTAGGCGTTAAGACTATGACTTCAAAACCAAGAGTTGATTTAAAGTATAAAATATTTGGCGATGTAGTTCCTTTGCCGTTATTTGAGGACTCATCGAAAACTAAAGATTTAATTGTAATTGAATCAACCATGCTTTTTGCAAAAAAAGGCTTTGACGCGGTTTCCATTCGCGATATTGCGGCGGTCATCGGGATCAAGCCTTCTTCGCTCTACAACCATTTCGAGAGCAAGGAGGCCTTGTTCGACGCCGTGATCAAACATGCCGAAGATTTGTATTTGCTCTATTTTCAGCATCTCGACAACATGATGACGGCCGCCGCCTCTTTTTCCGACGTTCTGGACATCGTCTTTCTCGAACCCATAAAGATGTCCAACACCTTCACCTGCTTCGCTTTTTCCTTGGTTCAGACCGAGCAGTTCCGCTACAATCGGGCCTCAATGATCTTCACCAACACTTTTCTCGACTACAGCATCAATTTCTTTAAGAGCAGATTTGAAGACTGCGTGTCCAAAGGCTTGTGCAAGCCTTTCGATTGTCGGACAGTGGCCATGATCATAATGCACAGCGTTTTGATCGGCATCAATCTGAGGGTTCACGAATATCTCGATCAGCATCCGCCTTATTCTTTCGCTGAAATGTTCAACGATCTCAAACAGTTCATCATGAGCGTGGCTTGTCCGGAAGCTTAGAGCTTCCGCCTTCGCGAAGATCATGATCGGTCGAAAACTGTCCGCGTCAGCTTTCGCGTTCTCGCCAGAGGAGATAAGAAAACCCCAAGTTCAAAACATCAGAAAATAATTAATGAATCTGTTGGCCCCTGAGTTCTCGATCTGACGGGCGGGAGCTGGGGAGAAAAGGACAAAATAGTTGATTGCGGACGTCTCCTCCGTATATTTTTCGATTCCTTGGTTTTGTTTTATGTTCTCTTCCAGCCCATAAATTCCAGCCAAACTAACTCATTCGCCTATAATCAGCGTTTAATTGCATAAGGAATTATAATTTAAAGCAATGATCTCCTAGCGACATTGTTTTAAAAATGGATAATTGCGGTTTGTTTTATGAAGATCTAAATGCTTGCCTTCATGTCTATTCTGGTCGAAACTTTGTCTTGAAACGAAGCTTTCGACCTGAACAGGAAAATGACGTTTGAAGCGCGGGAGTCGTCGCGAGAATCTGACCCATGACGGCGCCGCGAGGGATCATGGCCTAGATTTGCCTATTATTGTCCGGCCTTTGGCCGGAACCGAAACATCCTTTAACGCCAAGACTTTTCGCGGCCAAGATTGACTCCGCCAGGGCGGCGGTTATTTTTGGTCGGCCAAGTTTTTTGGTTAAAGGCGAAATCAACTCCCTCTACTTCTTTTAGAGGCGTTTAATTGGAGCTTGTTAGATGGAAAAAGCCGAGAAATTTTTCCGCATTTTCGGTCGAAACGTGACCGACGACATATTGGGAGACAGTTCCGACACCAAAGCCGGAATCATTCTAGAGGCCGCTTCGCTTTTCGCCGAACGGGGCTTCGATCAAATATCCATACGCGACATCGCCGACGCCGTGGGCATCCAGGGCTCGTCGATCTACAATCATTTCGTCGGCAAAAAAGCTTTGTTGGACACCATCATGGTCTTGGTCGAGGATCTTTACTTCCATTTCCTGGCGGCCATGAAGGAGAAAGCCAGAGGGGCCAAGTCCTTCCCCGAAGGGCTTGAAGCGGTGGTGGCCGATCCCAGAACCGATTTGAGCAAGTTTTCCTGCTACGTCATCTCTCTGATTCACTGCGAAAAATACCGCAACATGAAGTCGGCCAGAATCTACACCGACATCTTCATGGATTACAGCATCACCGCCATCAAAGACATTTTTTCGACTTACGTCCAACAGGGATTGGCCAGACCGTTCGACGTCAACATGTCTGCGGTGATAGTCAATAACATGTTCCACACGAGCGTCAGCATGCTCATGCAGGAGTATCTTGGACTTCAGCCGCATTGCGATCTGCGGCCGATAAGGGACGGGCTCAAGAAGTTTCTTCTGGACTTGGCCCAAACGCCCTCCTCGACCGTCTGGACCGAAGTCCTGCGGCCGATGACGACGCCGCCGTTTCTGGACGAAGTTTTGGCTCTTCAAAAGTCGACTGACCGGCCGGCGGAACTGGGGAGAGCGGCGGAGACGGGTCGAGAGGTCGAAGGAAAGGTCGCGGACAGCGGGCCAAACCTTGTTCTGGAGGAAAGGCTCGAAGGTTATCTGAAAATCTACGAAGCGCAGTTCGAGCTGTTGCCTAGATTGGGCCTGGGCTGCGAAGCCGAGAAGGTGTTCAAATCCTTCTGCGACGACTATCTCGAGTCCGCCGTGACGGCGGATGACGATCCCGACGGAAATCCGGACGTGGCCAAACTTATTTCTCGCGAGGTGGACAGATGGCGGAGTTCCAAAGCCAAAGCCTCGGAGATGTTCAAATCGTCGGACGCCTTGGGGAAGCGCATCACCGAAATGATCCGGAAGGCCGCCTCGTTTTTGAAAACTCGAACTGACGGCGGCGACGGCTTATTGCCGGCGGCGGAGGGGGGGGACGAGGCGGATTCTCTCGTTTTGTCCGTCGATTCTTTCGGACACGTCGCCTCGGGGGAAGGTTTCGTCCCAAGCGCGGCGGCGGCCGAGATGGCCGAGCCGGCTCGGCCGAGCCTGACGGCGGATGGAGAAAAGGGGGCGGCCCAATCCGCACTGAAGACGGAAGGCGCCGCCGTGTCCTGTCCAGGGTGGAAAGCTTTGGAGTCGGTCGTCAGCGGCCGCCTGATCGTCGCCGGGGAGGATGAACGGACTCCGGCGACCTTGGAAATGGCCGACGAACAGACGGTTCGATCGCGCAAGCGGAAAGTCGGCTCGGGGGAAGGCGGATCCAGACGCTCGGTCAAGGCGACGAACGGGCCGAGCCAACCGGAAAATCCAGGCGACCGCCCCAGCGCCAAGATCCTGAGAGACAGAACCAGCCAGAGGGCCAAAGCTGCGGAAGAAGATGGTCCGATAGTCAAAAGGCGCCTGTCCGCTCAAGGTCGCGGTCGATGACCAAAAAAACTTCCGCCGGAAATGGGGGCGCCCCCTTGGTCGCCCCCTTGGTCGTCACCTTGGTCGTGGCCTTGCTCGTTCCCATGATCGTTCTTTTGGCGAGCAAAGGCTGGCGGCTCGGCTGAAAGCGAGGCCCGCTCGGGGATTGTCCGCTCTCCTCGCGGGGATTGGCCAATCCTCGCGAGGAGAGCGGACGACGGCTTTTGGCCCCAAAGGCACGAGAGGAGACTTTTGATCCCAAAGGCCCGAGAGGTGATTTTGGTCTCAAATGGCCGAGAGGTGATTTTTGGCCCCAAATGGCCAAGAGGAGACTTTTGGTCTCAAATGGCCGAGAGGAGATATGGCTCTTTCTGGGCCATATCCGAGGGGGCTTGGCCGAAATTTGCCTTTGAAGCGTCTTTTGTGATAGAATTTTATCGTTCAACGCTTTTTGGGTTCGCCTGCCTGCGGTAAGGTCGGGTGTGGGGTTGGGGGGCCTATAAATCTTTTAAATTGCGACTGATCAGTGTTTCTGAAGGTCGAAGACGACTTTTTTCGCTCGTCTTCGGCTTTTTTTTTTCGGCTTTTTTTGTTGGTCATTTTTGTTTTCGTCGCCGAGGCGATCCGCGAGAGGGGATTCGCCTCTTGTCAAAAAGACGGCTTTTGCGGGGCGATTTCGCCAAAAAGCCGGCCGCTAATCGGCTCCCGAGGGCAGGAGACGCGAAGGTCAATCTTGTCCGCGTTTGGAGCGAGGGAGGGAAAGATGTCAGAAAAGAAATATCGCCTCGAAACTTTGGCGGTTCACGCCGGACAGGAAGCCGACCCGACGACCCTGGCCAGAGCCGTGCCTGTTTACCGCACGACGGCCTATAAATTCCGAAACAGCGAGCACGGCGCCAATTTGTTCGCCCTAAAGGAATTGGGAAATATTTACGCTCGCCTCATGAACCCGACCAACGACGTTCTGGAAAATCGGCTGGCGGCTCTGGAGGGCGGAAAGGCCGCCTTAAGTCTGGCCAGCGGCACGGCGGCCGTTTATTTCGCCGTCACCAACATTTTGAAGGCCGGCGACGAGCTGGTCAGCGCCGTCAATCTCTACGGCGGCACCTACACCATGTTCGACGCCATTCTGCCCCAGTCGAACGACATCAAGGTTCGCTTCGTCAAGATCAACGACGAGGCCTCGCTGGAATCGGCCATAAACGAAAAAACCAGGGCCGTCTTCGTCGAGACCATCGGCAATCCCGCTCTGGATGTGGCCGATTTGAAGATGTACGCCAAGGTGGCCGAAAAACATCATCTGCCTTTGATGGTGGATTCCACCTTCACCCCGCCGACATTGCTGAGGCCCATAGAGCACGGCGCCGACGTGGTCATCCATTCCCTAAGCAAGTGGATCGGGGGTCACGGCGTGGGCATAGGCGGGGCGGTCGTCGACGCCGGCAAGTTCGATTGGCGCGACCCGAAATTCGCTTTGTACAACGAGCCTGACCGGGGTTATCACGGCCTTCGCTTCGCTCACGACCTCGGCGACTTGAATCCCGTCGCCTTCGCCCTGAGACTAAGGACGGTGGGGCTCAGGAATCAAGGACCGACTTTGGCGCCCGACGCCGCCTGGCAATTTCTGCAGGGCGTGGAGACTCTGCCCCTTCGAGTCGCTCGTCATTGCGAAAACGCTCTGAAAACGGCCCAATACCTCAAAGCCCACCCGAAAGTGGCCTGGGTCCGCTATCCTGGCCTGGCAGGCGATCCGGCCAAAAAATTGGCCGACGAATATCTCCCCAACGGAGCCGGCGGGATGGTCGTCTTCGGCGTCAAAGGCGGCAGCGAGGCGGCCGTCAAACTAGTCGACAACATCGAGCTCTTTAGTCTTTTGGCCAACGTCGGCGACGCCAAGAGCCTCATCATTCATTCCGCTTCGACGACGCACTCGCAACTCAGCGAGGAAGCCCAGAGCGCGGGCGGACTTCATGACGACTTGGTGAGGCTGTCCATAGGCATCGAACACATCGACGACATCTTGGAGGCCCTGGACGACGCTCTAAAGCTAATCTGACCGCCGTCCTTTCAAGGCCGCGAAAAAAAACCAGGACCAAAAAAGGCCCTGGTTTTTTTTTCGAAAGCGTCTTGTTCTCTCCAGGTTTTTCCCTTTGTCGATCTGCCGGCCATAGCTTGATCAGTCGTTCGAAACGGGCTCGGCCGGCTCCTCCTCCTCCTCGGCCAAAACTTCGGCTGGTTGGGCCAAGGTCGGAAGGGCGGCGGAGGCTTGGGTCAGAAGGCTCTTGGCTTTTCGTTTTTGGCGGACCACGAGAAAGACGATGAGAAAAAGACCGGACAAGGCTATGCAAAGAGCCGCCCAGGAGGTCGGCACGAGACCGAAGGTTCTGGGGCCTCGGAAGTCGCCTCTGTATTGATCGACGATGAAGCGAAGACAGCCGGAAAGGGCCAAATAGGCGCCCAAAACCAGACCGACCGGGCGTTTTCTTTGGAGCAGAAACAGAAGGATGGCCGTAATGGCGAACAAGCCCAAGCTTTCGGCCGCCTGGGTCGGGTAAAGGGGCCGGCCGGCCGGGGCCAAGGAGCCGAAAGGAAAGGTCTGGCCGAAGGGAAAGGAGTCGGGAGCGACGAAGCCGTAGCAACAGCCCGCCAGCAAGCAGCCGAGGCGGCCGAAGGCTTGGCCCAAGGCCAGACCGGGAGCGATGGCGTCGGCCATCATGAGAAGGTTCAGATGTTGGAGGCGGGCCAATATGACGGCGACGAGGAGACCGGCCAAGAGGCCGCCCTGAAACATCAGTCCGCCTTCCCAATATTTGAGCATGGATATGGGATTGACGGCGTAATGGGGCAGATGAAACAGGACGTAAGCCAATCTGGAGCCGAAGATGCCGGCGATGATCAGGTAAAAGGCCATGTCGAAGGCTTTTTTGCCGGTCGTCCCGGCTTTCGGGGCGGTCTGGCCCAAAAGCCAGAGTCCCGCGACGACTCCCGCCATGACCATGAGCCCGTAGCCGCTGAAGCTGAAAGGACCCAGAGACAAACCTTGCGGCAACATTGGTCGGAATCGCCTTTTTTAGTGCTTGAAGGCGCGCTGGCCGGTGAAGACCATGGCCACGTCGCTTTCGTTGGCCGCCTTTAAACTTTCGAAATCGCGCAGAGAGCCGCCCGGGTGGGCGATGGCGACGACGCCCTGCTTGATGGCCTCGTCGACGGCGTCGCGGAAGGGGAAGAAAGCGTCCGAGACCATGACGGAGCCTTTCAGACCGCCGCAGGTTTCCTCAACTTGGCGCAAAAGCTCGGTGACGGCTTGTTTGGGGACGGAGCCGGCCGCGACGGCATGCTCGAGCTCGGAAAAAGACAGGCCATGATGGAAGAAAGAGAGGTGTTCGGCGTAATTCCGGCGGGCTTTGTAAGCGGCGATGGCCACGACTCCGACTCGATCCTGCTGGCCGCAGCCTATGGCGGCGGTGACTTTGTTTTTGACGAACAGGACGCTGTTGGATATGACGCCCTGTTCCACCGCCCAGCCGAAAAGAAGATCTTGCGTTTCCCTCTCGTCGGGTTGACGGGCGCTGACGATTTTTTCGCCTTTTTCCTCGGCTTGGGCCGGTTTGAAATCCCCTGGGGACAGAATTTTGTTCAAAGCCGACTGTTGCAAAACCAGTCCGCCGTCGATGAGACTTTTTATGTCCAAAAAGGGTTCGTGCCGGCGCTCGGAGAGCTTGTGGATGTTGGGAATCCGGAAAATGCGCAGATCCGGCCTTTTGGCCAAAAGGCCCACAACTCCTTCCTCATAGTCGGGAGCGGCCACCACTTCCATGTATCTGTCGGACATGGCCTTGGCCGCGGCGAGGTCCAGGGGCCGGTTGACGACCAGAGCCCCGCCGAAGGCGGCCACGCGGTCGGCTTCGAAAGCCTTGTGGAAAGCCCCGGCCAAGGTCGCGTCGGCGGCCGCGCCGGAGGGGTTGTTGTGTTTGACGATGACGGCCGCCGGTTCGGCGGAGAGATGCCGCAAGATGGCCAGGGCCGAATCCACGTCGGTCAGGTTGGTTTTGGACGGGTGCTTGCGGCAGCCGTACAGGCTGTCGTCGGTCTCGCCGAGGGAAGAGACCAGGGGCTTGTCCGGCCCGACGTATTCGACTCCGGCGATGACGAGATTGCCGTTGACGAGACGGTACAGAGCCGCTGGCTGATCGGGATTCTCGCCGTAGCGAAGGCCGCTTTGAACAAGCTTGCCTTCGGCGTCGGGCAGATTGAAAAGCCTTTTTCGGTAGATGAGGCTTGTCGTCCCCAAGGTGACGGTCAGTTCGTCGGGAAAATTTTCCGTCAAATCTTTTCGATAAGCTTGTTTCAAGTCAACGGTAGTCATTCAAGAGCCTTTTTTATAAATTTTCATTAAGGTCAGGCCCGGCGGGCGGGTGAACGTTTTGGCTCGATTCGCCAAAAGGGACGCGAAAAATGCGGCGGAAAAAGGCGGGCCCCGGCTGTCCGTCCGGGGGGGTGGATCAAAAAGCCGGCCCAAAAGGGGAGAGTTTGGCGTTTCTCGAAGGCGAGTCTTCTGGCCGGCGAGCCGGCATGTCGGCGAGCCTGTTGGCCGGCAAGCCAACTTGTCGGCGAGACTGTTGGTCGGCGAGCCTGCATGTCGGCGGGACGATTGGCCGACGAGTCGGCGGAGATTGGTCGCCGGTCGACCGCCGCGTCCCAAAAACAAAAATTCCGTCGGGCCAAGGCGGATCAGCCGCCGTACGAGGACAGTCTTGTCGTCGGAGTGCCTATGGAGCCCAAGCCCAGAAGGTCGAAGATGAGGCCGACCCGTCGGTCGTCGTAGGTGCTGGTGTAGACGAAAGAAAGGCCGTAGCATTGGGTGTTGTACGAAAGGGCGAAGTAGCTCTCCAACTCCTTGTTCTGCACGAAATCGAATCGACTGGAAATGCTGGCCGTCCAGCCGTGAGTCAGGTTGAGATTTATGTCGCCTCGGACCTGACTGGTGTTGTTGGATTGGGTCGGCCCTTGTCTGAAGGTCGGATTGTCGTAGTCGTAGATGAGGGCCAGGGAGTCGCCTCTGGCGTCGGCCAGATTCATGGATATCTCATGGCGGGTGAATTTGCCGGCCCGACCGTCGTAGCTCGACAAGAGCCTGGTCGACACGCCCTGAGCCAGATTGCTCTCCACCTCGATTTCCAGAGGGCCTTGACCTTTGTCGAAATAGCCGGTGGTGTAGTAGCGGGCCCAGTCCTTGGCGGCCCATTGAATGTTCGAGGCGAATTCGTAGCTGGAATAGATGCCGATCTTCATGATTTCCTGATAGTCGGCGCCGATGAGCTGCCCTTGGGGGTCGTAGACGGGCGTTTTGGCGGTGAGGGAGTTCTTCAGTCCGTAACGCAGCGTCCGCCGCCGCAAGCGGCGATCGAGGAAATCGAAGTAGGGCAGATCGTCTTCGTCAGGCGCCTGAACCACTTCCAGAGACACGATCGGGGTGACCTGGTGGAGAGTCTGGGTTGCGGCTCCCGGCCCGAAGTCGTAGATCCTGCTCAGAGATGTGGAGAGCTCGACGTCGAAGGCGCCGGAAAGGTCGCTTTTGAAGCCGGAACTGTAGCGCAGGCCGGCTCCGGTCGGTCCGGTCCCTTCCGGGGCGTAGGCGGTCAGGCGGCTCGCGGCTTCCACTTTTAGATTCGCGAAAGAGCCCAAGTTGGCGTTCCAAAAGAGAGAAGGGGCCGCCGCCAGGCGATGACCGGTCTCCGAGATGTAGCTGTTGGCGTCATGACGGCGGGTGAAGAAGTCGTACTGGAGGTCCAGGCTGAGTCTGGGCCCCCGGGGGCTGCCGGGCATGGCGGGGCCTATCCCGAGCGGGCGGCTGACTATGTTGTACTGAATTTTGGGAAGATTTTGCAGAGTGTCTATATTTTTGCGGCGGTACAGATCTTGATTGTAGGTGAGCGAGCCTCTGAGGTAGGTGTCCGAGCCGGCTTTCTGGGCGAAGAAGGTGGACAGCCGGGTGGGATCGAGCTCCTCGTTGACGGTTCGGCCGAAATATTGGGAGAAAAGTCTCTGAGAGTTGAAGAAGCCGTCTATGTCCGATCTGAAGGCGTAGAGATATAAGGGGTCGGAGACCAAATCCAGATCCAAATTGAGATTCCAGCCCGCCGCGTTCCAGCTGTTTTGGGTGCGCAGCCAGTAGAGGTTTTTGGAATTGCGGGCGGGAGAGCCGAAGGAGCGGTAGTTGAATAAATTGTCCTGATCGTCCTTAAGGTAGGTGACGAGCCAAATGCCTTCGCCGGCGTCGAAATTGTAGCGGCCTTCCAAAGTCATGGCCAGGCCCCGGCTGGAGCGCCAGACCGGGGTGATGGTCAGATCGTAGTCTTCAGCCAGGTTCCAGAAAAAGGGCGCGGCGGCGAAAAAGCCGTCTCGTTTGGAGTTGGCGATTTCCGGGATCAGAAAGCCGGTTTGCCTTTCGCCTTTGATGGGCGCGGCGAAGTACGGCATGTAAAACATGGGAAACCATTTGTTGCTGAAGCTTACGCCGCTGGCCGTGGCCAAGCCGCCCCGGTTGATCAGGAGGTTGCCGGCCTTGAGGCGCCAGGAAGGCTCCGGGCCGTCGCAGGTGGTGAAGACGGCTTCGTTGACGTATATGGTTTCGGCTCCTTGCCGTTCGATCACGTCGCCTTCGACGTAATAGTGGCCTTTGGGAAAAAAGGCTTTGCCGTCGTACAGCTTGGCCAGCTTAAGATCCAAATTGATGGCCGCTCTGGCGGCGGTGGCCGTGAAATCGGGGGTCGACATCTTCACTTCCCCGCTGATTTCCGCCGTTTGGGTCGGTTCGTGCCAAAGGGCTCTCTGGCCGGAGAAGACGTCTTGATCTCTGGTGATGACGACGTTGCCGATGAAGTCGATGCGTCTGGTCAGATTGTCGTGGCGGGCCTCGTCCGCTTCGATGACCACCGGGGACTGGCCGTCGTCTATTTCCAGCCTCACCCGTTCCCCAGGAGTCGGGGCGTCCGGAAGCGAATCCGCTCCGGAGGTCAAGTTGGAGCTGTAGTAGAGGGAAAGATCCGGGGCGGCCGCCGGAAAGGCTTCTTCAGGAAAAGGACCGGGCTGGGGGACGTCCTCGGGCCATTCGGCGAGGCCGTAGACCGAGGGCGAGAGCGTCGGACCGTCGGGCCCCGGGAAGTCGACGTCATTTTGACTTTGTCCTCTGGCGGCTATCGGATCGGCGGAGTCGGGCGGCGCGGCGGCTTCGGCCAGGGAAGGCCGGACGCCGAAGGCCTGAGCTTGGACCGGGGCGGAGGAGAAGAGAACCAGAAAAAGCGGGCCGAGAAGACAAAAAATGGAAAGAACGGAAAAAAGGGCGCGAGGCGAACCAAGAGAAGGAAGCCGGCGAGAAGGAAGCCGGCGGAAAAACCCGGGCGTCGATTTGCAGGACGAAGACGGCCGGACTGAGGGAAGGCCGACGACGCGTCGGCTCGGCGCCGCTTCGGCTCTTTGGTCGGCCGGCCGGAGAGCGGCCGCTTTTGGGGACGGGTTCGTCAATTTGACTCCACGGCCGGGGAACCGATCAGATAGGCTCGGGTTTCGCCGACGGTAAATAATGAGCCGCAGACCACCACCAGATCGGACGGTCCGGCGGCCGAGGCGGCGGCGGTCAAAGCCTCGGGTATGGTCGGGAAGAGGGCGTGGGGACATTTCGGAGGCCCCGCCGCTTCCGTCAATCTGGCCAAAAGAAGTTCGGGACTGGCCGCCCGGTGATAAGCCGGTCTGGTCAGATAAAGACGATCGGCCAGTTGCAGGACTGGGGCCAGAACTCCGCCGATGTCCTTGTCGGCCATGACCCCGGTGATGAGATGGAGCTCCTTTTTGGGAACGGCGGCCAGAAGCTCGGACAGAGCCTTGGCCCCGTCGGGGTTGTGAGCCCCGTCCAGAATGAGAGGAGCCTTGCCCTTCGGCGAGGTCGGCGGCCAAGATTCCGGCTCGAAGGTCTCGGCCCGTCCCGGCCATTTGACCGAAAGCAGACCTTTTTCGGCCGCTTCCGGGGAGACGGGGAACGACGTCGATTCGAGGGTCTCGGCCATGGCCAGGGCCATGGCCGCGTTGTCGGCTTGATAGGAGCCGGCCAAAGCCAATCTGAGGTTTCGGAGATTCCACTTCGGCCCCGCATAATTTATGACTGTCCGGCCGCTGGGGGCGGTCTCGACGATCTCGACGCGGTAATCCCGTCCCAAAAGGAGACATTTGGGAACCTGGCATTCGGCGGCTTTGGCTTCCGCCGTCGCCAAGGCCTGGCCGGTCAGGCGTCCGCCCACGAAGGGGACTCCAGGCTTTATTATGCCGGCCTTTTCCTTGGCGATGAGGTCGATGGTCGCCCCTAAATGTTCGGTGTGCTCCAGACCGACGTTGGTGATGCCGCATAAGACGGGAGAAATGACGTTGGTGGAGTCGAGTCTGCCGCCTAAGCCAGTTTCCATGACGGCCACATCCGTCTTCCGTCTCCGGAAATGCAACAAAGCCATGGCCGTGACGAACTCGAAAAAAGTCGGCGGCGAATCCGGGTCGGTGGCCGGCCAGATTTCTTCGCTCAAGGAGGCGACGTCCTCTTCGCTTATGTATTCCGAATTTATCTGGATGCGCTCTCGGAAAGTGATGAGATGGGGCGAAGTGTACAGACCGGTCTTATAGCCCGACAAACGCAGAAATTCGGTCAACATGGCCGCCGTCGAGCCTTTGCCGTTCGTGCCGGCCAGGTGAATCAGCTTGAGCTCCCGTTCGGGATGGCCCAGCTTGTCGAGGAGGCGTTCCATGGAATCCAGACCGAACTTCATGCCGAATTTCTGCAGCTCGAAGAGTCTGGCGATTATGGTTTGGTAGTCGGCGTGTTTGGCGGAGGTCATTTCCATTTCTTCAGTCGGCGGACGGCGCCCAAAAGGAGGCGGTCTGACGAAAGCCCAAAAAAAGCGTTCGAGCAAAAGCGCGATGGTCGGATGGCTTGAGGCGACGGTCAAGAGCCAAAAAAGCTTAAAAAAGGCGAAAGGCGGCCCGATTCGCCGTCGCGAACAAAAGTCCGCGATCTTAGGGCGAGAGGACAAAAAAAATCGGTCGTCCGCGCCCGAAGGAGTTCGTCGACGAACGAAAACAAGACGTTTTCTGTCAGAACGGAAAAATCAAGCGGGCCAGAAGGCGCAGAAAATATGAATAGCCCAACTGGATTGGGGCTATTTTAGATCAATTGCCGTCCCAAAACCAGTACTGGCGAGAAAAAACAGCCGAAAAACAGCCGGGAAACAACCAAAGAAGCGAAATCGAGGGGCGTCGGCCGCGCCGCCGCCCGCTCTCGCTCGCCTTGGGAGCGTCGGAAATTTAGGACGGAAATGAAGCTCAATCGTTCGCGAGAACCAGTTTGGCGTACTGATACGTCAATTTTTTCTTGCCCGTCTGATCGAAATCGATGAACACATGGGGGCCGTCGACGTAAAGAACCACTCCATGGCCGAAGACGGAGTGTTTGATCCTTTGCCCTTTTTGAGGATGAAGCAGGGTTTCCGAGGGCTCGGCGGCGGCGGCCTTTTTCTTGGCCGGCTTTTTGTCGGCCATGAGGGGATGCGCTTTGCTCGGCTTTGAGGCCGGCGCGGCGAAAGGGGAACTGGCCGGAAAGTTGGGCGCGACGGAACGTAAGAACCGCTCGGTTTCGGACGGCCAGATTCGAGCCTCGCGGCGGGCGTTGGAACTGAAGAACCCGAAGTCGCGGCTTTCTTTGCCGTCGACGAAAAGCTGCGCGTCGCCTTCTTTCAGAAAGGACAGAAAGCGGCTGGGTTCGTTCGGCTCGTAGGAGCCGGGCGTGTTGATCGGCATGAACAGCAAGAGGCGTTCCCTGGCTCGGGTCACGGCCACGTACATCAGCCGGAGCTCTTCTTCGATGTCCTTGTCGCCTCGGCTGTAGGCCGAAGGAAATCGGCCGTCCACGGCGGAGATGATGTAGACCCTGCCCCATTCGAGTCCTTTGGCCGAGTGGACGGTGGACAGGGTCAGGTCGTTCCGCCCTCGTCCTTCTTCAGGTCCCGAGGAGACGGTGTTGGGCGGGTCAAGAGCCAGTTCGGCCAGAAACTGCACCAGATCGGCGGCTTCGGCGGCCATGGCCGCCGCCTCGTTGATGTCGGACGCGCGGCTGGGGTAATCGTCAGGATATAGAATCGGCAGAAGTTCGGCATAGAACTTTTGGACAAGCTCGACTTGTCCGGCGATCTCGTCTTCCCATTCGGCCGAATGAACCTGAACCAGAAGTCGGGACAGAGCGGTCAGGGATTGTCTGGCTCTGGCGGTCAGTCTCGGGGTTTCGGGCAACAGATGATCGTAGTTCAATTTGCTGAAAGCGAACTCGATCGTCGACTCCACCCCTTTGGGACCAAGGCCGGGCTGGTGACTCAGGACGCGGCGGAGGCTCTGCTCGTCCCTCGGGTTGACGACCAGCCGAAGATAGCAGATGAAATCCTTGGTGTGGGCCATCTCCAGAAATTTGCGGCCGCCGAATTTGCTGAAAGGGACGCCGAGCTTGGTCAAGACAGTTTCCAGTTCGAAGGAATGGGCGGCGGCCCGAAACAGAACGGCCATGTCCGACAAAGGGATCCCTTTGTTCAGGTCGGCGAGAATCAGGTTGGCCACCGTTTCGGCTTCGGCGCGCGGATCCAGAACGGAGTAGACGGCCGGGGGAGAGCCGGCGGGGCGATTGGCTCGGAGGGTCTTTTCGAATTTGTCTTTGGCGATTTTGATCAATTTGTTGGCCACGTCGAGGATCTGCGGACAGGAGCGATAGTTTTCCTCCAGCTTCAGAATTTTCGCGCCCGGGAAGATGGCGGGGAAGTCCATGATGTTGCGGAAATTGGCTCCTCTGAAGGCGTATATGGACTGGGCCTCGTCGCCCACGGCGGTCACGTTGAGATGATCCCGACCCAAAAGATGGGTCAGTCTGGCCTGCGCGGCGTTGGTGTCCTGATATTCGTCGACCAGAATATGGGCGTACTGGCCGGCGATGACGCGGCGGACGTCTTCGTTTTCTCGGAGGAGCTTTTCCAGATTGATCAGGAGATCGTCGAAATCCATCTGATCGTTTTCTATTTTGTATTCTTTGTAAGCTTCGGCGATCCTCGAGATGGGCTTGACGAAATCGTCCAAGTGCTGAAACGAGGATTTGATCGTCGAGGCTATGTCCATATCTTTGTTGGCCGACTGGCTGATGACGTTAAATATGGTCCCGCGTTTCGGAAAGCCCGAGCCCGCGTCGCCGACTTCAAGGGCTCTGATTTTGCCGACCAAAATTTCGGCGTCGTCTTGATCCAAGATGGCGAAACGGTTGGTGAAGCCTATGGTCGGAGCCCATTTGCGCAAAAGAAGGTGCGCGATGGCGTGAAAAGTGCCGCCGGACACTTCGCTGGCCCTGTCGCCCGCCAGTTCCGCGCACCTTTTCAGCATTTCGTTGGCCGCTTTTCTGGTGAAGGTCAAGAGAAGAATGGAGGAGGGCTCCAGCCCCTGATCCACCAGCCAAGCGACTCGGTGAACCAGCGTGCGAGTTTTGCCCGTCCCGGCCCCGGCCACGATCAACAGAGGTCCGCCCAGGTAGGTCGCCGCCTGATATTGGGCGTCGTTCAACAATTTTTTCAGATCTAAGCTGAAACCGAAAGGGAGCATAAAAAGTCTCGGATAATCGTCGGCGAAGGGGCGTTGGCGGCCAAGATCGAAAAAGGAAAGGAGCGCTTCGAGCTGTTTGGCTTCGAGGCGCCGGCCTCGAGGCGTCGACTTCGAGGCGTCGGCTTAGAGGCCGTCGACTTCAAGCTGTCGGCTTCGAGCTGCCGACTTCAAGAAAATTTCGGCGGAGCCGGAACAAGTCGGAAAATCAAGATGAACGCCCGTCGCCGGAGGTGAAGTAGTTTATGACCGCTTCGGTCAAGGCGGCTATGGTGGCCGTTTTGGCTTCGGCGACGACGGCGAAGCCGGCTTCTTCGGCGGCTTTGGTCGTAATTGGTCCGATGGAGGCGACGGGAAGCGACGAGCGTTCGGCCGGCGGGACGTGGGCGGCCAAACCCTTGGCCGTGCTGGCGCTGGTCAAGGTGGCCAGATCCGGCCGTCTGTTTCCGGCGGCCGAGGATTTTGAAGCTTCAGAAGTTTCTGAAGATTCCGAAGACTCGGAGTTTCGGCTAAAGGAAAATTCCACGTCGGGCCAGACTGGCGTCATTGTACGGTAAATGGGAATTAAGTCAATCTCGAAGCCGAGATCCGAAAGACTTTTCGGCAGAACGTCTCGACCTTCTTCCGCTCGGGCCAGAAGGCAGCGGCCCCGAGGCAGCTCTTGGAAAGACTTGATCAGTCCTTCGGCGATGAATTCTTCCGGCGTGAGGTCGGCTTTGAGGCCGAAGGCGGCCAAGGCTTTGGCGGTGCCCGGTCCCAGAACGGCTATGTTTAGGCCGGCCAAGGCGCGGCCGTCCCGGCCGCTTTCCAAAAGGGCCTCCATGAAAATGGAGGCGCCGTTGGGAGAAGTCAAAATGAGGTGCTTGTAGTCGGAGAGCTCGTCGAAGGCGCGGAGCAGCCGGGGATTGGGGTTTATTTTTTCAATTTTGATGGCCGGCTTCTCGATGACGTCCGCCCCTAACTCCCGCAGAGCCCGGCTGAGTTCGCCGGCCTGCTCCCTGGTGCGGGTGACGAGCACCGTTCGGCCCCATAAAGGCCTGTCTTCGAACCAGTTGAGGCTCGGCCGCAAATTGACCGTCCGCCCCACCACCAAAAGGGCCGGGGCGCCGACGGCGTCGCGTTTGGCCAGAGCGGCGATGTCCTTTAAAGGGCCGGCGACGGTCCTTTGTCTGGGCGTGGTTCCCCATTGGACCAAGGCGGCCGGCGTGGCCGGATCCTTCCCGGCCGAAAGAAGATTTTGGACGATTTGCGGAAGATTCTCCGCCCCCATGACCGCGGACAACGTGCCCATGGCCGCGAGGGCCGCCCAGTCGTGGTCGGAGCGTTCCTTGCCCGGCTTTTCTCGGCCGGTCATTATGACCGCCTGAGAAGACATGTCCCGGTGAGTCAGGGGGATGCCGGCGGCGGCCGCCGCCGCGACGGCCGAAGTGACCCCGGGAACGACTTCGAATTTGAGGCCGGCTTTTTTGAGCTCCAAAGCTTCCTCGCCGCCTCGTCCGAAAATGTAAGGGTCGCCCCCTTTCAAGCGGACGACCGTGTGGCCGGCTAGGGCTTCTTGAACCAGAAGAGAGTTTATCTCCTCTTGCTTGAGGGCGTGTTTCGGCCCGATTTTGCCTACATAGATTCGCCTGGCCGAGGCCGGAGCCAGATCCAGAAGGGCGGGGGCAGCCAGATGATCGTGCACGACCACGTCGGCCCGCCCCAGAAGTTCGGCTCCCCGCAAGGTCAAAAGACCCGGATCTCCCGGCCCGGCCCCGACGAGATAGACCTTGCCCGGAGCGATGCCGGCTTTATGTTCGTCGTTTTGGCTCATGAGGCCTTCCTCTCGTCTCCGCCCTGCGCCGTCTTCGTCTCCAGGCTCGTCGACTTTTCTTGAATCTGTCGGTTCTAAAAAAGGGGCTTATTCCTGAAGCTTCGAAGCGACGAGGCGGCCGAGTTCGGCCGCTTCGGCGGCGGAGTCGCCTCTTCGACTTAAGGCGACATGTTTGGGCTCGCGGCTTCCGGCCTCGAACAGGAAGGCTCGCATGAAAAGACGATCCGGCTCGGCAAGCGAGCAATGCGCGGCGACCGGAGCCGTGCAGCCTAGTCCCAGGCGGCTCATGAAGGCGCGTTCGGCGGCCAGGGCCAGGGCGGCGGGAAGGCGTTCAAGCCTGGCGGCGAGACTTTCGGCGAAGGAGTCGTCGTCGCGCCGTTCCAGAGCCAATTGGCCTTGACCTGGGGCCGGGGCCATGACGTCCAGAGGGATGTCGAAAACGCCGGCGTCGGCGGGCAGAAAACTTTGGACGTCCAGCCTATTCAAGGCCGCTTTGGCCAGGATGACGGCCGAGCATTCCCGGCCAATTTTTTTAATCCTGGTTTCTATGTTTCCCCTGACGGGCAAGATGACCAGATCCGGCCGACATAGCTGCAGAAAGGCCGAGCGCCTCAGACTGGAAGTCCCGACGACGGTTCCGGCAGGCAGCTGATCCAGAGGCAAATTCGGCCCGCTGACGAGGACGTCCCCCGGGTCGTCCCTTTCGCCGGCCGGGCTGACGACCAGTCCGTCGGGCAGAAGAGAGGTCATGTCTTTCGCGCTGTGCACGGCCAGGTCTATCTGGCCGGAAAGCAGAGCCGACTCGATTTCCTTGACGAACAGGCCTTTCACCCCCGAAGAGCCGTAGGGACGCGAGGTCGGGTCGTCGCCGCTGGTTTTGACGGCTTGAAAGACGAAAGTCGTCTCGGGGCTGAGCTCCTGCAGCTGGGCGATCACCTTGGCCGTCTGGGCGCGAGACAGGGCGCTGCCCCTGGCTCCGACCCGGACCGTTCGGCCTTTTTTAGCGAGAGCCACAGCCGACGCACGAACTGGCGTTGCAAGAGCCGCAAGAGGAAGAGGACGAGGACGAACTGGAAGCGAGATCCATCGTTCCCCCAGCCGGGCCTAAGCGAAAGCTGGACAGGTGTTTTTGGCAATTGGAGCGCCCGCAAACGGGACAGACGGGCTCAGCCGAACGGCTGAGCATGAGCTCTTCGAACTCTTGCCCGCAGTCCTGGCACTTGAATTCGTATATGGGCATAAAAGAGAACCTCGGAAAAAGGCGGTCGGAAACGATTTCGCCGCCAGACTGAGGGTTTTTGACTGGCAAAAAATGGTTGTCGCGGACGCGACAGCGGTCATATTATCATCATAAGCGCGGCGGTGGCAAATTCGCCGCCGTTTTTGGGCTCATCTTTCCGGGGAGCTATTTGGCCTTTTGGCTAAAGTCGGTTAGGCTTTCGTTTTTTTTCGGCCAAGTCGCTTCAGAAAAAGAAAAAAGAGCGAGAGAGCTCGCAAAATTGCCTTCGCGAGCGGCGCTCCTTTTTGGTCAAAAGCCGATCGCCTGCGGTTTTGACCAGCTCCCTTATGTCGCCGGGAAAAAGCCATGGGGCGATCCGTTTTTTTTGGCGGGCGCTTCAAGGACGTCTCGCGTCCCTGAGGCGCCAGCCTTAGGGGGGCAAGAGGTCAGCAGCCGCAAGCGGAAGATTGGCCGGAAGCGTTGACGGCATGGCCATTGGACGAAGAGCCTTCGGCGCAGTCGAAGGCGCCGTAATGAACGGCGATGTCGCCGAGGATTTTGAAGAATTTGCCGTAGCGGCTCTGAGACAGCATGGCGGCGGTGTTTCCGCAGACGAGCTTCGGTTTTCCGGCGAAAAAACGATGATGGTCGTCGAGGTCGAAGAAATGCGGCAAGCCGGGAATGCCGCCGTCGTAAACGGCCGTCTGGCCATAGTCTTCGCAGGCGTCTTCCAGACCTTCGATTTTGAAGGCTCGGATCGTTCGTTGGGTGAAGCTGACGAAGCCTATTTGGCGATAAATTTCCTCGTCGTCTATCGGGAGCGGACTGACGGAGACGTGGCGACAATCGACGAAACCGACTCTTCCCATCAGTCTGCGGAAATCCCCGACGTACATGGCTCCGCCCAGACATTCGCCGAGCAGCGTCAGATTTTTCGCCGCCCATTCCGGCATTCTTCTGTCCGCGAAGACGTCGGAGAAGATCAGTTCGCCGCCCGGTTTCAGAACTCGCCAAATTTCCTTGAAGACGTCTTCCTTGAACGGCGAGAGGTTGATGACGCAATTGGAGATGACGACGTCGATGGAATCGTCTTCGATACCCGCGTCGCGCAGATTTTCCATATAGCCAAGATGGAAGACGACGTTGGATTCGTCGAACCCGAAGATGACCCTTTGTTTTTCCTGGCAGGACTTGGCTAGAGCTATCTGCTCCTCGGTCATGTCCACGCCGATGGCCAGGCCCTTCGGACCGGCGAGCTTGGAGGCGACGAAAACGTCGCGGCCGGAGCCGCAACCCAAATCGAGAAGCGTGATCCCTTCCAACAGAGGCGGAATGGGAGAGCCGCATCCGTAAGATTTTTGGATGATTTCGTCGGCGACGAGAGGCAAGACGTCCCTGACTTCTTTTGAATAGGCGTCCTGGTCGCACATGCACGACTTGGTCTTCAAATCGTTTTTGCTTCCGAGAATTTTGCCGTAATGCTCCTGCACGGACTTATGCGTTTCGTTCATTATGACTCCTATTTCGTTCAACGACATTGGTCGTCGGATTCATGGGGATTTTCGGTTACGGCCGTTAAGGTCAGCAGCAACTCCGCCGCTTTTCGGCTTTTCTCTTCGTCGATGGAATACCAGGTCCATTTGCCGGCTTGGCGAGCGTTGACGATTCCGCTTTCAACTAGGACTTTCAGGTGATGCGACAAAGTCGACTGGCAGACGTCCACTTTCTCCAAAAGAACGCAGGCGCATTTTTCGCCGCTTCTTAAAAGCTCAAGAACCGTAAGCCGGGTTTCGTCGCAAAAAGCTTTGAAGATGGCGGAATCGGCTTGTTTTTTCATGGTATTCCTCAAATCGATTTTTTACGATTTGATAATAGCCAATTCTCGCTCCTTCGTCAATCCCCTTGCCGCCTTGTAGCCTGGCGCCATGGCCGCCTGGCCCTCTTGACCTGCCGTTTGAATCCCTCTTGACCTCTTGGCTGGCGAGCGGGATATGCTCTTTTTGGTTCGGTCGGCTCGTTTCATCTTCGGCTTCTTACGTAAAGACTTTACAAAAGGCTTCGCTAGAGCGGTTCGGCGACCGATTCAAGGTCTGCTTGAACAATTTGCGGCGCCCCGACCTAAAGTCAGTTTACAAACGCGTCTGCTTGAAGCCGAATTTCTTTGAAGCCGAATTTGTTTGAAGCAGAGTTTGCTTGGAGCTGCGTCCGTTTGAAGCTGGTTTCGCGGAGATTGGCGCGAATTGGCTTATTTCTGAGATAGCCGACAACCTTCGGCTGCGGGATGCCGCCGAAGGCGGTTCCGGCGACTTTATTTAGGAAAGGGAGGACTTTTAAGGCGGAGAGATTGAGAAATATCTTCGGATGCCGGCGGGATGAGGGAAAACGCGGCGCGTCGCAAAACGAAAAAATCGAAAATTGTGTTGACTTTTTTCCTGACTAGGTGTTAAATTGCCATTTTTGAGGGGTCCCATCGTCTAGTGGTCTAGGACACCGCCCTCTCACGGCGAAAACAGGGGTTCGAGTCCCCTTGGGACTACCAGCCTCAATGACGCTGACATCGGCAAAGACAAAATTGTTGTCATAGACGATCCGGTGTCGAGCATGGATAGCAGTGTCTTGTTCATCGTCAGCACGCTTGTACGGGAGATGGTCGAGGTCTGCTATAACATTGTTGCGCCAGAGTTAAAATGTCGTCTGTTATCCAAAGTTAAAATGTCGCAAATGACCTTAAGGACGAGGTTAAAATGTCGGTTTTTTTAGGTTAAGAACAATATTGAAATGTCACATTTCAGGTTTAGCGCATTGTTAAAATGTCATGTTTTTGCAACAATAAATTTTAAAAATACCTATCCTAAGCACACAGTTAAAATGTCACAGGGTTAAGGGCAACTTTAAAGTGTCATTATTTGTATACATTAAGCCCATTGTTAAAATGTCCTGAACTACACATAAGCGCAAAGTTAATTTATCATTGGCCATGTTCAACTTAAGCGCCAAGTTGAAATGTCGGTAACATTTAACCCCAAAGTTAAAATGACGGCCGGCACTTAACACCAAAGTTAAAATGTCCTAAAATTCTCCTTTTGCCTTTCAATAGATCCCTCGCAAAGGAGAATTTCGCATGAACCCAATTGACCGCAAACCAGACAATCACGCCAAGCGTCCAGACGATGACGTCAAACACAAAGACTCATCTAATGACACAGTGCAGGTAAAGGAGCCACGTACCGGAGACCGTGAGTCAGACTTCCCCCCCCCAACTTTAACGATGATGAGGTCATAAACAAAAACTCACCTGATTGCAAGAACCAGCCAACCGACAAGAGTCCTGCTGAAAGAGCCGCCATCATCGGCAGGGTCGTCAACGAGAGAATGCCCCAAGCTTACGCAGCCAAGCTCTTGGGGCGCAACATCAGGACGGTCCAGAGGATGGCCGGCACGTACCGTGCCGAAGGCGCGGCCGGACTTGCCCATGGGCTCTGCGGCCGGCCTTCCAACAACAGCAGGCTGGCCCTCCAAAGGGACGTGGCCATCGCTCTCATACGGGACAAA
>JAIRTO010000312.1 GCA_031254895.1 Deltaproteobacteria bacterium
CGCGCCATTGCGCAGCCCCTCCAAAACCCAAAAAACCAAAAGATCTTCCTGGCGCCCTTTTCTTCTTCAAGGTACAATAGAGGCAATCGGCCAGATGGCCTGGCCAGAACGCTTTTTTAAGGTCGCCTTCCCGATAAGCTTTCGCCAAGCGCCTTCTAAAATCGCCATCTAAAGCGCCCGATAATGTTTGACTTGCTGCATCTCTGGCGGAGGCGGTTTTTTTCGGTCGTTTTCGGCCAAAACACATGTTTTCGACGTCATGGCGAAAATTGCGGCCCATCTCTCTCGTCGAAAAAAAACTATCCGTCCAGGCGAAAGACCTGTCCCCGCATCCTTGCCGACGACGGACGACATGATGGACGACAAGACAAACGACAATAGAAAAACTCCCCAGAAAGACGACATGAACGACAGCCCGACCCATGCCCCCATTTTGCCGGAAAAGCCGGCCATCCTTTTTTTCGACTTCGACGGCACCATCAAGCCGGCCAAGTTGGAGGTCGCCCCAGCCGACATCGACGCCTTGGCCGAGCTGAAAAGCCAAGGTCTGACTTTAGTCGCGGCCACCGGCCGAGGCATTTTCTCCTTCCGGCGTTCCTGCCCGAAAGGCTTGTCGCCGGATCATCTAATCTTCTCTTCCGGTCTGGGGCTGTGCCGCTGGACCGACGACGGCCCCGGGCCGATCGTCTTCAGTCGCCGTTTTACCGTTGAGGAAAGAGACCGAGCCTTGGCGGCTTGTCTGGAAATAAAGAGAGGCTTTTACGCTTTCGAGCCGCCCCCGGATTGCCACAAGCACGTGTACTTCGACCCGGAAAATTTCCCGCAGACGGCCGGCTACGCCCAGAGGCTGATCTCTTACCAAGAGTTCGCGACTCCTTATCGGCTGGGCCAAGACTTAGGTCCCCGCTCGGAGTTCCTCATCACCGCGCCTATAGCCGAGATGCCGGCCGTCAAAGCTCAGTTCGAAAAGATCTGCCCGGGCCTCTCTCTTCTGTTCTCCTCCTCCCCCTTCGGCGATCCCTCCATGTGGCTGGAAATCCTCCCGCCGGGCGTGAACAAAGGCGAGGCCGCCAAAAGGCTGGCCCAGATCCTTGGGGTCGAACGGGAGAACTGCGTGGCCATAGGCAACGACTTCAACGATCTGGAGCTCCTGTCCTGGGCCGGCTCCGCCTTTGTGACCGCCAACGGGGCCGAAGATCTGAAAAAGCTCTTTCAGACGGCTCCCTCCGTCGCCGACAATCCCATCCGCTGGCTCGGCCGGCTGCTGTCGCCCAGATTATCGTGAAGCCCGAGACCCCCTTAACCATCTTCGAACTGAGGGCCGCGAATAAGGCCGATCTCCTTTTTCTGGACAGCGGATCCAAAGAGGAGCAATTCGGTCCGGAACTGGCCCCCCATCTGGCCGGCTTCCATGTCGAAAGCGACTTCGCCTTCCTATTTTTCGTCTCCGAAGTGGATCTATCTCCTTTTCTCGAACGCAGACCAGGCTTGGAGATCCGACAAACCCACCATCTGCGCTACGATCAGTGGCAGGATGGCGCGGCCAGCCCGCCCATCGTCCTGGGGCCTCTGCAGATCCTCCCCGTCTTCGGCGCCGAGGCGCCTCCCTCAATCGCGCCTCGGCCTTTGGGCGCTCTGGAGCCCCTCGCGATCGATCCCGGCCTGGCTTTCGGCTTCGGCGGCCATCCCACCACCAGAGCCTGTCTGGAATTTTTGCTGCGACTCTACAAGCCGGGTTCTTTGGAGTCGGCCAGCCCTAAAACCGTTTTGGACTTGGGTTGCGGAACGGGCATCTTGTCTCTGGCCGCCGTCAGGCTTGGCGCCGCCTCGGCCTTGGGCGTGGATCACAGTCATTTGGCGGCGGATTCGGCTATTCTAAACGCCCGGAAAAACGGCCTGGCCGACCGGGTGACCATCAGAAGAGGCCTAGCCCAGGATTTCGCCGCCGAACCGGCGGAGCTGGTCCTGGCCAACATCCCGCTTTTCGTGCTGAGCGACCTTCTGGAGCTAAAGGCCTTCGACGAGCGGCGCCATCTCGTCATCTCGGGCTTGCTGCCCGACGAAGGCGACGCGTTTCTGAATCGTCTGACCACGCGGCTCAAAGTCAAAGTCCTCGACCGGATGCGTTCGGATCGCTGGGTCAGTTTCTTGATTGAATCTGTGGCCTGACGCCAAAGAAGCCGCTCTCCCGAAGCCCTTTTATCGCTCCCCCTGGCCTCCCTCCCCTAAACCGCCCCCATGAACGACAACCCCTGAACCACGCAAAATTGACAAACTCTGAACCGATCTTTTGAAAAGGCGAAAGGACGACCTAGGCAGAGGCGGCCGACGCAGAGGTCTGCGGCCTCTTCGCTACGAATCTTTGGCCAAAAGCTCCGCGAGCCTGCGGCCCAAAGAGCTGTGCGTCCGTGATCCAAAGCGATACGAACCTGTGGCTCAAAGTGTGCTGCGAGCCTGTGCGGCTCCAGCCCGGCAGGCCTGTGGCCAACGCCGCCGGCGCTGCCGGCCGATGGCGGATGACTCCTAGAAAGACGAAGTCAAAAGGAGAAAGACTATTTTAGGGAATCTTTTTGGGGAAGCGAGCTGAAAACGGAAACGATGAATAACGGGGAAACAAAAGGCGAGGGCAAAAAAAAACGGCTGGCCGAAAACCGTTGGTTTGGCGGTCAGGAGAAAGAAAGGCGGCCTTCTTTTCCCATACCGCCGCCAGGCGGCCCAGACGCAACTCAATGTACGAACGAAAAGATGATCTTCACCGAAAAGGGCTCGCCTTTTGCACCTCTGTCCCTTCGGCGACTTCATCGACATCATAGATTCAGGGGCCTCAGGAACATCGGCAAGAGATCAATCAGCTTCAGCGGCGGCGGCAGAGTCTTCAGCGATTATGGGTTCTGCGGGCATTTCGCTGTTGACCGAAATAGGGAAAGGCGTTTTCAGTCCATATTCAGCCGAGAGATAACTGCGATACAGCATGGCCAAATTAGTCTGCTCAAGCGATATCGTCAACGCTTCGCTGGCTCCGACAAGGCTGGAAGGCTCGTATTTTCTGTTTTCTTCTAATTCTTTTATTTTGGCTTCTTGTTCTTGTAATTTGACTCTCAGCGTTTCCGCCGCTTGCGGATTCGGTTCAGATTTCTCGATGACCGTTCGAAAGGGCGCGTTTGTTTCCAAAGCCACTATTTGTTCGTCGATGAGCGATTGCAAAAGTTTGTATTCCGATATGGCCAAATGCGCGGAATGATAAAGAACAGAGGTGGGAGAAATGTCAGAAACATCCAAAAGCGACTCAAGGCTAGTTATTTGGAAAAAAATTTCTTCATGATGTTTCTTAAGCTCAGCTATTTTTGGCTCATTTTGGGCGACAAGCCGAGCCTGCAAAGCGGCGACGTCAGAATTTGATTTGTTGTACAAATTGAAAAGATGAACGGAGAGGCCAGTAAGAGCGATGACAAGAACAATCAGACTTTTGCTGAGATTTTTGGCCATTGCGCGTCGCTCCTTTTTTTAGTCTCGCGACTTTTTTTGTCCCGCGACCAACGCCTTGACCGCAGCCTGGCCGGAGCGGCCCAAGTCAAATTAGCTCGGGCCATAGGTTAAAAAAACCAGTTCGGCGACTTGGCTTCGCCTCCGCTATTCGGTCGTCCAGGCCGATCCATTGGTCTATCGAAACTTTGAGAGCGCTGGCCAATAAGACATCAGCAGGCGGTTTGCCGAAAGCTTTTTCTAAAACGGGCCTGCCGGCTTTGGCGAGGTCAATTTATTGGCCAAAATTCAGCTTGAACGAATCACCAATCAAGCCTCTTGAAAGGAATCAGCTTATTACGGCCACAAAAAAAACGGAGCCGAGACGAAGAGGCTCTTGGCCTTGTTGAACCTGTCGGCTCCGAAATTTCCCGCCGTTTCCGGCTCGCTTTTCCGCCTGTTCGTTTGTTCACTCGTTCTTTCGAGAGCCCACCGCTCTTCGACGAGAATGGACTTCGCCAAAATAGAACTGGCCCCGCCAAAAATATAGCTGACTTCGCCAAAAGAGAACTGGCCTCGCGAATGAGAACGAAAAAAGCTTTCGTCCGCCAAAATCAAAAATGGTGATGACGCACGT
>JAIRTO010000346.1 GCA_031254895.1 Deltaproteobacteria bacterium
TTTTCGAGCCGGCGCGGTCGGCTGAATATTGTGCGGGCGGCGAACACGCCGGCGAAAACGCGGCTTCGCCTCCCGCTGGGGCGGCGGACGCCGACCGCGCCGACCGCGCCGGCCGCGACTCGCGCCAACTGGCCCTGGCGTTGGGCGGCCTATTTTGTCTGGGCCTGACCGACCGTCCCGGCAACCCGCCCGGGGCGGCCGTCTTCCAGCCTGAAGCCATGCCCCCGACCAGGTTCAGCCCGCAACCTCTGGACGTGCCGGGCTTGTCGGCCCCTTTCCCGTCTTCCGTCCGTCAAGCGGAAGAGGTGACGCCGGCCGACGGACTAACCGTCGCTCAAGGGGGCGTTGCAACCGGGAGCGTCGCAACCGAGAGCCTCGCGGCTGGGGTCGTCGCGCCTGGGGTCGCCGCGCAAGGACTCGTCGCTCCTGGGGGCGCCGCTCCCTTGGGCGCCGCCGCCGGGGGAATCGCGGCCGGGGAGAGCGAAGCCGGCCGGGCCGAACTCGTCTTGGCCTTGGCCCGGGAGCAATGCGAGCAGTTCAAGAGTTTGTGCCTCAAGCAGATAAATCTGTTGCCGGCCGTCAAAGGAGAATCGGAGCCATGATGCAGGTGGATTTCCTGATGTACTTGATTGAAAAGACCGGCCCGGAGCGCCGAAAATTGATCATTGGCTCGCTCGGGGCCGGCGCTCTCCAAGGGTTTCTGCTCTATTCCATAAGTCGGGCGGTGGAGGAGCTGTCCGATCGAGGGACTCTGACCCTGGCCACCATCGCTCTCTTCGCCTTGGCCATGCTCGGCTTGTACAAATGGCTGGACCAGGCCATGAACATCAGCGCCAAAGCCGGCCGAGAAATCGTCACGGGTCTCGAGCTGCGCATAGCCCAGAACCTCAGCCGCATCGACTACTCCAGCTTCGTCTCTCTCGATCAGGCCCGAATCTACGAAGCCCTGTCCGGAACCAAGGACATCGTCAACGAAGCGGCCATCCTTTTGCCCATCTTCATTTCCAGCTGCGCCATGCTTCTGTGTTCCTTCATCTTCTCCGCCTTCATCTCGCTGGCGGGTTTGGGAGCCGTTCTGGCGGTCATGGGGCTGGCCGGCCTGTTCTTCGCCCGCAGCGACCGGCGTTTCGTCGGGGCTTTGTTCGAATACCGCCGAGAAGTGGAGGAGTTTCAAAAAGCCCTGAAGGACGTGGTGCACGGCTTCGTCGAGCTGAAGATGAACGAGCGGCGGCGGCGAGCCCTGTTCGAAAAGGTCATCGATCCGCGACACCTGAAAGTCGTCGGAGGCCGGCGCAAGGCCGACGGCTTCCGGGTGCAGAATACGGTGATGTACGGCCTGATGGCCTACGCTCCGGTGGCCGCCCTGCTTTTCATTCTGCCGCTGACGGGTCTGGCGACCCTGACCGAGTGCGTCAAGATCGCGGTCATCACCATGTTCAGCACCATGCCTTTGATCGGTCTTTTGTCTTTCCTGCCGTTGGCCAGCCGGGCGGCCTTCATCGTCAAAGGACTGGACGATTTCGAAGCCGAACTGGCCTCTTGCCGCGACGAAGGGGCCGAAAGCCAAAAACCGGCCGGCGATTTCCGGCGCCTGACCATCGCCAAAGGCCTTTTCTCCTATCCCGGCCCCAACGGCGGCTCGAAAGGCTTCACCCTCAAGATCGAGGATTTCCACTTGGACAGGGGCGAACTGGTCATTCTCCGGGGCGGCAACGGCAGCGGCAAAAGCACCTTCATGCGGCTCCTGGCCGGACTGACCTCGCTCGACGAAGGGGAAGCGCTGGTGGACGGGCTCTCGGCCTCGGAGATGGGGGCGAGCAACTATCGGGCCTTTTTTTCGACGGTCTTTCCGGATTTTCATCTGTTCCCCGGCGCCTACGGCCTGGACGCCTCGGCGGAGCGCATCCGGGAAGAACTGGCCCGGATGGCTCTGGACAAAAAGATTGACGTCAGCGACGAAGGCGGCTTTTCCTCCCTCAACCTCTCCAGCGGTCAACGCAAGCGTCTGGCTCTGGCCTGCGCCATTTTGGAGGAGCGGCCGATTCTCCTGTTCGACGAGGTGGCCGCCGAATTCGACCGGCATTTTCGGGAATTGTTCTACCGCGACATGCTGCCTCGGCTCAAGGCCTCCGGACGAACCATCGTGGCCGTATCCCATGACGAACGGTATTTCGACGTCGCCGATCGGGTTCTGACTTTGCAATACGGAGAGTTCGCATGAATCGGCCGACGCTCTTCATCCTGGCCCACGCCGGCGGCAGCGCCCCCGTCTACCAGCGCGTTCTGGGCGGACTCGCGGAGCGCTTCTCCGTCGCGCCTCTGGAACTGGCCGGGCATGGCTGCCGCCTGGCCGAAGATTTGAACGCCAGCTTGGAAGACATGCTGCGCGACCTCGTCGCCTTGGTCGGCCGATCCGCCGCTCCGCCGACGGACGGGCAGGGTTATTTCATTTTCGGGCACAGCTTGGGCGGACTTCTGGGTTTTTTGCTGGCCGACGCGCTTTCTTCAGTCGCCGCCTGGGGACCGCCGGAGCATCTTCTGGTCTCCAGCGCCTGCGCCCCCGGACTGCACCGCGTCAAGCCCGGACTCTTGCAGCTCTCCGACGCCGACTTGTGGCGGGCCAGCGCCGATTATTTCGGCTCCGTGCATGAAGAGGCGACGGTCTCCGAGGAGCTGCGGCTGCTGTTCGCCCCCATTCTGCGGGCCGACCTCGCGGCGGTCGAGAACTATCGGCCGCCGGCCTTCGCCCCGCTGCGTTCTCGCCTGACTTTGCTCTACGCCGAAGACGACATCGTCGGCCTCGAGGATCTGGAGCGCTGGGCTCCGTTTTGCTCCGAAACGCCGCGCGTCGAGAAGCGGCCGGGGGGACATTTTCATCCCCTGACCCATCCGGCGGGCCTCGAAAAACTTATTCTCGACCTGGCGGACGATTCGACGAGCCGCCGGGACTTCTCCTCGAACGGGAGCTTTCGATGAAAAGGCTGATTCGCGCCGCCCCTTGGCTCGCGCTGGGGCTGATTTCGCTCTTCTTCCTCATGGCCCTTCATGGGCGGACCAAGGACGTGACCGATCAAACCGCGTCCATCCCCCGATTGACGTCGCTCTACGAAGGGATCGAAAATCTCCACCCCTCCAGTCTTTCTCCGGAGCTTATGGAAATAGTCAAGCGCCGGACGGACTGCTACGGCGAATCGCCCACGAGCCGCCTGAACGGCGAGTGCAACACCCGCTATCTCGAAGATCTGATCGAAGTCGGCCGTCGGAACATCCTTTCGGCCCCTCGAATCGGGTATTTTCTGATAGACGTCAAGATATGCCCCATCATGTACAGCATCTGCATGGGCGAACGGGCCGATCTCGTCTGCCGGGAAATCGGCGGCGAAATGAGCTGCACCAACTCGCCGGACAACGACGTCCGCTGCACGGCCGTGGAAGCCAAATGCATAGACGGCGTCCTCGACGAGCATTGGCGCGGGGCGCCTTTGTCGCCCATCTCCTACAGCGCCGTCTCGTCCCAGAAGGCCGGCGATTCGGCCGAGCCCTGACGCCATGCCCGTCATGACCCTCAATACGGAGGCCCTCGCCCACAACGCTCGGAAGACGGCGGAATACGCCGACCGCTGGGGCGTGTCCCTCTTGCCCGTCCTGAAAGCCGTCGGCAGTCACCCGGCCGCCTTGGCCGTTCTGCGCGAGGAGGGCTTCGCCAGATTCGGCTTCGCCGAAGCCGACGAGCCCCGTTTTTTCGGGCGGATGGACGGGGAGCGGCCGGAAAGGGTTCTGATTCAACTGACGCCGCCTTCCCAGGCGGCGAAGACGGCCGAACTCTTCGGCCGAAGCTGCCAGACCGAGCCGGAGGTTCTTCAGGCTCTGGATTCGGCCGTGAAAGCCGCCGGACTGCCCGGGCATGAGGTTTTGCTCATGGTCGATCTGGGCGACGGCCGGGAAGGTCTGCCCGAATCAGAAGTGGCCGCCGTTTTGGATTTTGCGAAGGGGCTGACCCATGTCGGCGTCGTCGGCTTCGGAACCACCATGTGCTGCCTCTCCGACAATCGCCCTCCGGGCGACTTCTCCGAACGGCTTCTCGCCCTTTGGGACATGTTCGCCGAAAAAGGGATAACCGAGCCGACGGTCAGCATCGGCGGCTCCTATTTCTGCGGCTGGCTGGACGAAAATCCCGTCCGGCCCGTCACTGAGCTGCGGCTGGGCGATCCCTTCATCTTGGGGGAAGACATCTATCGGGAGAAGGCTCTGCCGGGCGGCCCCTTTCGGCAAGACGTCTGCGGCCTCAGGGTCGAAGTGGTCGAACTGAAGACCCGTTGGATAGCCGACGACGACGAAAACGGATTCGGGCATGCGAGCGGTCAACTCGTCCCGCCCGTCCGCCGCCGGGGTTTGCGGCGTCGCGCCTTGGTGAATATGGGCCGTTTTCATGTGGGCCTGGACAGCCCCGTCAACCTCAGGAAAGGGAATCCGAGGCATATAAGCCTGCCTTGCGATCTTCCGGGCGCCGAGATCGCCGGGCTCACCGCCGGCTATCTGGTCTTGGACGTCACCGATTGCCCTGGCCCCGTCAAGATCGGACAAAAGGTGACGTTTTGGCCGGGCTATTGGGGGCTGTCCCAGGCTTTTCGCAATCCGGCCGTCAAAATCCTGGCCGACGAGGCCAGGCGGCCGTCCTCAGTCGTCGACGAGCCGGCGGCTGGGGAAAACCCCGCGCGGGGCTGAAGTCGGCTCCTGTCGAAGGCGACGGAGGCGCGTTTCTTTTGTTGCGCCGCCAGCTCTCTTTTGGGGTCGCCCGGTTTTTTTTGGCTGAAGCGAAAGAAACGGGAAAAACGCGTCTTTGGCCTTATGGCCCGTCCAGGGCGCGAGGCGCATCCAGGCCGTGAGGCGCTGCCAATCTTCTCCGCTCTTTCATTTCTTTTGCGCCTCAATTCTTTTGGCTTTCGTCATCGGCGCAAGCGCCGCCGATGACTCCATTTTTGGCGAGGCTCTTTTTGGCGAAGGAAAAGAGCGAAGAGACCCGAAGAAAACTAAAGAACCTAAAAAAACCTATAGGCGCCTAATTCCGGCGCGTCGCCAAAAAACAGGGCCGACGAGATTTCTTCTCGCGAGGTCGGCCGAGCCGGCCGACCTCGCGCTCTTTAGCGTTTTTTGAGGGCCTTAGGGCAGGCTATCGAAAGGAGACTGACCGCATGAGTCAAATCTTCAAAATATTGGTCATCAATCCTGGCTCCACTTCAACCAAAGCGGCCATATACGAAAACGAGAAGGAAGTCGACGCCAGAACTCTTTCTCACTCGGCGGAACGTCTGGCCCGTTTCTCTTCGGTCAACGATCAGCTCGACTTTCGACGAAAGGCCGTCTACGGCTATTTGTCCGATCTGAAGTTCGACGCGACCGAACTGTCGGCGGTGGCCGCGCGGGGAGGCGTGATCGGCCGATTGGAAAGCGGAGCCTATGAAGTCGACGAACGCTTGAAGGCTCTTTCTTTGAACTCGCCCGTGCCCCACGTTTCCAACCTGGCCCCGATCATCGCCAAGGACATAGCCGACGAAGTCGGCGTCAAGGCGTACATCTACGACCCCGTCTGCGGCTGCGGGCAACCTGACGACATCTTCGCCGTTTCGGGACTGCCTGAAATTCCTCGTCGCTTCGTCGCTCACGTGCTCAACAGTCGGGCCGCCTGCTTCGAACGAAGCCGCCTCGACGGGACGGACATAGGGCAAACTTGCCACGTCGTCGCGCATCTGGGCGGCGGCGTCACGGTCAGCCTTATCCGGGGCGGAAAGATCGTCGACATCGTGGCCGACGACGAAGGGGCCATGTCGCCGGAACGCTCCGGATGGCTTCCGGCCCGGTTGCTGGTCGAGCTTTGCTACAGCGGGCGTTATACGGAAAAGGAGATGCGGAGAAAAATCATGGGCGAAGGAGGCTTGACCGCTTATCTGGGGACGAACGACCTGATCGAGGTCGAAAGGCGCATCTTGGCCGGCGATAAAAAAGCCGACCTTCTGCATCAAGCCATGGCTCTCCAGATCGCCAAAGACGTCGCCTCCCTTTTCCCCTCCGTCGACGGCCGGGTCGACAAGATCATCCTCACTGGCGGCTTGGCTCATTCGCGCTTATTAACCGAGCGAATCGAAAAGCGAGTCGCCTTTTTGGCCGAAGTGGCCGTGATGCCCGGCTCTTTCGAAGTGCAGGCTCTGGCCTTGGGCGTCTTGCGAGTCCTGCGCGGCCAGGAGACCGCCTATAAACTGCCCGACTGTCCTCTGTCGGAAGAAGAGGAGCTTCAAGAGCTTTCGGCGACCAGATTCTCCTTCGCCGGGAATTAGATCTTAGGAATTCGTTCCGGAGACCGGATCAATTTGCTTTTCTATTTTGGCCGAAGGGGAGAAACTGCGAAAAGTTCCTTCAGCTATTTTCAGCGACAGCCGGCAAGACTTAAGCAGTTTCAGAGAGCGTCGAAAGCGGTTTATGAAGCGGCGTTAAAATACATTTTTGAATTTTTGTTTTTTAATTTAATTTAAATTTTTTTTTGCCGATAGTCTGACGGCCTCGGCCGAAGAAGTTTTGCGAAACGAGAAAGAACGACGAACGCGCGGATTGACGGCCTGGTTGGTTGGCGGAGAAAGCGGCTGACGGCGCGGATTGACGGCGCGGATTGGCGGCTCGAAATACCGGCGATTTTTCGACGGGAAAAGCCAAGACGTCGCGGCGGCGGAAAGTTCGGGTCTCCGTCTTTTTTCCAAGAAGACTGGCCATTTTTCCGAGTTGGTCGCAAATTGGGCTTGTTTCCAGGGCTTGTAATAAGGACATGTAAAAAGGCGCGTTAAAAGCGTCGTTCACAAGGCCTGCTTTAACAAGGCCTGTTTATTAATGGACGGACTGTCGCGGCTTTTTGGCGACGAAGAAAATCTTTTTTGGAGCGCGTTCCATGATTCGCCGCAATTGGCTCGAAATGACGGAAGGATTGAAGAAGGCGGCTCGGCCGGCCAGGGTCGTGGTCGCCGCCGCCGACGACGAGAGCTCTCTGGAAGCGCTTAGCCGGGCGGTTTCGGAAAACCTCGTTTCGCCGACGCTGGTCGGGGATGCGGGCAGAATCGAAGAATTGTGCGCTCGTCTTTCCGTCGAGGCGGGCCAAATCATCGACGAGCCCGACGCGGAGAAGGCGGCCGATTTGGCCGTCCGGCTCGTCCGGGACGGAGCCGGCGACTTTTTGATGAAGGGACGATTGGAAACCAGCCAGTTTTTGCGGGCGGCGGTCAAAAAAGAAAACCGCCTGCGCTCCGGCGGACTTATGTGCCACGCGGCCTTTTTGGAAATTCCGGCCTACCACAAAATGCTGGCGGTCGCCGACGGCGGAATGATTCCTCATCCGGATTTGGAGCAAAAAAAAGAGATTTGTCGTCTGGTCGTGGCCATGCTTCGCCGCTTGGGCTACGAAAAACCGAAGGTGAGCGTATTGGCCGGAACGGAAAAAGTTAACGACAAGATGCCGGAAACTCTGGACGCGGCGGAACTTAAAAAAATGAGTCAGGCCGGTTTGTTCGGCGACTGTCTTCTGGACGGCCCCATTTCTCTGGATTTGGCCCTGAACGAAGAAAAAGCGGCGATAAAAGGCTACAA
>JAIRTO010000369.1 GCA_031254895.1 Deltaproteobacteria bacterium
GTCAGATTGGAACGCGACGACAATGGAAGGCCATTTCGTCGAATTAAGCGAAAAAAGTTAGTTGGCAAAAAAGCCAAAAATCTTCCTGAGATTTTTATCTTCTCGTGCGGCGCGTTTTCGCGTCGCAACCAAGGAGAAAACCGGGGGGTCTCGAAAATTCAACTTTTTTTTGCGCCGGGAGCGCCAAAAACTTCTGGCTACCCTCGACGAGCTGGCCGACGGACGCGCCAAGAAAAATCGGACGAGCGCCGCTCGGATTTTATCGAAAAAGTCTCGCGGCCAGTCTGGCCGAGCTCACTTCGTCTCCGCGAAATCCTCTTCTATCTCGTCAAAAGGCCGAACCGAAAACAGACGCATGGCCTGAGACCCCTGAGGCGAAAGACCCAAAGGTCGGATTATGGTGGTGGTGTTGACTCTGGTTTGATCCACCGTCTCCACGGCGAACAGAGGTTCGGTCACGTCCGCCCACTCCAATTTGTCCGTCATAAAGACCGTCTGGCCGTCTTCCCCCAAGACGTAGAGAACGAACCACGGCCCGGAAGGGCCGAACAGAAGCCCAGTCCGACTAGTTCTCATAAGGGCCAGGCCCATGGGGCCGGAGAAATGCTTTTCCGTCCAATAGCGATAACGGAGGTTAGCCTCCCGGGGAGAGGCCAAAAAAAGTACTTTCAAGTCCGGCAAATCGGAATACTCGGCTTTTAAAGCCGCATAGACCTTTGTCGGCCAGTCGGCGGGAACTTGAACGGCGGCCGCCGAAGCGGCTTCGGTTCTCGGCGGAGCCCCGCCTGGGGCGATCTCGCCAAAAGCCGCGCAGCCGAACAGACTCGCCAGGGCCAAGGCCGCGAAGCCGACCAAGCCGGCCTTCGCCAGACCGAAACATGCCTTTCCTGTTCTTTCCGCCTTTTTGGTCAAGGTTGCCTATCCTAAATTATGCTTCCGAACCTTTACGTGACGCCTGGCGCGACGACTTCCGCAGTCGCTGGAAATATTTGGCGATTATACCCCATATCCCTGGCTGTTCTCTATCGAAGACCGGGAGTCGGCTCCCGAGTCGATTCCCTCAGTCGCCCCCAAGCAGAAACGTATAGCCAGAAAAAACATCAGCTCTATCTATCATTTTCAGCGGCTGCTGATTTCTCGCGACTGGCTGTTTTCTCGCTTCCTCGTCTCAAAAAAGCTGATTCCCGGTCGCTGAAACAGAATCCGACCCCTCTGGCCTATCTTTTCCCTCCCCTTTTGGCAGGTTCAGAGAAGAGCGACAGACCGAAAAAAGAGGGCGCTTTTAGGCTAAGACCTCCACAAAACCAGCTCAGTTGCGGAAAAACCTGAAATTGGAGAAGAAATTTGATTCACGGTCGGCATTATATCACAAGGCTGTGCCTTCGCCGGGAAGACGGAGGCCGTATTTCCGGGCCAGTTAATTCTTTTTTTGGGTCTCGCTTTCATCCTTCGAACCTCCGAACCTCGCGAACGACTGGAAAAACCTGTTTTCGTCCTTCAAAAGCAGCCAACCTGCCTGCCAACAAACCTAACAAACCTAACAAACAACATGACGGGCCTTCCATTACGTCGACCGAGCATTAAACCAACTATCCAACCAACCTAACCAGCCTAACAAACCTAACAAACATCATGGCGAGCCTTCCATTACGGCGACCGAGCATTCTTCATCTTGATGGTAGGGAACGCCTTTTCTGACGCCAGTCGAGCTTCAATTTCCCAAGGCCGACCCATGTCCTCCCCAATAAGCCCTTTTTATGTTTCCGGGCCAAACGCGTTTGAAGTCGTTATATGGCTGACATCATATTGCCATGGCTCTTCCAGATTGAGCCGCCGCCGAAAAAAAAACGCTTCAAGGCCAGCCAAATTTCCCTAACCGCTCTATATAGGCCTCTATATGAATTTTTCTGATTGCAAAGATAAAATATGCCTACATATAAGAACCCATAAACATGCTATCTACTTATAATATGTAACCATGAGCATATTTTTTATGCGTCGATAACTTATATATTCATTTTTTACGTTTAATATGCAACTAACCGACTGGCTTTTTTTTCTATCTGGATTTTTTGAAACAGCTGTTGTAAAATCATTTTGTTTTTAAAATAGCTGAAGCCCAGTTTTTCTTATGTTATAGTAAATCATCGACTTTGCGACCATCCAGCGGCCTATTTTTCGGCTGGATCTAGTTTTTCCTTGTTTTTTTCTTTTCCTCCAAAAATGTTCTTTGGCGAAAGCCTTTGTCCGGCGTCGACCAAACTCCTGTCGAAGGGCATGTCGAGCGACGTCAGGCGAAAAGACGTAGGCAAAGACGTAAGAGGCGTCGAGACGGAGCCAATAAGAAACGGCGGTCTCCGATATCATCATGTGAAGATGAAGACGTCTTTTTTACCGGTCTTTTCCGGCGAGTGGCTAGCTGGTCAAAGCCGGATCGCTTTATTGGCGGTTCCACAAAAGCTCCGAAGGTCTGCGGCCCTTTTAATGAAACGTAAGAACAAATCCTCCTCTCCAAAAACCAAAATCGTCAAAGCTGCTGCCGAAGAAGTCAAGCTGTCAGGAATGGCCGCCTTCAAGGTTCATGCCTGGGAATACGGCAAAGCCATAATCCTGGCTCTAGTTCTGGCTCTAATGATCCGCAGCTTCGTCGTCCAGGCCTTTCATATTCCCTCCAGCTCCATGGTGCCCACCTTTTTGGAAGGCGATCGGGTTCTGGTGACCAAGTTTTCCTACGGCGTCCGCAATCCCTTCACCAATTCCGTCTGGTTCGGCCAAGGCAAGCCCCAGCGCGGCGACGTCGTCATCTTCAAATATCCTGAAGAGCCCGGAACGGATTTCGTCAAAAGGGTCGTCGGCCTGCCCGGCGAAACCTTGGAGGTCATAGAAGGCCGGATAATGATTGACGGCCAGGGCATCGACGATCCCCACGGCCATTACGACAACCCTTACCCGGTCGGCTCCCGCAACTTCGGACCTGTCGTCGTCCCCGACAACAAATATTTCATGATGGGCGACAACCGGGATTTTTCCAACGACTCCAGGTCCTGGGGCTTCGTCGACTCGTCTTTCCTGCGCGGAAAGGCCTGGCGGCTTTACTGGTCCTGGAATTCCACTCGCGGATTGTCCTTTTTCCAAAGACTCAGGCTAAACCGCCTGGGCATGAAGATAGAGTAGCCGCCATGCTCGCCGGATCGCTTCTCAGAACTTTCAGGCTCCTTAATTTTCCGAGCGGGATCGCTTTTCTCAAAACGCCCCTTTTTCAAGGGGCATTTTTTTGTCGGCCGATCGACAACTTGCCTTTTGGACCCATACGTCCGTCCGACCCCATAAGCGAGGTGCGCCATGGCCTATGAACACCTGATCTGGCCGAAAGATCTGATAGATCTCGACCAGTTCGGCAGCGAACACCTTTTGGCCATATTGGATTTGGCGGAGAACTTCAAAGAAGTCTCCGAACGCGAAATAAAGAAAGTGCCGACCCTGCGAGGCAAACTGGTGGTCCTCTTCTTCCACGAGAACTCCACCAGAACCCGCCTCAGCTTCGAGGTGGCGGCCAAGCGGCTGTCCGCCGACACCATAGCCTTGTCCGCCTCGGGTTCCTCCATGGCCAAAGGCGAGACCCTTCTGGACACGGCCCGCAACATCATGGCCATGAACCCCGACGCTCTGGTCATCAGACATTCGGCTTCAGGCGCCCCGTCGTTTCTGGGCGAACGTCTGGCCTGTCCGGTCTTGAACGCCGGGGACGGGGCCCACGCTCATCCGACCCAAGCTCTTCTGGATCTGATGACCATCCGCGAAAAGAAAGGCCGCGTTGACGGCCTCAAAGTCGCGATTATCGGCGACATCGCCCACAGCCGAGTGGCTCGCAGCAACATGATAGGCCTTAG
Source organism: Deltaproteobacteria bacterium (assembly GCA_031254895.1). Lineage (GTDB taxonomy): Bacteria > Desulfobacterota > Desulfarculia > Adiutricales > Adiutricaceae > JAIRNQ01. The sequence goes on from JAIRTO010000369.1 coordinate 3,891, forward strand.
AACTCTAGGGGCTTCGGTGTCCGTCTGCGGTCCCCCGGCCATGATGGTTCCCGGTTTGGCCGAGGAATATGGCGTCGAGGTCTTCGAGCGACCCGAACCGGCTCTGGAAGGAGCCGACGCCGTCATCATGCTGCGCATTCAGCTGGAGCGCCAGTCAGGACAGCTCTTTCCCGGGGCCAGGGAATACGCCAGCGTCTACGGCCTAAACGACCGCCGCCTAAGCCTGGCCAAGCCGGACTGTCTCCTTCTGCACCCAGGGCCGGTCAACCAAGGCGTGGAGCTCACCCCTGAGGTCTACGACTGTCCGGCCTCGGTCATTTTGGAACAGGTGACCAACGGCGTGGCCGTGCGCATGGCCCTGTTATACCTGCTGGTGGACAACGCGGAACGCCGCAATCCCGAGCAGGCGTCGGAAAAATAGTCGGAAAGGATTAAGCCATGACAAAGCCCATACTCATTAAAAACGGACGCTTAATCGACCCGGCTCAGGATTTTGACGCCAGAGCCGATCTTCTTCTGGAGGACGGTCTGGTTTCCGCCGTCGATCCGACCTGCTCCCTCAGCGGCGAAGGCAAGACCCTGATTGAGGCCAAGGATTTCTGGGTTCTGCCCGGTCTCATCGACATGCATGTCCACCTCCGCGATCCCGGCCACGAATATAAGGAAGATCTTCATTCCGGCCTCATGGCCGCCGCCGCCGGGGGCTTCACGACGGTTCTGGCTATGCCCAACACCTCCCCGCCGGTCGATCAGGCGGCCCAGATTAGAAGCCTTCTCTCTCGGGCCAAAACAATCCCCGGGGCCAGACTTTGTCAAAGCGCGGCCATGACCCGGGGACTGAACGGCCAGGAATTGACCGAGTACGAAGATCTGAAAAACGCCGGAGCCTCGGCGGTGACTGACGACGGCCGCTGGATCCCCGACGCCGCCGTCATGCGGCGAGTTCTGGGCTACGCCCACGTTTGCGGCTTGCCGCCTTTAAGTCACGCTCAGGAGGCCACCTTGGCCCCCAAAGGGCAAATTCACGAAGGCCGCGTCTCCACGCGGCTCGGTTTGGCGGGCATCCCCGCCGAAGTCGAGTCCATGGCCGTCTATAGGGACATTTCCTTGGTCAGGCTGACCGGCAAGCGCCTGCACATCTGTCACGTCTCCTCCCGGTTGAGCCTGGATTTGATCCGACGCGCCAAAGCCGAAGGCTTGCCCGTGACTTGCGAGACGGCGCCGCATTATCTTTTCTTGACCGATGAGGACGTGGGCCAATACGACGTCAACCGCAAAATGAACCCTCCCTTGAGAACGGCGGCGGATCAGGAGTCTTTGCGACAAGGGATCGCCGAAGGAGTCATAGACGTCGTCGCCACCGATCACGCTCCCCATTCCGTTCTGGAAAAAGAAGTGGAGTTCATGGATGCGGCCTTTGGAGTCATCGGCCTGGAAACGGCCTTGCCGCTGACTTTGCGGCTCGCTGAAGAACTACAGCTTTCGCCGAAAAAAGTGGCCGAGCTTCTTTCGCTGAAGCCGGCTCAAATTCTTGGTCTGCCCGGCGGAACTTTGCTTAAGGGACGGCCGGCGGACGTGACCGTCATTGATCCCCAAGCCGAATACGTTTACGACGTCAAGACCTCCAAATCCAAAAGCCGCAACAGCCCCTTTGACGGCTGGAAGTTGAAAGGCCAGATCGTCAAGACCATCGTCGACGGAACGATTGTTTTCGAAGGTTGACGGCTGCCGAAGAAAGGTTTCAAAAAAAACTGCTCCCGAAGAGATGTTCCCGAGGCGCGGCTCCATAAAAAAGATCCGAGGCGATCTTCCCCAAGGACGTCGCGACTGGGGAACAGCCTAGGCTTTATTCTGAACCAATCCCCTCTTCCCTGACTCTCTTTTCGGCGGAGCTCTCTTCCATGGCTCTCTTCTCTATTATGGCTCTCTTCAGTCCTCTTTTTTGGCTCTCTGGTTGAACTTCCCTTTTGGCGGAAAAGTTTTTCGGCTCGCCGGACAAGTTTTCCGCCCGCCGCGAAAAGACCGCCGTTTTTTTTTTGGGCTCTGCCTTTCGGTTTCCGGGAATCGCCAAAAAAGGAAACAGAGAGGGAAATAGAGACAGAAATGGAAAGACGGGAATGACGAGAGGTTGAAGCGGCCGAACCAGAAGAAAGACCAGAGCGATCCGCCTGCATAAGTGAACAGTCTTGTCGGCGAGCCGTCTGGAGAGAAGAGCGGCCAAAAAAAAAAGGCGATCCTGCCGTCCAAGATCAGTCTGGCCGAACTTTCTTGAATATTTGGCTCGGACATTAGATTTGAACATCCGGCTAGGTCATTAGGCTCTGCCCTCCTGAACGGACATCCGGAC
>JAIRTO010000019.1 GCA_031254895.1 Deltaproteobacteria bacterium
CAAAATAAATATTGATAAATCAAAAATTTGACAATTATTGTTGGATAAATAAAAATGTCTTTCATAAAACTGTAAAACTCAGGCCGCGACATTGACGTCAGAGTCGGCCAAGAGAGATGGATCAGAGCCGACTGGCCGCCGCCATCTTTCAAAGGGTCGCCGACGTCCTCGCCTATTTGGGCAAGCGCGAGGGCATCTTGGCCAATTATTCCGCGTCACCTGGAGAGACGGCGGCTGAGCGGCTCTTTCGGCTTGGGCGGCCATGAGTTCGCGGCTCGAAGCTGTTGGCGAAGACTATGGTCTCATTTTATATAATACGTCACATAACCATTTTTCGGACATTTAGCTTTTTTCGTCGAAAAGTTTCCTTGCGGGCGGCCGTCCCGGCCAAAACGCCTCAGAAGGCAGGCCGTCTAAGACGCCAGCTTGTTCAGGAGACGGCGCCTGCGCGAGTTTTTTTTGACCCGCCTAGCGACGGGCGTTTTCGGGCCATTTCGAAAGAAGGCCTTAAAGGGCTTACATGGACTAGCTCGCCTTTTTGGCGAAAACGCTTGGGGGTGTCTTAGCTGGTCATGGGTCTGGGCGAGAAAATCGAGGGAAGGACGGAAATCGCGAGGAGGAGAGTCCGGCTTTGGCCGGAGCTTCGAAACATTTGACGACTCGGCGGAAGATTTTTTCGGGAAAAGTCTTTCCCAAAAAAAACGCAATAAAAAAGGCCTGAGCCTCATCTTGAGGCTCAGGCCTTTTCAGTTCGGCAAAAAACTTCCGCCGAGCGGCCAAAAGGCGCGTCAGGCCGTCAAAAGGGCGGCCCCGTCTCTTAAAGCCGCATGAATGGTTTTGGTTTCTTGCCAGTTTTCGGAAGGCCAAGAACCGGAGCTCAAGAGCATCTCCGGATTGACCGCGCCAAGCTTCAAGTGGCGTTGATAAGCCGGAAAGGTGAAAGACTGCGAAATGCTGAACTCAATCAGCGAATAAGGCGAATTGGCGCTCATGACGAACTCCTGCTCCTTGATCGGCGAATCGAAGAGAAGGAACGTGGAGGAGATCTTGGTCGGCTTCATGGAGCCCAGTTTGATTTTCAAAGGCACGAGCCAGGAGAGAAGAGCTTTTCTAAATTTGGCGTAGTCTTGAATGGGCGGAGGCGTGGCCGACAAGGTTCCGACGGTCAAGAGGTTCTTGGGCCGGATGGGCGATTGGAGGACGTTGAAGAAGGCCTCGAACCAAAGCTGCCAAGGGGCGACGTTAATGGAATGGAGCCAGACCAGATAGAGTCGGTAGGGGTTTTCCAAAGCCGCTTGCCAGGCGCGGGCCAGACCGGTGGGCAGCTGGTTCCCGGGCACGCGCCATAAATCGTCCAGACTGATGGTGCTGGGATCGGGCTGCATCAAATAGAGGTTGTCCTCGCCGATGCAGGCGCTGTAGCGTTTGACGTATTGTTCCGCCCCGTCGCCCAACAAAAGGACGAACTCGCCGGAACGGGCGAAGGCGTCGAGGAGCTGCAAATAGTCCGGGGAAAGGCCCAAGTCCTCTTCGGATTTGAAACGTTCGGGCAGGTCGTTTACGGAAATCTTGGAAGCCAGCTGGTGCAGCTTTCTTGATTGGCCCCAGGGCGGAGTGGCGGACGGGAAGGAGGCGACGTCCGGGGCTAGGCCGTTGTTGATCAATTTGTCCAGTCGGTCGGAAAAAAGACTGGCGGCCGGATATTCCAACACGGACACGCTGGACAAAAGCGAGCGAAATTCTTCGGCCTGCTTGCAGACCTCCGATTTCAAATTCGAGGAAGTCTGTTTTAACCCGTCTCTTTCCGTCTTCAGCCTATCGATTTGATTTTGAATGGTCTGCTTCTTTTTCTCGATGGCTTGGAGCTCGCTGTTTGCGGAGACGATCTCTTCTTTTATTTCGTTTTCTTTGGCCCGGCGGGTTCTCTCGACGGCGATCAGCAGAAGCTCTTGACCTTTGGAAGACTCCAGAAGAGTGTTGGACAATTCTCGCATGGAATCCGACTTGGCCTCTATTTGGTCCGACAAGTGCTCCCAGCGTTCCTGCAGTTGGGTGGATTCCAAAGTGGGGTAGACTTCGATGCTTTTCAGGATCTCTTTGATTTCTCTCAAGTCATTGTTGGTTCGGCCGTTTAGCTTGAAGCCGTCTTTGCATTTGTTGACTATGCTGGTGATGAATTCGGCGTTGTTTTGCCAATTGAAGGTTTTGAAATTGCCTTCTTTTTTGACTTTGTTTTTGAAAATGTACTCTATGCCGTTAATCGAGACTATTTCCTTGGGCTCGGCGATGTGCGTCTCCACCATCTTGTAGTCCGTCGTCTTGTAGAGGTCGTGATCGCTCTTGAACAGGTTGACGACGACTCCGGCGTAGTTTTCGGAAAATTTCACGAAAACCGTGGCGTCTTCGGTGGGATTGTCAATGCCCTGCTCAAACAAATTTTGTCGAATTTCTTCGTTAGTGTAGTTGGTGAAGTCCAAAATAGGCAGGAGAGGGATCAAGGTCGATTCGGGCGGAATGTACCATTGATCTCTTAGCGGATCTTCTTTCGATTTAGGATCTGGATTTTCGTCAACCTTAAAATAAAATAAAGAATTTTCCATAATGAAATCGTATTTTTCCTTAAATGGCCAAAAAACCAGGCCCGTCAAAGGAAAATAGCTTTTTCTCTCGGTTTCCGAAAGATAATACCAGCTGTCGTCTTCCAATACCAAACGCGGTTCAAATCTGGAAAATTTCGGGTTGTCTTTCATTAGACAATAACCAATGCAATTAAACATGATTTTCTCCCTGAAAAATGTATCTCGAGCCTCGGCGATGCCTGAGGCCGCAGCATCTTTGCCATAGGGGCAAAAAATAGTTTATGGGAGGCTCCGGTTGGACTTCCAAGTCGAGACTTTTCGGTTTCCCCGCAGCGCTCGCCGTCGGTTCCGCCGCTAAGATCGCCGCCTCCATGACTCCGTCGTCGGGCGAAGAAACGCCAGGCGCGGCCTTTTGAAGCTCCTCCAAGTCAAGAGACTCTTCCAAGCCAAGGGCTTCTGCCGAGTCAAGGGCTTCTGCCGAGTCAAAAGTTTCTTCCGAGTCAAGAGGCTCTACCGAGCCAAGAGCTTCTTCCGAGCCAAGAGTTTCGTCTACCATCGAGGAGACGAAAAAGGGGCTTAGATCCGCCAACAAAGTTCGGTACCGATCCGACTCGGCGAACGTTTTTTTGTAACTCTCGGCGGGCGCGGCCTTGCTCTCGGCGGGCGCGGCCTTGACGGTCAGGCAGCCGAGAGCGTTCGCCACTCTCCCGATATGCTCCGGCTGGGCGCAATATTCGTAGGAGAATTGCCCCTTTTCGCGCTCGACAAGACCAGGAGCGGACAAGGAAGAATCGGTCAGCCAGCGGCCGAGGGGCAGGGGCAGACGCGCCTCCTGGCCGATTCGACGGAGAAGCCATCCTTCGGCTTCGAAGAGACTTTGGCCGGCTCGGCGAGAAGCTTCCAATATAGCCGATATTCGGCTGCAAGTCACATATTTGTTGTCCGCGCCCGTCTCTTCGCCGCTGACGACGTACAACCGATGGAATTGACGCATATTGACGAGGCAAGAGCCCAGAGACACGCCATTTAGCTTGGCGTGTCCGCAGCTGGCCGAGGCCGGCGCGAAGCGGCCTTCGGGCCAGCTCCAAAAAAGATCGAAAGGCTCGGAGACGCCGAAGAGAGCCGATTCGTCCTCCGCCGGCCAACATGAAGGAGCTTTTGGGAAGGTCGGACGGAGTTCAGGATATATGGGCCAGCCCGTAGCTTCCGCCAGCAAGGGGAGGGGCGCGTTTTCGGCCAAAAATTGCTGGGGAGCGTAACGGCTGCGGCTATGGCGAACGCTGACGAAACCGCCGACGCTTTCGGTCGCTTGAATGAACTTGTCCTGCACGCAGTTCGGGGCCGGGCCGCAGAGCAGAACTCCTCCTCGGCAGGGCCTCAAGGCCTGCTCCTTTAGCCACAGCCTGGGAAAGCCTAAGGCTTTGGAGCGGCGTCTTTCCAGCCAGCCGGTTTCCTCCAGAGTTCTGACGAGGTCGTCAACCAAGCCGGGCGGCGGGGACGAAGAAAAAATAGGCGCGGCCAGCTCTTGGACGTCAAAATCCGTCAAGCCGTTATCTCCTTTAAAATAAAGGGCTTCCAGAAAGTGGAGATAGACGGGATCCGGCTCGACGGAAAGACCGCGTTCCTTCAAGTCCGGCAGCTTTGGGAGCCGGTCGTCGACGGAATTCGACGGCTCGAAAGGCTCGTTCGCCCAGACGAGCTCCGGGGTCGACGGCCACTTGGACTCGGAGGGAACGACGACCTTGTCCCGGAGCGACGGGCTGGTCAAATGCAGCTTAAACTTGGCCGGCAGCCGACGCGCGTTGAAAGTCAGAGAGAACGTGAGGGTCTCTTCCGTAGCCTCGGGCGGAACGTCGGCCGATTGCTCCATCAGGAACGGCTTCGCCTCGGAAAGAGGATCCGACCCTAAGGTTCGCGTCAGAGGTCCAGGCCGGTTCGGAGCGAATGTTGGCCAGTATTCCGAGAAAATAAGATGGCGCCCCGAGCGGCAGACTCCTCCGCGAGCCTCCATATGGGCGGGGCATTTTTCGGCGAGGGAGCGGTAAAACGGATAGAAACTCTGCAATTGAGCCAAGGTTTCTCGAAAGCGAGGCGCGCTCAATTTCAGTATGGCCCAATTTTTTTCGCTCCAATCAGGCGTAAAGAACCATTTTTTTTCTTTGGTCTGATCGAACAAAACGATGCCGGGGCCGTCGGATTGGAGAGGCAGATCCGCGAGATGTCGGTTTGGGCCTTTTTCCGGAAAAACCATTATGCCGTGACGTTTGAAGAACAAGACGTGAGGTTGAAGAGAATCGACGGAATGGTGGGAAATGTTCTTCAAAAAAATATTCAGGTCATATCCGGAATTGACGAAAGCGGCATTTTCGCGATGACCTTCTTCGCTTCTGATTATCCAGCGATTTTCGAAGAAATCCAAAGAAATGAAGTCAAAGAACCTGTAATTGGTTTTTGGGACGATTTCAAAAGACTGAAGCATAAGCCAAAATCGGTGAGAATACCGATTATTGGCCTTGTTGCTATATAAAATTTCATATTCGCATAAAACATTATAAAAGTATTCGCTTAAAAGGGATTTATTATATAGCAAAATAGGTATAATAAGCTGCTCTTGAAGTTCAATGGATAAATCGGCCAGAACTTTTTTTTGGCCGGCGAGGAATTCCAATAGCGCGTCTTTGTCGCGCTGAAACGAAAGAGTCAAATCCGGCAGGAAGCCAAAATCAGCCTTTCCGGAGTCAGGCGCGACGAAGATCTTGGATTCGCCATTTTTCAGGCACCAGAGCTCCAACTTGGACCACAGCTCAGGCAAGCCGGACAAATCCGAAAAATCCTCCTCGCTTTTGAGAAGTCGCCGCAGGCTCTCGTTGAATTCGGCAATGTCGGAATTGGGGCTCAGACCGGACATGACGTGGAGGGCCAGAAGAAGATGGCGCAAAAACCCTGGCGTCTTGTCTTGCTTATCTTCAAGCTCTTCCGGGGAGATCTTTCCGGAAAACACGTCTCGGAGATAGGCCGGGTCGCCGACGGACTTGATTAGCTGTTTGACCGCCAAGTTGGGCTTCAGGCCGAGGGCCGAAGAAATTTCCTTGAGGGAAGCGTCAAAAAATGTTACTTCTTCTCCAAAACCTTTCAAATAATGGTTATATAATGCTTCTTCTACATTGGGCATAGGCTTTAGACTCTTAAATATGACAAACAGTTGTAAAATTCATGCCGCCGGGCGGATCGATGGCCGGACAGATGAACGCGTTCGACGTCCAGCCAAGATTCGGCCTTTGTTTTTGGCAGGGAAAAACTCTCGGACAAAGTGCAGGCTGGGAACTGAGGCGAGAAAAGAACGAATCCCTTTATATTCTTGAATACTACTACAAAACGGCCCTAATGCCAAGATTAAGGATTTCGCGATTACGCGCCATGTTTTTCCCATTATTCGTCCGAAACGGGTGAAGCCTTTTTTTAGCCGCCGGACGCCGCTCTCGCCATGGCCCCTTTCCAGTCTTGACGCTTCAGGGAGATTTCAAAAACGTCTGGAGTCGGACGGAGCCGGCGAGCGGACGGCGAGCGCCGCGCGGATTGGCCATGGTCGCCGCGTTCGCCAAGACTGGGCGCTTTAATGGGGGGAGACCGCCTAAAAAGGGCCTTCGGACATGCCTTCAGAGCGCGGCCAAAAGGCCGTCCGCCGACGGGAAACGCTTCCGGAACCAAGCTGCGGTCATTTCTGTTTTCGCGCCATTGGCGCGAAAATTATTGGTTTTATGGGCTTGCCAATAAATTCCTTCCGACGACGGACGAGCCTAAGGGGCTAGACTTAGAGCCAGGCCCAAGGGTGAACGCAGGGACTTAGCGAAGGGGCGAGACTTTTAGCGAACGCAAGGGTGAACGCGCGACTAAGCCTAAAGGGCGAACTCAGGGACGAGACGCAGGAGCGAAGGCAAGGGGCGAGGCGCAGGAGC
>JAIRTO010000022.1 GCA_031254895.1 Deltaproteobacteria bacterium
CCCTGTCGCTCGCCCCTCCTTTTCAGCCTTTCGCTGACCACTCGCCAAACTGAACTGTTCCGGGACGCTAAACAGGGCAAACATGACCTGGAAAAGACCGGACTGTCGCCATGTTTCGAAGCGCATGTTTCGAGGCGACTGTTTCGGGGCGATTGTTTCGAGGCGCCTGTTTAGAGGCGCCTGTTTCGAGGCGACTGTTTCGAGGCGCCTGTTTCGAGGCGCCTGTTTAGAGGCGCCTGTTTCGAGGCGCCTGTTTAGAGGCGCCTGTTTCGAGGCGCCTGTTTCGGGGCTATTGTTTCGAGGCTATTGTTTCGAGGCGCCTGTTTAGAGGCGCCTGTTTCGAGGCGCATGTTTCCGGGCGATTGTTTCGAGGCGCTTGTTTCGAGGCGATTGTTCGTCCGAAAAGATTATCTCGGCGCCCGGCGACTTAGGCGTTCGGCGTTCGGCGAGAAGAGACGAAGGAACTTCGGGGCCGCCTTCAGCGCCAAAAGACCTAATCGGCTGCCCCAATCAGCCGCTTTATCAGCGCTTAAAAGGAAATGAACCTATTGTCCGGTTTACGGCAAGAGATCCTGCCTTGCCTGAAGGCGAATCAACGAGGCTAAGATGAATTTTTTACGATTATATTGCTTGCGACATGGCGAGACGGTCGATTCGGCCAATTATATTTTTAACGGCTGGCGAGACGTGGAGTTGACTTCGGAAGGACGTCGACAGCTGGATGAAGCCGCTTCGGCTTTGAAAGGACTGAAAATAGACGCCGTTTATTCCAGCGATCTCCAGAGAGCCGTCTACGGCGGCGAGGCTTTGGCCAAGACGGCCAATTTGGAGCTCATAATCGAGCCGGAATTTCGGGAAGTCAACTTCGGTCTGTGCGAGGGTTTGCGGTTTCGTGAGATCAAAGAACGCTTTCCCGATTTGGCCGACGACATAGTCAGACCGGACGGCGGAGAATTTTTGTTCCCTGAAGGCGAGGGGGCACAAGTCTTCAGAGCTAGAATAGAAAAAGCTCTGGACGCGGTGCGCCGGCGACATCCGACCGGGGTCGTGGCGGTGGTCTCTCACGCCGGCGTGGGACGGGCCATTTTGGCCAACGCCCTCAATCTCACCAACACGGAGATGTGGACCCTCACCCAAGACTTCGCCTGCCTCAACGTCATCGATTTCCATCAGGACGGCGGAATTCGCGTCAAGTTGATGAATGGGTATCTGGGGCCGAAAGGCTATCATCAAGAAGGTCCTGGATTCGATCGCTTGGCCGAAAACGTCCTTTGACGGCTTCAAGCGTTCTTTTCGGCGATGCCGCCAAAAAAAAAGCCGCGAGGTTCCTTTTTGGCTTGGACGACGCGCGGGGCGGCTCTCGACGCTTGGTTCATATATTGAAATTGCTCCTATTTATGTCGTAGAGTTGGAAAGAAAATTTTATTGGCTCTTCTCGCCGCTTGCTCCGACTTCGTCTGGCGGGCCGATTTGAAGAAGCCTTTATGGCGAAATGACGAGCTAGAGGCTGACATTGTCGGACAGCCGCTTCGCGGCCGTCAAAACCCGCTCTAATCTTAGGGTTAGGGCTTTTTTTTGAGTGGTTGGCATGAGCGTTGACGGGGAAGTAGGCAAAGAAGTTCATAAACCGGATCATCCGGCCTCGGTGGGCTGGACCAGGTCCAGAAAAGCCGTGTTGTTCCAAGACGCGCCTTTGCGTCTGGAGGCCGGAGGCTCTCTCGGTCCCGTGGAGATGGAGTACGAGATCTACGGTCGGCTGAACAAAAGTCGGGACAACGTCATTTTGATCTGCCACGCCCTGACCGGAGACGCCCACGTGGCCGGCTGGGACGCCGCTCCGGAAGGTCCGCTTCTGGAATATCGCAAAACCAAACCGGGCTGGTGGGATCAGATGGTCGGTCCGGGCAAGGCCATAGACACCAATCGCTTCATGGTCTTATGCTCCAACGTCATCGGCAGCTGTTACGGAACCACCGGGCCGTCTTCCCTCAATCCCGAGACCGGCCGGCCCTGGGGGCTGAGTTTTCCCATGGTGACCATAGGCGATTGGGCCCGTCAGCAATACGAGCTTTTGTCTCTTTTGGGCATCAGCCGCGTCCGGGCGGTGGTGGGCGGCTCCATGGGCGGGCAGATGGCTCTGGAGATGGGACTGGCCTACCCCGATCTCATGGACGATCTGATCATCCTCTCGGCCGGACACACGGTCACCTCGCAAGGGCTGGCCTTCAGCGTGGTCGGTCGACACGCCATCTTGAACGACCCCGACTTCAACAACGGCGACTACTACGCCGGAAACGGCCCCAGGCCTCTGGCCGGTCTGGCCGTGGCCCGCATGATGGCCCAGATCACCTATCTTTCGGAAGAGAGCATGGGCTTCAAGTTCGGCCGCAGACTAAGGGGCAAGGAGAGCCCCGATTTCACCCTGACCGGCGTCGATTTCGAATTGGAAAGTTATCTCAATCATCAGGCGGAGAGTTTCGTCAAACGTTACGATCCCAACAGCTATCTATATCTGACCCGGGCCATGGACTACTACGACGCCGCCGACAAATGGGGCGGCGGGGATCTGGCCGTCATGGCCGAGCGGCTGAAAGCCAGGACCATGGTCGTTTCTTTCAGTTCGGACTGGCTGTTTCCGCCGGAATTGTGCCGAGAGCTCGTCTCCGGCTTGTGTCTGGCCAGAAAGCCGGTCAGTTACGTCAACGTGCCCTCCCGCTACGGCCATGACGCCTTTCTGGTGGAGACGGAAACCGTGCGGCGTCTTTTGACCTGTTATCTGAAATCTTTCAAATGACTTTTTTGTCGAATCCTCTTGGCCGAAAAAAAATTTTTAGGCCAAAAACTTGGCTGCCCGAAAAGCCTTTTTGGTTTGCACCAAAGGCCGGAGAGCCAAAACCTCAGTTGGAGCGAAGAAAAATGGGGATTTTAGCCTTTCTCGCTCTGCAACGAACGAAAGCCGAAGTTTGAGGGCGCTTGGGGGTTAGCTTTGAGCGAAAACATGGAAAAACTCGCTGTTTCCGAGCGGGCGGAAAACCGTCTGGACGAGACGGATCGAGAAAGCGAAGGCCGGATCGTCAGGAACGCCTTATTGGAGGGCAGACTCAATCTTGACGCCGATTTGCTGAACGCTCTGGCTCGGGCGGAGTCCGAGCCGGAGCAGTCCGCGAACAGGAACCGCCGCTGGCAGGACGGGGTCATCCTAAACGAGATCCCCAGAGGCGCGTATGTCCTGGATTTGGGCTGCGGCGAGGGACAACTTCTCGGTCGGCTGATAAATGAGATGAACGTCCACGGGCAAGCCGTGGAAGTGGATCCTGAGGCGGCCATGGCGGCCATGGAGCATGGAGTCCCGGTTCTGAACATAGACATCTCCGAAGCTCTCGGCGATTTTAGGGATCAAAGCTTCGATTTCGTGATCTTGGAGAGCACCATCCAGACCCTCAAGGATCCTATGGGCGTCTTGAGCCAAATGCTCCGAGTCGGCAAGCGGAGCATCGTTTCTTTCCCCAACTTCGGGCACTGGCGGACCAGAGTGGATCTGGCCGCCAAAGGCCGCATGCCGGTGACGCCGAGTCTGCCTTACCAGTGGTACGACACGCCCAACATCAGAGTTTTGACCATCTCCGATTTTATGGACTGGTGCCGACGGAACGCGATCGTCGTCACGGCGGCTTACGGCATCTCCGAAGGCAAAGTCGGACCGCTCGTCGAAGCGGACAGCTTGATCACGGAAGAGGCGTTGATGTTCATCCATCGGGACGAAGAGCGGAAGGCCCTGGCCGAATGACTCTCGTCTCATCGGAAGCTTGGGGGGCGCTTCCGAACGACGGCCGAGCGTCGGCCTTTGTTTGTCTCGGGAGTTGGGACGTCGAGAAGGTCGCGGCGGCCTGGTTGGCCAAAAAAAATTACCCGCGCCCCAAGAAAATAAAAAATAAAAAAAACTAAAAACTTGCTTTATGAGCGGGTTTGTGTTAAATAACTAAGTTCCGGTTGCTCCGGGCATGTCACTCGGCTTGGCCGATGGAGGATTTTCAGATGTCTCGTGTATGTGATTTTTGCGGCAAGGCCCCGCAGAATGGCAATAACGTCTCCCACGCCAACAATAAGACCAAAAAGATTTGGCGGCCAAACCTGCAAAACGTCAGACATTTCGCCGACGGCACGACCAAAAAGGTCAGAGTCTGCACCAAGTGCATCAAAAGCGGCGTCATAGTCAAGCCGAGCCCCAGACAAATAAGCGAGCCCAACCCTAGCTGACCGTTCGTCCAGTCGAAGAGCGTCCAAAAAGGGGATCCGCCGCCCAGGCCAAGAGTCTATAGAAACGAAGACGTTCGATCTCCGCTTTTGAGGTCGAGGAAATTTGGAGGGAGAAAAACGGAAGCTTGTTCCGTTTGTCTCCCTTTTTTTTGCGTTTGGAAAAAGCCGCCGATTAGGGCGACTCCGTCTGGTCCGAGGGCCAGATGGAAAGACGGCCGCCAGGACAGGTTTACGGCAGAGAGTTTCTGACGGCGAGTTTTTCTAGAGCGTTCTTCGTTTGTTCCAACTGGGTCAGGAGATTGTCTCTTTCCTCCATGACCGATTCCAGATTGCCGGCCAACTGTCCCAGCTTGTTCAGAGCGTCAAGTCTATCCGATTCGCAGGACAAAAGCGTCTCGGTCTGAACAATTTGGCAGTTCCCTTCATGTTTGTCTTCCAGAGCTTTCACCTGGTTCTCATAATCCTTCAAAGAGGCCGTCAAAGCTTCCAGAGAGGCGTTCATCGTCTCTCCGCTTTTTCTGAGTTTGTCTATTTCGCCTTTTTGGGTTCTGTTGACCCGGTTCAAATCGTCTATAGTCTTGCCGTTCTCTTTGAGAGAGTTTTGGGCGGTCGCCAGCTCCGCCTTCAGATTCTTGTTGTCGTTTTCCAGCGCGGAAATGTCCCGTTGAGAGCGACTGACGGACTTGTTGGCGGTTTCCAATTCTCCGGCGGCTGAGCGCCACAAGATCAAAAATATCAATATGACGAGCAGAGAGGCTATGGAGAGCGCGATTTTTAAAATGCCCATAAACTGGTTCCTCTGTCTTTGGTTGTATAGGGGGCGCCGCTGACTCGGCCAGGAGTCGATCGTAGGAGGCGCCAGCTAAGCGTCTGTATAAAAAAATCAAATTTATAACAATAGATTACAAAAAGAAATATAACGCTTCTAAGGTATTAAACCTTAGTCTTTAATATCCTAGTTGTATTATAAATATATGTTTTAATTTCGGCAAGAAAAGTAAGAGATATTTTTTCTAAAAAAGAAAACTATTAAATGGGAATTTGGCTCCGAAAAACGTAAGGGACAGAAATCAGGAGGCGAGTCGGCAGAAAAAAGATCCTTGCCAAATGGCCCAAAAAAGCTTCAAAATGTTTAGAGAGTTATAACGACGAGCGAGGCGGCGAGCGTCGCCGGCAAGCGGCGAAGCGCAGGCGACAAACGACGGCGGCGAACGTCGCCGACAAGGCGACAAGGAAAAACGACGTTTTTTAGTCGGTTTTCCCTTGACCAAAGGCTTTCGCTGGCCGCTCAAAAAGGCTTCGAGCGAAGGGCTGGAGGACATTTGGTCCGGAGCGTCGGCGATCTTGGTCTGACTTTGGTTCTCCCTAGGAGAGCCTATGCGAAAAACGACTGGTCAAGCGGAGGCTAAAAGTTATGGCCAAGGGGAAGACGCAAAAGGGGAGGGAGCAGATGATATCCGTAATTATTCCCTCCTACAACCGGGCCTGGTGTTTGGAAAGATCCGTCGGTTCGGTCCTTCGTCAGGAAGGCCCGAAATTCGAGCTGATAGTCGTCGACGACGGCTCAAACGACGAGACGCGAAAGATCCTGATGGACATTCGTTCGGATTTCGAACGAAAACGTCATCCCGGAAAAGAGCTTATCTTCGTCCTAAACGAAAAAAACCTCGGCGTCAGCGCCAGTCGGAACATCGGCATCGAGCGCTCGAAAGGCGAGCTAATCTGCTTTCTCGACAGCGACGACGAGTGGCTCCCGGGCAAGCTGTCGGCTCAGGCGGAATACATGAACCAAAATCCCCAGCTGTTGATATCGCAATGCCAAGAGCGGTGGATTAGAAACGGACGTCGGGTCAACCCGGGCTTGCGTCACAAGAAGAGAGCCGGCGACTTTTTTGTCGATTCCCTGTCCCTATGTCTGATAAGCCCGTCGGCGGTCATATTGCGCCGCGAATTGCTGGCGGAAGTGGGACTGTTCGACGAATCCCTTCCGGCTTGCGAAGATTACGATCTCTGGCTTCGGACGCTGTACGGTCACGAGGCGGGACTGTTGGATCTTGATTTGGTCGTTCGCCATGGAGGGAGGCCAGATCAGCTGTCCAGCGCTTCGGGATTGGATCGTTATCGGATTATAGCTTTGGAAAAGATCTTGAAGTTCCCGCTTTCTCCGGAAAGGCGTCGGGCGGCCGAGTCGGAGCTGAAAAAACGGCGGAGAATCTACGAGGGCGGAGTTCTCAAGAGGCTGCTGGCTCAAAGGGCGGAAGAGGAGTAGCCGGAATGGCGGGCGAATCTTCGCGTCGCCAAGCTCTCTTGTTGGCCGGGACAATAGGGGCGCCTCCAATGGCTGTTTGCTTTGGCAATCTGCTTTGGCGGCCTCCAATGGCTGTCAGCTAAGGCGGCTTGCTTTAGCTGTCAGCTTGGCGCAGGTTGCTTAGGCGGCCTGCTTTGGCGAAAAGCTCGGGCGGGGCGGATTTGGTCGCGGCCGGAGAGGTCTAAAAGAGGGCGAACATTTCAAAAGCGGCTCCAGGTTAAAATGCTGAGGCCGGTCAAAAGGAACTGCCCGTCGATCATCAGGTCGAAGCGATAGCCTCCGACGCCTATGCTGTCGCTGAGGCGACGGAGAATGACGGCGTTGAAGATGGGGCCCGGCGGCAGGAGCCACAGAAGAGGAGCCTTGGGGACGATGAAGGCCCAGCAAAGGATCAGGCACGCCCCCCAGAGAAAGATGAGGATCATCAGAAATTTTTTGGCTTTTTCGAAGCCCAGAAGGGTGACTGACGTCTTGGTGCCGAAAAGACGGTCGCCTAGAGAATCTTCAAAATCCGTCAGCAGAGTGCGGCAAAGCAGGTTTAAAAAGACGCAGATGAAGACGACGGCGAGAGCTTTGGCTCCTTCTAGACTCCAGGGAAGCCAGGGCGGGCTGGACAGAGGCAGACAGAAGGCCAGAAGGGTGGCCCAGCCGAGGGAAACGGCCAGAGGTTTGGCCAGCGGCAGATCCTTCACGGCTCTTATTTGACGGCGTTCGAAACATTTCAGGGGCACGGGCAGGGCGTAAGCGACTCGGCATAGATACAAAAAGGCGGCCAGAAGAAAGACCGCCAAGCCGGCTTCCGCCGCCCCGACCAGGGCCATGGCGAAGGAAAAGAGACCGCAAGGGACGAGCATTTTTTTGTATTTGCTCATGAAGACGCTGCGATCCGGGTCGTTGTTGCGGGCGGAGCCGCGTTCCACGAAAGCGTTCAAGAGATGCATGGACTGAACGAAAAAAAAGAAAAGGCTGAAAAGGAGAAAGGGCGGACTTACGCCCATGGCCCGAGCCAGGGCCAGGCCCAAGCAGCCGGCGCCCAGTCCTATGTAGATGTTGGAAAGGACCAGGGCCCGCAAAAACCGGTGCAGAAAAACGCCTAAAGAGCGATCGCTGCGTCGGCCCAATTCGTCCAGCCTCTGGTGAACCGATCTGATCTGCCACAGCGGGGTGGAGGCCCCGGCCAGAAGGCCCACCGAAGCGCGGCCGTCCATGAAGTCATGGGCAATCTCGTCCGGGCCTTCGACCGAAATGGTCGGCGCGCCGGCGGCGAGGCCTATCTCGAAGAGACGCTTCGTGTTGCCGCTGTTTTTTCCGCCCACCACCACCAGAGCTTCGCTTTCCTGGGCCAGGCGTCTGGCGTCGGCCTGACGGTCGACGGTGGCCTGGCAGATGGTGTTGACCATCTTGGCCCCGGGAAAGCGTCGTTGAGCGGCTTCGGCCATGGCCGACCAGCCTTCTTTTTCTTGAGTCGTCTGCGCGACCAGCAGCGCCCGGGGAAAATCGGGCAGCGCGGCGATGTCGGCCGGGTTGGCCACGACGTGGCCGCGTCCAGCGGCGTAGCCCATCAGTCCGTCCACTTCAGGATGCCCGGCCGAGCCCCAGATGATGATGTCGGCGCCGCGTTCCACCTCTTGGGCCACCAGGCGCTGCACGGCGGCCACTCTGGGGCAGGTGGCGTCGACCACGTCCACCCCGGCCGCTCGGAGCTCCGCTTCGGCGTCAGGGGGGAGTCCATGGGCTCTGATGATGACCGTCGAGTTTTTGGGAACTTCGGAAACGTCGACGGCCGACCAGTCCAAAAGCCCTTTGCTTTTCAGGAGATCCAGGGCTTGCTGGTTGTGGATGAGGGGGCCGTGGCTGTAGACGGGTCCTTGGCTGCGCTCCAGACGAGTGAAGGTCAGATCCATGGCCCGGCGCACGCCGAAACAATAGCCCATATGTTTGGCTAGCTTAATCCGCATAGTCGCGTATTCCGATGGCGCAAAAAAAATTTCGACCTGTGCGATAGGAATTAAGGCGTCAAATTTTCCTTTGCAAAGCAATTCTTTCGGAACTCCCCACAGCGTATAAAATTCCGTCGTTCGAGGGGAATAGCGCTTTGATAAAGGAAATTTAAAATAGTTTTAGTTGTTTTATTGCACTTCTGCAACAATAATTTTAGGTAAAGGTCTAATAAAGAAAAAAGCCATACTTGACAAATTCTTTTTAACCTGATATTTATCCAGCTCGATACTTCTTTTAGCTTGCATTAGCTAATAAATTCCATCTAAATAGTTTAAATAGCGAGGTTATTATGTCTTCAAAACTGCAGATTACGATGACTATCACTGACGCCGAAACCAACCAGGAAACAACGGTGGAGGTTGAATGCGACAACCTTCCTTCAACGTTTGAGTTCGCCAAGTTGGGGTTTCCCGACGCTTTTAATGCCCTCGAATCGGCGGCGATCCAGTGCGCCAACGAAGCTAAAAAAAAGATCGTGGAGAAGCAGGGTGAAGCAGTTTCTCTCGAGGCTTTGAAGAAAACCCAAAGCGAGCCCGTTTTGCAGGCGAAAAGGCGCAAATCGAGACCACAGCCTAAGGCGCGGAAGCTGAAATAGGTCAGTTAAACCATTGACTTCAAACTGAAACCTGCGCCTCTACAGAAGGCAGCCTAAATGACCTTATAGCACAGGTCTAAAAATTTTAAGACATGCCGGCGCCGCGAGAAAGGCCGTCAGGCCAAAATAGCAAGCCTACTGAAGAAAATCCAGAGGAAATCGAGAGGACAGCTATTTTGGCGAAAAAAAGCCCCGCCGACTGGCGAGGCTTTTTTCGCTTCCAAAAAAGAGATCCGGAGACGGGTTTTTCAGTGGCCCTAAGGGAAGCTAAGGCCAGGCCCGAGGAAAATGTCAGAACTCGAAATCGTCGTCGTTGTCCATGGGCAAGGCCTGCTGCTTTGGCTCGGCTTTGGGCCTGGAGGACATCGTCGGAGCGGAGAGGGCTTTGGTCTGCATCTTCGCCGGAGAAGACCGAGGAGGCGACGATTTGAAGGTTCTGGCGGAATTTCCGTGAACGATGGTGGTGATGTCGTCCACGGCCCCCATAAGGTTGCCGGCTTGCAAGGAGAGCTGGCCGGCGGCGCTGGCGCTCTCTTCGGCGGAAGCGGCGTTGGATTGGGTGACCTTGTCCATCTGGGACATGGCCGTGGTGATTTGATTGATGCCCTGAGACTGCTCTTTCGAGGCTTCGGCCACTTCCGAGACCAGCTGAGCCACCTTGGAGGTGTGGACGGAAACGGTCTGGAAGCTTTCCGAGGTCGAATTGACCATCTCGGAACCGGAATTGATGTTGGAGATGGTGGCCGCGATGAGATCGGCGGTGTTTTTGGCCGCGTCGGCGCTGCGGATGGCCAGGTTCCGGACTTCGTCGGCCACGACGGCGAAGCCGGCTCCGGCTTCGCCGGCTCTGGCCGCTTCGACGGCGGCGTTGAGTGCCAGAAGGTTGGTCTGGAAGGCGATCTCATCTATGGTCTTGATGATCTTGCCGATTTCGTTGCCGGAGGTGGCTATCTGTTCCATGGCCTGGATGACGTTGGACATGGAGTTTTCGGCCTTGACCACGGCTTCCGTGGCCTGGCTCATCAGAGAGTTGGCCTCGACGGCGTTGTCGGCGTTGCGCTTGGTCATGGAAGAGAGCTCTTCCAGAGCGGCGCTCGTTTCTTCAAGGGAGGCCGCGTTTTCCGTGGCCCCTTCCGCCAGAGTGTTGGAGGCGTGGGACAGTTGACCGGAAGCGGAGTCGACTTCCTGAGCGCCTTCGGTCAAGACGGAAATAATGTGGTTTATGGGCCTGGTGATGCTGCGGGTCAGGAACAGGGCCAGAAGAGCGCTGACGAGAACGGCCACGATGATGCCGATGATCTGGGTGTACAAGGCGCTGACGGCCATCTGCATCGTGTCGGCGGCGAATTTGTTGGCCATGGCGGTCATGCCCTCGGCGACGCTGGTGGCCAGCTTCACCATGGCTTCGGCGGCGGCCACCCTCTTGGCGCTGTTGTCGGCGACGGCGCTGAACGTGTCGCGGAAGGTGTTAAGAATGCTGGCGACGTTCTTGGCCTCGGTCAAAATCTTGTTCACGGCTTCTTTTTCCTGAGGCGTGCGCGAGTTGGCCAAGAGGGCGTTGCCGTGATCGATGGCTTGATTGGCGAAGGTCAAGGAAGTGGCGAAATAATCCAAGTTTCGATAATAAAGACCGCGCAGCAGAGCGACGTACATGGCCGAACCGGCCGTCTGAACTTCGATGGCCAAGTCCAGTTCCGAATAACGGTAAGCCGACTCGGGGTCGTTGGTGTTGATGTCTTTTTGCAGGGTGTTCAACTGCTCTTCCACGAAGCTGTTCAAAACTTGGGTAAGATTGGTGTAGGCTTGGGCCACGGCGGTTCGGTTTTCCGTCAATGTCGCGTACAACTGAGGCATTTGACTGGAAATGGCGTAGTAGGCGTTGTATTGAGTTTCTGATTGGCCGATGCCGTCTCTGACGGCGGCGTCGTCGGCGGCCAGACCGTTCCGAACCATGCCTTTGAGCTTGTTGATGATCTCGACGTTTTGCTCGTGGTACGAGTTGGTCGTTTTCCACGCCTCGGGATCCATGGTGTAGGCGAACTCTAAAGTGTATGTAGTTTCGAAGCCTACGTTGGCTTGAAATTCCGCCACCAGATCGTTGCCGGGCATAATTTCGTCTCGGAGACTGACCGTCTCGTTTCGGATATTAGTCAGGCTGTAGAGGGCGACCAAGCTGATGGCTATGAAAATTATGCAAACTACAACAAAGCCAAGGATGATCTTAGTCCCTAATTTCATATGAGAGCACCTCTGGCCCGGCAAGGGGCGTAGTATAAAGGGCTGTGGCGAAGGGGTCGACGAGGCGAGCGCTTCAGCGTCGGCCGCGTTTCGTCCGCCTTCGGAGAAGCCGACTAAAAAACAATCGTTCGTTAACCAAGAGAAAAAACCTGTACGTGCAACTATATTTCTTAGGATCCACGTTGATGCCTGGAAATTATTTTCTCAGATCCTGATTGGTCTTGTCAAGTCATATGCTTCATATTCAAAAGGGTTCAAGGACTACGGGAGTAGAAAAAAAGGATTGTTCTTTAGAAATAATTAAAGTTATATTTAATTTTAAAACGTGTCCTATGAATTTTATTAAGGTAATAAGCACAATAAGGTTATAAAGAAGAGAATAAAAAATGAAACAAAACAGAATAAAATTTAAAAAAGACTAAAAAAAGAAGGAGCAGTATGGCAAAAACCGTTCGCATATATCGGTCGGATAGACCGAACGCCTGATCGTTCGTCGGCTTGTTCTTGATTTCGACGACCTCCGCAAAGGTCTTTTGGCGAAAAAAGAAAAGGGAAAAAAGTTGGTTCAGGGCTTTTTGGCTTGAAGGCCATCTAAACGAAAGAAAGAGGCGAGAGACGGGCCAAAAGTCTCTTCGGCGAAAGGGGAGGCCTTTTTGGCCAGCCTTCGGGTTTGGATATTTCGCAAGAGCCGGCCAAAAATCGGAAACAGCCGTCTTTTTTTTGGCTTGGGACTTTCAAAAAGGAGGCAAGGGGATAGAAAAAGGGGAGGGAAAAAGGCCGTCTGACCGAAATATTAGGATGATAAATTGAAAAAGGGTTGGAGCCTCAGCAAATCAGCGTCTTTCTATTCCTTTGGGTTTTTTGGCCGGAAGATTTTTGGGATAGGGGAACTATTTTGGCCTATTTTTCGTCCAAAGCGAGGCGTCCGGTCTGGAACAGGGACAGAACCGGAGTCAGAGCGGTTTTGTTTAGTTTGGACAAGAGGAGAACCGTCTCGGCGTGGACGATTTCCTCTTCTCTGGCTCGGGCGGCTTTGTCCAAGCCGAACAATTCCATGAACCTGATGAATCTGGAGACGTGGATAAGTTCATGGGTCAGAATGTAGCAAAGGAGAGAATGGAGATCCAGAGCTTCCCGCTCCATGGCGGCCAGGATGACGGGGTCGTAGAGGCAGACGCGCCAGAAATCGGGTTGGCCGCCTTTGGGCACGGCGTCATGGCGGGAGTAGCGAAAAAGTTGAGCTAAAACGTCGTAACGCTTTTCTTCGTCGCTCAATTGCGGGTAATGTCTTATGTCCACCGGCCATTGACGGAAGTTCCCGAAGTCCAGATCATAGGCTTCCGAGACCAGATCCGCCGCCAGATTGGCGGCCAGATCCAGTTCATGAAGATGCGTCGGACTGAAACAAGCGGGTTTAGCTGGCATCTCGGTCTAGCTTGATGGCGGACCTTCCCGGTCTCTTTAGTGGAGCGAGCGACGAAACTTAGGTCTTTTTGGCTTCCGGAAGGGAAGCCAAAAAGAACTAAGCAGAACGG
>JAIRTO010000038.1 GCA_031254895.1 Deltaproteobacteria bacterium
GAAAAAAGCCGTCAATCGTAGCCAAGCCAACGCCGACCTCTGGAGGCCGGCGACTGTTTTCGAGAAACGGCCGCGTTTTGCGGAGTGGTCATTTTTGAGCGAGGCGTTTAGACAGAAGCGAAGGTCGCGGCAAGGCGGGCGCTCCGCCACGTTTGGTCTTGTCTGAGTCGATTGGTCTGTTTGATTCGTTTGGTCGCCAAAAAAAGCGTAATTGAATTTCCTACCCTTGCTCCACGACTCCGCCAAGGGCTTCGGCCCCTGTCGTCAAGGCCGACGCCGGAAAGCCGGATCATTTGCTGTCGAGCTATGTCCTTTTGGCTTCCCGTCAGGCGGAACAAATTGACGATAAACCGCCAAGGCTAATTCTTCCGCTTCGGCGACGCTTTCGGCCCGACAGTTTCTTCGCGAGAGCGGAATAAGCAAGACCAAACGAAAAACAGCCTCATTTTCTCCTGCCTTCAAACATCTCCAACCATTTCTCCAAACCGGCTCCGGACGGATTTTGGCAGCTCCATTCTGACTTGGACTCTACTACAGGTAGCCAAGTCAAGCAGAGATTCATGGTCGGCGGCCGCAGCGACGACGTCGCTCGGCGAAGCGTCAATTTGGTCGGCCACAAGCCAGAGACTTCATGACATCGCCCGGCAAATCCGCTCTGACCATCTTCGCGTCCTCCTTCCAAGTTCAACCGCCTCAAGGGGAGGCGCATGGCCTAAAACGCCAAAACCTCCTTTTGGCATATCAGCCTCCTTCGGCGATGAAGGCGTCAAGGCCGTTCTTTCGCAGCTGACGCGCCAGGGGCCAAGCTGGCCTTGAATTTTGCCGCCGACTATCTTTCCCCAAAAATGCGCCTTTTTGCCGGCTTTTTTTTTGAGTTCATGAAAAACTCTTTCGGCTCGTGGAGGCCGCAGGTTATTCAGAAGGGCTTTCAGGGGCACCGCATAATCTTTCTTTTCACTCAAGCGTTCAAGCCTCTATTTGACTCCTCAGTCAGACAATCGTTCGCCTCTGAAGCGCCGGAGAAGAACAACTCTCGGCGCTTCGGCATGCTTATGGCATGGTCATGACATGATCTTGACATGGTTCTAAATTTGCATCAAATAAAGGCTATTTATAAATTTTTATCAGTATTTTATGAAAAGATGAAAAAAACAATAAAACGCATTCTGAACAAAAACCACTGTCGCCTATTTCCGCTTTTTTAGAGTCCGCCAGGCTCTTTTCCCGCCGATGGAAAAAAGGCTTCATAACGCTTAAGCCAAAGAGGACCCTGGTCGAGAAACGCCAAAGGCTTTTTTGGGAAATTACGGCGTTTTTCTCGTCAACTTGACGAGGCCATATAGTTTTTGCTAGCCTTTTTATAGACATCTGCGGATCAAACCTCGCCCCGCCAGGGGAATTTTAGATTTAAGACATGACCGAAACCGGGCGGCTTTCGATAGGCCGCAAAACGTTCCAATACGAAAAAACGATCCCGGCCTCGTCCGGGCCTGATCCCGCCGATCTAACATTTTGGTCGACGCATTTCTTAGGTGGCATCCATGATCATAATTGGCGAAAAAATCAACGGAACCCGCAAGAAGGTGGCCGAGGCCATCGCCAGCCGAAACGAAATGTTCATAAAAGAGCTGGCTTCGAACCAGTTCAAGGCGGGAGCTTTTTATTTGGACGTCAACGCCGGAACTATGCCGGCCAGAGAACCGGAGGATCTGGTTTGGCTGGTCGAAATGACCCACCAGGCCGCCCCAGAGGCGATCATATGTCTCGACAGCGCCAATCCGGCGGCTCTCTCGGCCGGTCTGGAGAAGGCGATTAGCTACAACCCCTCCAAGATCATGATCAACAGCCTTTCGGGCGAGCAAAAGCGTCTAGACGGAGTGCTCCCCCTGGCCGCCGAATACAAGACGGAACTGATCGTCCTGGCCTTGGACGACAAAGGAATTCCGGCAACGGTCGAAGGAAGATTGGAGATAATCAGAAGACTCGTCGACCTGTGCCGCGAAAAAGGATTGCCGGACGACAGCCTTTTCGTGGATCCGCTGGTCATGACCGTCTCCACCAACAATCAGGCTGGTCAAATTGCCCTGGAAACGATGAAAGCCGTCAAAGCCGAGTTCCCGGACGTGCGGCTGACCTGCGGCCATTCCAACATAAGCTTCGGTATGCCGCTAAGATCAGTCGTCAACCAAAGCTTTATGGTCTTGACCATTTACGCCGGTCTCGATTCGGCCATAACCGACCCGGAAAACCGCGACCTCAAGGCGGCCGTCCTGGCGACCGAAGCCCTTTTAGGTAAGGATCGGCATTGTCTCAAGTTCAACAGAGCTTTTCGCGCCAAGCAGATTGGTCCCTTGGCTTGACCCGCCGCTGGCGGGAAACGGGAAAAAGCCGGAGCCTGATGACCGCGTCCAAGATCCGTTTCCGGCTTTTTCCGGCCAGCTGAATCGTCTGGGAAGCAGAGTCGTCCGGCAAAGCTGGATCGTCTGGAAAGGTTGATCGTCTGGGAAGCTGGATCGCCTGGCAAGATGGATCGTCCGGGAAGCTGAATCGTCTGGCAAGGTGAATCGTCCGGCAAGATGGATCATCTGGAAAGCTGTTTCGTCCTGAAAACTGAATCGTCCGGCAAGCTGGATCATCTGGGATGGTGAATCGTCTGGCCCGAGGCCAGCTCAAAAACGAGGCGGCCTTCATCACCGCCGACTTCTTGGCGAGCCAAACGGCTAAACCGCCAGAACCGCCAAACACAGCCCAAAACCGCCAGATGAACCAGTCCGGCCAAATCTTCGCTGGCCCCCTAAAAAAAACCGTCAGGCCAGAGCGAGCCAAAAAAATCGCCTGTCGCCCACCTCCCCTGCCTCCCGGTCGGTTCCAATAAAAACTGCGCCATAACGCCGATCCGCTTTCAGCTCCAGCCAAAAAAATCGCCATGTCCGCACAAAGCCCGTCCATGAGCTGACGGCTTCGTTTCGCCCGTAAATTTCCTTTCGGCAACCGCCTTATTTCGGTCTCTTCTCCTCCAGGCCACTTAGAGGAAAAAATAGGCGCCCTTCCCTCTTCCCCCTTCCTCCTTCCGCCTTAGCGAAGAGACGAGCTCCGTCTGTCGGCCGCTCAGATTCGCCGCCGCGCGGCCAGACTGGATCGCCGGCTCGAACGAAGGCGGCGAAGTCGCCTCGGACGTCTCCGACTGACGGAGCGGCCGGCATTTCTTCTGCTCCGGCTCGGCCTTCCGCAGGTCTGCCCGATCTCGGCCCAGACGAGACTGGCGAAAAACCGGCGACGCTTCTTCCGTTTTACGCCTATTGTCCCCTTTTGAGACATGTCTAAAACAAGCAATATATATTATTTAATAAAGCTATAAATAACAAAACTATAGAACATTATATAATTCATAATAAATATTTGCATTATAAAATTAATGGCACTGTTAACCAGAGCATATACATTATATTGACGGATATTAGTGACTGGACCTAACAAACTTGACTAAAAAAACGCTATATAGTAATATTAAATCACGAAGAAAAATAAGGGAAACATCCATAGCGCTCAAGTTTCTGACAAGTCCATTTCCCGACTGAAGGTTTTATCCTGACGGACAATCCGTTTCCCTTTTTAGATTCGGCCAACTCCGGATCAGGGGATCTTTGGCCCCCAAAACAAGGGTTTTTGGCGAAAAAATGAGTCCAACCGCTCCGCCGCCGTATCGGTTCGTCATCGTGGCCGCAGTGGCTTCAGCTTCCTTTCTCGGCAACTTCGTGATCTTTCAGATGGCCGGACTGGCCCCGAGAATCATGGAACTGGCCCATCTGTCCGGAAATCAGTTCGGCATGATCGTAGGCATAGCCCTTTTGACGGCGGCCGTTCTGGGTTTGCCTCTGGGCGCTCTGGGCGACAAGGCGGGCGTGAAGCCCGTGGCGGCGGCGGCCATAGGCGTCACCTTCATCGGCTGCCTCGGCCGATATTTCGCCGAACCAACCCTGTCGTCCTACCTCTTTTGGATGTTCCTGATCGGAGCGGCCAATGCGGCCTTGAACGCCAACTTCATCAAAATTCTGGGCGTCTGGCTGCCGCCGAGCGGCATAGGCGTAGGGGTCGGTCTCTACCTGACCGGCATCGGTTTGGGACAAGCCGTCGCCATCGCCTCCGGCCCTCGCTTCGACTCCCTTTCCGACGCGTATTTGTTCTCCGTCATCCTGGCCGCCGTCGTAGGCGTTCTTTGGGTCTTATTGATAAAAAACCCGCCGGGGCTCCCTGAAAGACGGCCGCAGCCCATGATGGAATCTTTAAAATTCGTGGCCGGAAAAAAAGACGTTTGGCTCGGCGGCGTCGGCATGTTTCTCATGCTGGGCTCCTACGTCTGTCTGACCAGCTTCGCCGCCCAGTTCTTGACTGACGAGCTTGGCGTTCCCGAAAAAAACGCCTCAGTTTGCGCTTCATTGATAGCCGCCTTCATGCTGCTGGGCGCCCTTTCCGCCGCTCGTCTGGCCAGATTGGTCGGCCGCTCGAAGATCTTTCTCCTCTTGACCGGACTGGCCTCTTGTCTCGGGACTATTTTAGCCGCCCGAACCAACTTCGGGCCGCACACTCCGGCGCTCTTGAGTCTAGCCGGCTTCGGCGTCGGCGTCTTTAGTTCGTTCGTCCTCTCGCTGCCGATGTTGCTTAGCTACATCGGCGAGAAGAACGCCGGCAGCGCCGGCGGACTGATAAGCTCCCTGCAATCGGCCGGCGGCTTCTTGCTGCCGATGCTTTTTCCCGTCCTGGCCGGCGAAGCCCTGCCGACCTTGATGGTCTGGATCGCCGCCGCCTTCGCCTTGATGGGCCTCAGCGGCCTGGCCCTGCCCGAACTGGTTCGAAAAGGGACGGAGCGCGATCAGTCAGAAGACGCCCGTTAGTCTTCAGGCTGATTTTAGGCCTTGAGGAAGCTTTTTAAAGTTCATCATAAAACGCGGAGGGCCGTCAAAGTCGCCGACTACGGCAGAAGTTTTAGCCGCCCTTCCCTCTTGGCTTTGACGGACCGACCAGACGATTGTCCGGCCAATTCTTTCGAGCCATTCTTTCGCGCCATTCTTTCGAGCCTATTCTTTCGGGCCGGTTATTTCGAGCCGATTATTTAGGGCCAATTCCTTCAAGTCGATTATTTCGAGCCTATTCTTTCGGGCCGGTTATTTCGCGCCATT
>JAIRTO010000053.1 GCA_031254895.1 Deltaproteobacteria bacterium
ATGGTTACGGCTGCCTTCGAGCTTATGGAGTCCGAGGCTGAAAAGCCCGGAGTCGTCGATTATCTTCGCAAGCTGAGAATCCCTATGGAGACTATTGATAAAGGTTGGGAGCTTTTCAATGCCAAACGGGAGAAAAAAATAAAGAAACCTGCCTCTCGCCGAATCAAAAGCGGCATTTAGGGTCGCCGATGCGGATGCCTGAGACAGTCTGGCCGCCTCCAATTCGCCGTCGGTGCTTCTTTGGTTGGAGCGAGCCAGAGAACCTTTCGGCTCGTCAAGAGTTGATTCTGTTCCGAGCCCCTTGAAAAGGAAATGTCCTAACGCCTACTTATTCGTCTCTCGTGTAGCTCCTTGCAATTTTGGTCATGAAAAAGCTAACATGTTGATGATTTCATGTTTCGTCAGGAAATGTGAATGATGTCTCAGAAATGACCTTTAGCAATTTCATGACGACATTTCGCGTCATGAATGAATCTGTATAACCGGACATTTAGGTCTTTGCAGAAAAGGAGCCACATGACGAGCGATTATTGGAAACTCAAGCCAGCCGAAATAGAAGCCAAAAGTTTCGCCATGATAGACGACGAGGCCGGCTTGCACGACTGGGATCCCCGCAGTTGGCAGATTGTCAGACGGCTGGTGCACACCTCGGCCGATTTCGACTACGTCAAGGATTTGGTCATCAGTCCCGGCGCCGTCGACGCCGGGATCAGAGCCTTAAATGAGGGAGCCATCGTTCTCACCGACACCAATATGGCTTTAAGCGGCATAAATCTTCGACGAGTGGGCCATTTCGCCAATGACATAGCTTGTCTGGTCAATGACGTCAGGGCTTTGAATTACGCTCGGGAGACGGGGATGACTCGCTCCATGTCCGCAGTGGATTTGGCCTTCTCTTCCTTCATCGGCAAAAGCCAGACGGAAGGGGCTATTTGGGTTTTCGGTAATGCGCCCACCGGACTTTTTCGTTTGCTGGAAAGGCTGGCCGAAGATCCTCAATTGCCTGTCCCAAGGTTGGTGGTGGGATTGCCGGTGGGTTTCGTCAACGCCTTAGAGGCGAAAAAAGCCCTCAACCAGTCTGGACTCCCTTTTTTCATCACCAATCTGAGCCGCAAGGGCGGCTCCAACGTCGCCGCCGCCTGCTTGAACGCTTTGGCGGCTTTGGCGCGGCAGGAGGCGTAGGATGCGGGTCAGGACGGAAAGGAATTTCGAGTGACCGACATGACGGTCCAGACCGCCAGTTCTGCGGCTCCGACCAGGTCGGCCGCCTCGGAGGCGGAGGAGACGGGGGCTCGTCGGCTCCCGGCCATGCTCGTCTCGGCTTCCTCTTCCGGCCAAGGCAAAACTACCGTCGTCGCCGCTTTGGCGCGCCAACATCGTCTGGCTGGCCGTAAAGTCAGGGTGTTTAAGTGCGGTCCCGATTTTTTGGATCCGACCATACTGGCGGCCGCTTCCGGGGCTCCGGCGTATCAGCTGGATTTGTGGATGGTGGGGGAAGCCGATTGTCGGCGTCTTCTTTGGCAGGCCGCCGGAGAAGCCGATTTGATCATCGTGGAGGGCGTGATGGGCTTGTTCGACGGCTCTCCGTCCGCCGCCGATCTGGCCGCTCTTTTTCGCCTGCCGGTCTTGACGGTCATAGACGCCAGAGCCATGGCCCAGACTTTCGGGGCTGTGGCTTACGGCCTTAAAAACTACCGCTCGGACGCGAACGTCTGCGGAGTTCTGGCCAATCGGGTCGCCGGCGATTCTCACGCCGATCTTCTGAAGAAATCCTTGCCGGAAGGGCTGAAGTGGTTCGGGGCTTTAAGACGCGGAAGCGACATCGAGCTGCCTAGCCGACATCTTGGTTTGGTTCAAGCTTCGGAGCTGGCGGATCTGGATCGGAGGCTCGATGTGCTGGCCCGGGAGCTTTCAGAACAAGAGGCGGCCATTCTTCCTCCCGTAGTGGAATTTCTTCCGGAAAACGTTCAGCCTCAGGAAAAACTGTTGAAGGGCAGACGCGTCGCCGTGGCCAGAGACGAAGCTTTCAGCTTCATTTACCAAGCCAACCTGGATCTGCTCGAAAGTCTGGGAGCCGAGCTGTCTTTTTTTTCCCCTCTTCAGGCGAAAGGACTGCCTCCTGGCAGCGAGGCTCTCTATCTGCCCGGAGGGTATCCGGAACTTCACTTGGAGGCCCTTTCGGCCGCCGACTCCTTGGCCAGGGACATTAGAGCCTTCCATGAAGCGGGCCAACCTATCTTGGCGGAATGCGGGGGGTTGCTCTATCTGCTCAGAACTCTGACTTACGAAGGAAAAACGGCGCGGATGGCGGGAATTCTGCCCGGGGACGCCGTTTTGAGCGGCGGTCTGAAAGGATTGGGGCTGATGAGCGCGGAACTGCCTGAAGGCGTCCTGCGAGGCCACTCCTTTCATCATTCTCAGCTTTCCATGGATTCGGTCCCGCTGATCAAGGCCGTCCGCCATGACGGACGCGCCGAACGACAGGAAAACGTCTTTCGTCTTGGCCGTCTAACCGCTTCATATCTGCACTTTTATCTTCCTTCCAATCCGGCCGCCGCCGCCTCGCTGTTTTCGGCCTGATCTCCTCCTCCTTGGCGTCAGCGCGACGGCCAATCGCTTCGGTTGGCCGTTTGGGCATTTTCAAGCGTCGTCATCCAGGTCCGCCGTCGCGGAAGCTTTGAACAAGAGCTTTTGAACGCATAATCATCAATCCTCTCTTTCGCGGGAGCGCTTGGTTCATTGGCCAAAAAAGACGCGCCAAGCGAACTGGAGGATATCTTGATCGTCATCAAAAATCTTGAACATCAGCAAAAGTTAAGAGGAGTAATAGGCGCAAAGCTCAAAAATGGGAAGTTTCGGAGGTCGGTCGAATCTGTCGGCTAATCCTCCGCCGGCCTGGCGAACTATTCCCGGCGAGAGATGACAACCAATAAAGCGTTTAGGCCGGCCTCAACATGAGTTGACGACATTGGCGAAAAAAAAAGCCGAAGACGGGAGCGGAAGAAGGTCAAACGTCTCCGGCCAGGACAGGTTTTCCTTCCCAGTCCACTATGTGCATCGTCGCGTTCAAAGAGCTCCAGTTTTGGTCGGCCGCCTTCTGAAACCACTGCTCGGCGACTTCGTCGTTCATCTCGGCGCCTAGACCGTTGGCGTACAAGAGTCCCAAAAGATACTGGCTTTGAGGCAAGCCGGATTCGGCGGAATCGCTGGCCAGCTCAAAAGCCCGCTGAGGGCTTTGCACGACGCCCCAGCCAGTCAGAGAGATGACGGCCAAATAATACTTGGCCATGTTTTGGCCAAGTTGGGCGGCCTCTTCCCATAATTCTCCAGCCTTTTCGTAGCTCTGCTCCAAACCGTAGCCGGAGGCGTAGATGGTTCCGAGATTGACTTTGGCCGCCGTCACGCCTTGTTCAGCCGCCATTTCGAAAAATTTCGCCGCCTGCGCGTGATCCGCCACTTCCGTAGGGCCGGCGAAGAGGATGACCCCTTGCTCGAAAAGAGCTCTGGTCGAACCGTCGGCGGCGGCCAGCTTGTACATTCTCAAAGCTTCAAAAAGGTTCTTTTCGCCGGCCGCGCCGGTCTTGTAGTAGTCGCCGGCAGCCATGCGGCCTTCCAGAGAACCTTTTTCGGCCGCTTTCAGGTACTCTCCCAACGCCTCGTCCAGACGGCCGGCTTGCTCGAATTCTTTGGCTTTGGCCACATATGTCTCAGGGGAGGTAGCCTGTCGATAATAGACGATCGAGCCAATGACGCCAATAATTAAGATTACGAAAAGGGAAGTCTTAAAGTTCTTCTTCATTTTTTAAATCCTTGTTCGAGTTATGATTCAATGTTTATAATGCTATAGATAGATAATAGACGTATTTAACATGTATTAGCAGTAATATTAAAGATTAAAGAATCTATGGTGGCAAGAAAATACAGTTTATATTAATATTATTGGCATAGAATGATAGTAATTTAACTATCGGGTAAGTTTAACAAAAAACGCCTGGCGGCTCAAGGCTTTTCGTTTCCCCGACAAAATGATTTCCCAAAAAAGACGCCCCTGGCGAAAAGATTGAAAAAAGCCGGATCGCCCCGCCCATCGGCGCGCCCGAAAGCCTCGAGACGCGGAGTCGGTCATTTGTCTCGCGGCAGGCGCGCGGCAGGCGCGTGGCGGAGTCGGTCATTTTTCGCGGTCACGTGACAAGTCGGTCATTTTTCGCGAAATTTTTCGCGAAACAAATTTCGCGAAACAAAAATTCGTCATAAATATATATTTTAAGGGAAGCAGTGAGTATTTCGTTCACGCAAATTGCTGATATGGCCTAATTTATCGTTTTGACTTTCATATTGAGTCAATTAAGCTGTTTAATTTGTTTTGACTGTCTCTTATTTTTTTAATCAAATTTTTATTTCTTTTTTTAGCTTATTTATGACTGAATAAATATTGTTCGCGCCTATATGTTAATAAATAATGTAACCATATATTAGGTCAAATAATAAATTGTCAGCATATACTTTCTATTATACATTATAAACATA
>JAIRTO010000116.1 GCA_031254895.1 Deltaproteobacteria bacterium
CTTTCCTGTCGCCTGGCCAGCTTGACTTTGGCTTCGGCCCACAGGGCCTCCAATTCTTCCGCCCCGGCCTCTTCCGGTCTCAGGCCTTTGGCGGCCAGAGCTTCTTCCATGAACTTGAAGCGACTGACGAAACGACGGTTGTAGGTGTCGAGGCATTTTTCCGCCGAAAAGCCCATCAATCTGGCCAGATTGACTACTGAGGCCAAGACGTCGCCAATCTCGTGGGCTTGACGTTCCCGGATCTCGGGATCCTCGCTTCGACCGGCCAGAATCTCCTGATCCAGCTCGCGGAGCTCGGAGTCGAGAACCCGCCGCACTTCTGCCGAATCAGGAAAATCGAATCCGGATCGGGAGGCTTTTTGAGCCAGCCGATGGCAGCGGGTCAGAGCCGGCAGATCCGTCGGCACGGAATCCAAAACGCCTTTGGACGGCTTGGCTTCGCGTTTGATTTTGTGCCACTTGCGCCAAAAGCTGTCCATGTCCTTGATGGGCCCATCCTGACCGAAGACGTGCGGATGTCTGGCCAACATCTTGTCGGTGGCGGCGTCGAAGATGCTCTCTAACCCAAAATCGTGAGTCTTTCGGGTCAATCGTCCCAGAAAGACCAAAAGAAAGGCCACGTCGCCGGCTTCTTCAAGAATGTCGGCCGCCGAGTCCTCGTTCAGCGCCTGCCGAAGCTCGTAAACTTCTTCCAAAAAATCTTCCGTGACCGATTTGGTCGTCTGTTTCTTGTCCCAAGGGCAGCCGAAGAGAGGATGCAGCAAGCCGTCGATCATGGCCTCCAAGCGCGACAGAGCGTAGCCGGAGTCAGGACTGGGGCCGGGCGGAGGCGCAGGCGCGGCGGAAGAACCCTCCCCGGCTTTTTCCAAAGCCTGATCGCCGGACAGATCGGGAGCGTCTGAGATTCGCTCAGGAGAACCGGCATCGTTTGGGGGCGTTGAAAAGGACACGGTCAAATTTCTTTCTGGCAGATCGGGGTTTGGCGCGAAACATTACGGGCGCGGAATATTTCTTTCGCAGGGGGCCTTCGACCTTACTCGCTGGCCGGACTGGGCCAGGAAGGAGCCGCGCCTGTCGTTCCGGTCGAAGAACCGGCCGCCGGGGCGACTCCAGTGAAAAGAGAAGGGTTTTCCTGGACGAAGGACTGCAGCAATTCCGTCGTGACCTCCGCTGGGGGGAGAGAATAGATCTTCTCCAGCCAAGGCTGAGTGATGAGAGAGGGATAGGCTCTGGCCAAAGTCACCAGTTCCTGATAGTTGGTCGGAATTGTCGGCTTTCTGGTCTGATTCTGGTTGGAGGCCGAAGGCAGGGGAGCGGTTCGCCCCATCTGCGGCGGCGTCAACTGTCCTCTGGCTTGGGTTGGAGAGCCGCCAAACAGGCTTTTCATTTTTTCCGGCATCCAATCTTTGAGCGTGTCGCAAAAAGGCAAGACTTTGGGCCATGTCCAGGAATCGGCATAAAAGGTGTTGTCGGGAGTCAGAAAAGCCGTGGAGCCGGCCAGGATGACGAGACATAGAACGGAGCCTTTGAGAAGACCTAAGCCCGCTCCGGCCAGACCGCTTATGAAGGGGGTGATGGTCAGTTTCACTATCTTGTCGACGAAGACGGACATGAGGCCGACCAAAAAATAAACGATTAGGTAGATGACCACAAAGCTTAAAACGGCCCTGTATGTGTCGCTGTTGATGACCGGCTTCAGCTGATCCGCACCGGCCTGCCAGTAGACGCTGGCGGCCCAGAAGGCCACGAACAGTCCAAGAATGCCGACGACCTCCTTGACCAAGCCTCGAAAGATCCCGCGAAGGAAAAAATAGACCAATATGACGGTGATGGAGATGTCGAGCGCGCTCATAAATCAGAACTCCACGAAATGAACCGGAGAATATCGCGACGAAGCGTCAAAAAAAAAGAAAAGCCAGACGCCAAAAAAAGACTCGCCGCTTTTGGAAGGCTTTTTATCGCTCTTTCAAACTGAAAGGTCTCAAGCAAAAAAAATTTTTTCTTCGGAACCGTCGCCAACGAAGGCGCCTCCGAATTGGAATATGGCTCAGACTATGGCCCGGACTTGTACCCGGACTTGGGCTCGGACTTGGAGGCCGCTTTGGCGGCTCCTTTCGAGGCTCCAAAAAACGCCGCCGAAAAGCCATTCTGGCCCAGTCCTCCAAAGAGAGGTTGGACAGAGCAAGGCTTTGCCGATAAGGGACGGCCATGATCTAGATATTGTAACAGCTTTAGAGCTTAAAATCAAAAGGTTCAAGTCATCATTTTTATTTAATGATAACAATAAAAACTTTCTTTTGGCGCTGCAACAGCGCATTTTAATGTTTTTATTTTATTTATGCCTTTATTCGGCCAGTTAAGTCGACGGAGAGGAAAGACAGGCTTTCAGGGGATTTAGGTCTTATGAATGCCGATGGACAGGCGCCGAACAATTCGCCGGCTAGTCGGTTCGTTGAAGCGGTTGAAGCAATTGAAGGGCTCGACCAAAGTTGCCCCCAAAGCGGCAAAGCGGCCTTGAAGACGAGTTCCAAAACGGATACGGAACGAACAAAGGAAGCGCCAGGACGACCAAAAAGTTCCTCCCTCGAGATCAGCCTTCTCATGACTGACTGCCTCAAGATCAGCCGCCTCAAGGTTCAGTCGTCTCATGACCAGCCGCCTCAAGGAGCTGTCATCTCATGACCAACCGCATGAGGCGGTCAGCCGCCTCATGACTGACCGCCACATGACCAGCCGCTTCAGGATCAGTCGCCTCATGACTAGCCGCTTCCCGATCGACCGCCTCAAGAACCGTCTCCTCAGGAATCAGCCGCCTTTTGGCTCGGCCGCTTTATCGCCCGCCCTTATTTATCGGCTGCCCCTTCCATCGGTCGCTTATTAACTTCGAACCCGCTTACAACGGTCTCCTGAAATTGGAGGCCTTCAAAACGGCGGCCTCGTAAGCGGCAGCCGAAAACCGGCTGTTATAGGCAAGCTTAAACATCCTGACCCGATGACGAGCTCCAGCCGAGACGGAAAAAGAGATCTTCCGAACATAGGGGGACAACCAGTGGGAAAATGTGACCTTCCGAATCATAGGGAGGACAGCCCGAGGTATAACCCTACCTCAGCGAAAAAGCTCTCGTCTGTTGGCCGATGGCGACGGTGACGTTTTTTGGCCTCAAGACTTTCGCCTCACCAGGTTTCATCGACCCGAAAAGTTGCCTTCACGCGGCTGCCGGAGAGGTCGCATTGCCGCGCGGCTTTTATTTGAAGGCCGGTTTGGCTCTAATAATGTTCACACTCGGGGGCGCTTCTCCGTCTTCGACCATGGCGGCGGAGTAATCCTTGAGAGCGGCTTCCGCCGCTACCTGCTCCACGTCGGTATTGGCTTCCAGAATGTAGGCCCCTTGAACCAGCAAGGCGGAGTATTGATCCCGAAACTTGCCCAGGGCTTTGAGGATCCGCAGCGAGCCTTTTTCCGGATCGGCCAAGGCGTTGCGGGCCTCTTCCATGGTGATGGATTTATAATCGGTGTTTGGTTCGGACATTTTTTTTTCTCCTTGGCCGGCCGGGGCCAACCGTCAGATTGGAACGCGACGACAATGGAAGGCCATTTCGTCGAATGAAGCGAAAAAAGTTAGTTGGCTAAAAAGCCAAAAATCTTCCTGAGATTTTTATCTTCTCGATCGGCGCGTTTGGACGCGCCGCAACCAAGGAGAAAAATGGGGATTCCCGAAAATTCAACCTTCTTTTTGCGCCATATCGCGCCAAACTTCTGGCGGGCTTCGACGAGCTGGCCGACGAACGCGCCAAGAAAAATCGTACGAGCGCCGCTCGGATTTTATCGAAAA
>JAIRTO010000151.1 GCA_031254895.1 Deltaproteobacteria bacterium
TGAATGTTCAGGCCGAGACGAATCCGCTCCGCCAACGCGGAGCCTTAATAGGCCGCTAAATGTGGCCACATTGTCGGCCACTTTTTCTGACTCATTGCCAGTCGCCTGGCCGACCTCATCGCCAGCCTCATGGTCGATCTAATCGCCGGCCACATAGCCAGCCTCATTGTCGGCCTGATAGCCAACCTCATCACCGGCCTCATTGCCAGCCACCTGGCCAAACTCATCACCAGACTCATGGCCAACCGCATGGCCAGCCTCATCGCCGGCCGCATGGCCTACCGCAAGCCGACCTCATTATCGGCCACATCGCCAACCTCAACGCCAGACTGGCCGACTCCATTGACAGCCGCCTGATCGGCCTCACCGGGAATGAACGTCGCCTTGTTCCCCATCCCCGCCGGCAGGATAAGCTCCGATTAATCCCTTTTCAAAGGCGAGAAGATTCAAGATCCGCGCGGCGGCGCAGGCGGCCCCATAACCGTTGTCGATGTTTTCCACCGCCACCCCGGGGGAGCAGCTGACCAGCATGCTGGCCAAAGCGCTCTCGCCGCCTCTGGCCAAACCGTAGCCCACGGAGGTGGGCACGGCGATGACCGGCCGAGGAGTCAGTCCGCCCAGAACGGAAGCCAAAGCGGCATCCAACCCGGCCACCACGATGACGACCTGATGACGGTTGATTTCCTCCAGAGAACCGGCTAAACGCCACAAGCCGGCCACGCCGCTGTCTTCGAACAAGGAAAAGTCGAAGCCTAAGTATTCGAGAGTTCTGGCGGCTTCTCTAGCCACTTGAGCGTCGGCCGTCCCCCCGGAAATGACGGCGACTTTGGCCGCTAGGGGAGATCGAGGACAAGCCTCCCCCCAAGCCGTTTTGGAGACTGGATCGTAATCATAGAGCTCGCGCGCCGACTCTTCCAGAGAATTGAAGACTGACGGCTCCAGACGGGTGAAGAGAATCGGTTTCCCCTGCCCTCGCCGAAATTGAAGCAACAGCTCGCGCAGACTGGACAAGGGTTTGCCTTGACAAAAAACCGCCTCAGGCAAGCCTATGCGGGCTTTGCGAGCGTGATCGAATAAGACGCCTGGAGAAGGTGTGGTCATCTTGTGTCAGCCAACAATCCTTTCGTCGAAAAAAAACGGCCCCTCCGACTCCGGTTCCCGCGCGGCGGACCTCACGTCGGCGGCGAAAAAAAAAGCCCAGACAGGAGAAAACATAGCTAGTCGCAAGGCCCAGACAAGGGCCGAACCCATAACGTCGCCCAAGCTTGGACAGTCGCCCTGACAAGAGCCTAACCCATAACGTCGCCAAAGCTTAGACAGTCGCCAAGACCCTGACAAGAGCCTAACCCATAACGTCGCCAAAGCTTGGACAGTCGACTAAGTCCCAGACAAGAGCCGAACTCATAACGTCGCCAAAGCTTTGACAGTCGCCTAAGCCCAAGACAAGGGCCGAAGCCGAAAAAGCCGCCGCCCGCCGCCGGCGGTTCGCCGACGGTTCGTCGGCTGGACGCCGGCAGATCGCCGATAAACGAAGGTCTGGCCAGAAGGCCTCTGTTTTGACGTTATTCGTCCAGCTTCGGGTACAAAGGAAATTTTTGAGTGAACTCCTCGACCCGAAGACTTATCTTCTTCAAATTGCTCTCGTCGCGGACGTTGCGCAGAGCCTCGATGACGAAATTGGCCACCACGTCCATGTCCGATTCCATCATGCCTCTGGTGGTCAAGGCGGCCGTCCCGAATCTGAGGCCCGAAGCGACGCTGAAACGCTCTTTTTCGAAAGGCACGACGTTTTTGTTGGCCGTTATGCCGGCCAGATCCAAAGCCGTCTGAGCCGTCTGTCCGGTGATGCCGGCCGAGCGAAGATCGACCAAAATCAGATGGGTGTCGGTGCCGCCGGAAACGAGACGGTAGCCGGCGTCGGCGAGCCTGGCCCCCAATCTCTGGCAGTTTTTGACGATCTGACGCTGATAGTCGATGAAGCTGGGTTGGAGGGCTTCCTCGAAAGCGACGGCCTTGGCGGCGATGACGTGCAGAAGAGGACCGCCCTGCACCCCGGGAAAGATGGCGTCGTCGACGGCTTTGGCCAGACTCTTGCGGCACAGAATCAGACCGCCTCTGGGCCCTCGAAAGGTCTTGTGGGTGGTCGAAGTGACGATCTCGGCGTGGGGCAAGGGAGAAGGATACAGGCCGGCGGCCACCAGACCGGCGAAGTGGGCCATGTCCACGATCAGAACCGCCCCGCAACGGTCGGCGATTTCCCTGAACTTGACGAAATCGATGATGCGAGGATAGGCGGAAGCCCCGGCGACTATGACTTTGGGCTTTTCCTTTTCGGCGATTTCGGCGACCTGATCGTAGTCGATCATTTCGGTGTCTTTTCTGACGCCGTAAGACACGCCGCGAAACACGCGGCCGGAAAAGCTGACCGAAGCCCCATGAGTGAGGTGTCCGCCATGGGCCAAATCCATGCCCAACACCGTGTCGCCCGGCTGCATGACGGCGAAGAAGGCGGCCATATTGGCCGACGAGCCGCAATGGGGCTGAACGTTGGCGTGTTCGGCGTTGAAGACCTTTCGGGCCCTCGACTGAGCCAAATTTTCCAGCTCGTCGGCATACTCGCAGCCGCCGTAGTAACGCTTGTCAGGATACCCTTCGGCGTATTTGTTGGTGAAAACGCAAGCGGCCGCGGCGAGCACGGACTCCGAAACGAAATTCTCCGAGGCGATCATCTCCAGTTTATGGCGCTGCCTGCCCAACTCGCGAAGAATTATTTCTTGCAGCGGAGCGTCATGAGACAACATTTTATGTGAAAGCATGCTATTCCTGTTCTGACGACGAAGGTTCCTTTTTCCTGGAACGCCGTCATGGCTACGCTCTTTTCGCTAAAAACGAGATAGCTTACGGGCGGATTAAAACTTCAAAAAGCCGCCTAGACGGCTTTGTTTCGCAAAAAAACGCCTGACGGCGAAATTCGTTTTCGAAAATGAGGCCGCCGGCATATTGACGAAATAGAGACGAAAAAACTGCGGGGGCGCTTGACGAAAGCCGGACTGGCCGATTATTGGCCGGTTGGTTTTCAGGGGGACGATAATCTCGGTCGAAGCGTCGAAGGCCAGAGAAGCCCCAAAAGGACAGAGAAATTCAACAAGGCCAGGCTAAGAAACTCAATAGGGCCAAGCCAGGGAAACCCGAAAAAAGGCCAAACGAAGGATACCCCAAAAGGCCAGGCCAGGGAAACCCAAAAAAGACAGAGAAACACAAAATAAGCAAAACGAAGACCTGAACTGAGGCCTATTTTCGCAACTTTGCCTCGCCCAAAAGCCTCTAAAAAGATTTCTATTGCCGGCTCTCTGGAACAGGTCGTCGCAAATTTTAGAAGAACCAAAAAAACGCCAAAAGGGAGGAAGCCGGATAACGAAGAAGACGGACGGCCGGAGACGCGGTTCAGATCTCGTCCAGCTCCTTGACCCTTTGAGCGTGCCGGCCTCCTTCGAAGCTGACCTCGAAAAAAGCCTCCAAGATGGGCAAGAGCAGAGACGCGTCCAGAGTTCTTTGCCCCAAAGTCAAGACATTGGCGTCATTGTGGGCTCTGGCTAGCCTGGCCAATTCGGGGCTAGTGCAGCTCGCCGCCCGGACCCCTCTGAAGCGGTTGGCGGCCATGGACATGCCCAGACCGGCCCCGCAGACGAGAATCCCGAAAGGGGTCTCGCCTTTTTGAACCAGACGAGCGACCTTCGCGGCGACCAGGGGGTAATCGGCCCTCTCCACTTCCGGGCCGACCCCCTGGTCAAAGACCTTGGCCCCCTGGCCGGTCAGCCAATCGACGACGCTGGCCTTGTATTCGCGGCCGGCGTGGTCGCAGCCGACCGCCACGCTAATTTCGGCAATATTTATGGTCATAGGGCGTCCAAGCGAATCGGAGAAAGGATGAGGAGACGGTCAAATCCGTCATTCGTCTATGGATTGGTAATCGTAGCCGGAACCGGCTTTGACGACCTTGCCTATGGCCGGAAAAGGCAGATGAGCCCCGGCCACGAAATATCCCTTCTCCGCCGCCTCGGCCATGATTCTGGCCCGCGTGGCGGCCGCTCCGGCCGTGTCCACGTCGTAGGTCATGGTCGCTTCAGGATATTTGAATTGGACGAAGCGGACATGGACTATATCGCCCCAGACCAGAAGATCCTGTTCGCCGCCTTTAAAGAAAAAACCCGTATGACCCGGAGTGTGTCCGTACAGTTCTACGGCCGAGACCCCGGGAAAGAGTTCGTCGCCCGGAGAAAAGAGCTTGTAGCGATCGGCCGCGACATAAGGAGCCAGAACCTTCTTGGGCAAGGCTTTGCGCTTGGCGTCGCCCATCCAGTAGTCGTTCTCCTTTTGGTCGGCGTAGACGACGGCGTTGGGAAAGGCCGCCTTCCCCTTCTCGTCCAGAAGGCCGCTGACGTGATCCCCATGGAAATGAGTCAACAGCACGGCTATGACGTCCGAGGGAGAAATGCCGGCGGCGGCCATGTTTTTGGCCAAATTGGCCGAAGGGCCGTTGCCGGTGTCAAGCAAGACCAAGCCTGCCGGGAGCTTAATAACGAAGGCGTTGACGTAGCTGGGAAAACCGCTCCCTTTGACGGCGGCGTCGGCGGCCGACTGTTTCACTTTGGCGGGGTCGACGTCGAGGAGCAAGTTGAACGGCATAGTGCCGACCGCATCGGACAAGGCCGTCACTTCCAGAGAACCTATCCGGGTTTTGTAGACTCCTTCGGCCGATTGAGCCAAAAGGACGGCGGGCGCTCCGACCGAGAACAAAAAAGAGGCGGCTAAAAATAGCATGAACAAATGTAATTTCATAATAGCCTCTAAAAAAGTGGTTCGGAAATGAATATTTAGGCGACACATTAAATTTTTAGCAGGGAAATAATGAAAGATTAAGTGTTTTTTTGAGGATTTTAGATTTATCTCGTCAAGAATTTTAAGAATTAATTTTAGCTTAATAAGAATTTAACAAAATTATTGTCAAATATTAATACAAATAATATTATTTTTTATGCTTATTTAACGTTTGAAAGATAAAAATTTAAGCTTCTTCTAAGATTTGTTAACAATTAAAAAATTTTATATTCTCAATCCACAGAATAAAGCGACAATTAACCTGTCCTTCATCCTTCTGACAATTATCGACTTAAAAAAATGACTTTTGTCCAAAAAAAACTTTTCAAAGGCGAAAAAGGCGATCTGAAATAGGCTGGGTTGCGCCAAAAACTCGTCTTGAAGCTTTTTAGCGGCCGGAGAAAAAAAAATTTATGGCTATATAGCCTAATCGATCTAAAATTTAACGCCTTCTTGTCATGCTAGGCGCTTAAAAGACGCTCACACAAAAAATTTAACCTTCTTTATTAGGCTGAACGCTAGA
>JAIRTO010000179.1 GCA_031254895.1 Deltaproteobacteria bacterium
GGCTTCAACGCGGCCGGGACGCCGAAATGCGAAGGCGGCTGTCAAAACGGAGAAGACACGTTTTGCCTCACCTTACGTTGAGTTTATTCTAACCTTAAATGTTTTTGGCCGCCTGTTTGACGAGCCGCGTCGACCAAGGCGATTCCCAGCCCCATTCGTCGCCGAATTTCGCCGAAGTCGCGGAACATGGACAACCGGGGAGGGTTCGAAGAGCAAAAATGGGCGGAATGGCCAAACGATGAGAAGGTCAGCGGGAACGAAAAAAAAATGAAGGCGAAAACGGCCAGGCGGCGCTGAAGAAGATGATAATGGTGATGACGAAAAAACGGCTTAGGCGACGACCATGCGCCGCCCGCCCCCTTGACGAGCCGTTGAAACTCAAATTGACTCGCCGTTGTGACTCAAATTGACGAACCGTTGAGACCTGAATTGACGCGGCATTGAAACTCAAATTGACTCGCCATTGAGACCCAAATTGACTCGCCTTTGAGACCAAAATTGACTCGCCATTGCCCCCAAAATTGACTCGCCGAAAAAGAAAACATAAAGCCTGAAACGCCAAAAAGACCAGAAAAAAGACTGACGGCCAAAGGCCTTTTCAGGGCCAAACTGTTTCGCCCAGAACAGGCGACTGGCCAACTGACCCGCAGATGACCTCCCTTGAACGAGTTTCTCCAATCGTCAAAACAGTCCTGATTTGGCGGCCAGCTCCTGAAATCCCGGTTGTCCGTCTTGAATTTCCATCGCTTCCAGAGCTGCGGGAATGTCGGCCGCCGTCTTTAAAGAATTGAGCTGCCGGGCGTCGCTGCGAATGAAATAAGCCGTTTTGACCAGGAAATTGATGTCGCCTTGAACCGGCAGAAAATAAACTTTGTCGTCGAAGACGGCCGCGTTCATGAAGAGACCGTTTTCCTTGAGCCGGGTCATGGCGTTTTTCGGTCTGGGAAAGTGGTTGATGTTTTTGTTTATGTACTTGATGTCTCTGGGCTGAATGCCTCTCAGTCTAAGGCTTTCAATGACCACGTCGCGACCGAGAGCCGGGTCGTGGACGCACATCCCGCCTTTGACGGGCCGCTCCTGATTGTTTTTGGTTATTTCCATCAACAGGCCGAAATCGGAATGCGCCAGCCTGGCCGCCAGCCCCAACGCCGACAAGTCGAGAGCCCCATGAAGATAATCCAGATCTTCGATATTCGAAGAAATCAGGTTTTCGAACTCGCCTAGACGGGAAAAAAACTCTCCCCGGTGAAGATGGCTCGGCCGTCCGTCCCAGTCCTTTCGAAAAATCTGCTCGTCCATGGCTTTCTGCATGGCCATGTGGCCATGGTTATGCAGT
Organism: Deltaproteobacteria bacterium; assembly: GCA_031254895.1. Classification (GTDB taxonomy): domain Bacteria; phylum Desulfobacterota; class Desulfarculia; order Adiutricales; family Adiutricaceae; genus JAIRNQ01. The sequence goes on from JAIRTO010000179.1 coordinate 1,337, forward strand.
CTTTTGGGAGAATTTTGGTCGAAACGCCACGGACCTCCTCCAGGCTCTCTGTCCAGGCCGGGGAAGGCCGCCTGGCCCATGAACCAGACGTTTTCCTGCGGAACATGAGCCCGCAAAGCCGTGTTCACGTCCGCCGACAGACGGGAGATGAAGTCCTCCGCGCCGATGACGAGAAAAGTTTGTCTAGACAGAACTTTTTTGGGATCGAAGCCGGCTTCCTCCGCCAGCGTTTTGATCTCGTAGACGAGCTGGAACAAATGTCGCCGACCCAAGGAGATGGGCAGCAATTTTCTCCACCTGGCTTGATCTTCCTGGCGCTGGGCCAAAACCTCGGGAGTGATGAAATATTTTGGCCCTAGCCCCAGACGAGTTCCCTCGCCGGCCGCCGGGTGCTCCCACAGGACGCGACCTTCCAAAACCGACCTGCGGCCGATGCCGGTCTGACCGTCCGTTTCGGACAAAAAACGGATCGACTGAGGATCTTTGAGCTTATCCAGACCAGGGTAGGCGTTGATGTCCTCTATCGCCTCCGCGACTTCCGCCGGGCTTTGATAGTCGCGGAGACGTTCCTCGGCCCAGCTCAAACAATACTCCAGGTAATGCCTGGAATTGCCGATTTGCATATGCTCACTTCGCTAGAGAGACGACAGAACGCCAAAGGCGACGGTCCCCATTGGTCAGGACAACCGAATCTTTTTGAATTTTTTGCTTTTTGAAGACTTGCGACTTCTTTTTGAACTTCCGGCTTTTGTCAAAACTTGCGACTTCTTTTGGACTTCCGCCGAAGCGCGAACTTCGTCGACGCGTTTCGCAAAAATCTTCCCGCTTCGGCGAAAGCAGTCCGAACCAAAAGCCGATCAACCTGGCCCGCCCCAGTCGCAAACACGCAAAATAAAAATACCTAAAAAATGCGGCAGAGGCCGTCATTTATCTTCAAAAACTCCCGCGCCTGACCTTTTCCAGGCTATTCGACCAAAGTTTCCGAAAAAATCTTCATGGCCGCCGCCACGGCCGGATTGGTTTCGGCCAGGACGGAAGTGGGCTGGCCCGCCTGATCCGTGTCGTAGATGGCCGGATCGTCCGGAATGACGCCGGCCAGGTTCATGGGCTCGTCATCGATTATTTTCATCACTTCCTCAGGGACGGGGCCTCTGTTTCTGTTGAGGATGAGATATTTGTGCTTGATGGTGATCTTCAGCTCGTCGACCAGACGCCAGATGCGCAAAGCGGCGGTGAGCCCGCGGCGGGAAGCGTCCGAGACGACATAGAAAATGTCCATGTATTTCGCCGTCAATCTCGATATGTGCTCCATGCCGGCTTCGTTGTCGATGACTTGGTATGGATAGTTTCTAAAAGTTCTTTCCAAAACCCCGGAGAGCACGGCGTTGGCGGCGCAGTAGCAGCCTGAGCCTTCAGGCTGGCCCATGACCACCAAGTCGAAATCGTCGCCTTCCACGATGGCCTGCTGGGTTCGCATCTCCAAAAGGGTGTCCTTGGTGATGGAGACGTCGCCGACGGAGCCTTTCATCTCTTCTCTGGCGTCGCTCAAGGTTCGATCGTAGGTCATGCCGAGAACGTCGGCCAAATTGGCGTTGGAATCGGCGTCGACGGCCAGGATGGGCACTTTGCCCACCTTAGAGAGGTAACGAACGGCCATGCCGGCCAAGGTCGTCTTGCCGGTGCCGCCTTTGCCGGCCATGCCCACTATGAGTGTCATTTCCATTCTCCATTTGCACGCTGAATCAGCTGTCTCTATATGTTCAGCGAAAGTTGGCTAGCGGTTAAAACTCCAGATTTTTCGGAGTTCTCGGGAAAGGCTGGACGTCGCGAATGTTGCCGACTCCAGTCAAAAGCATCAAAAAACGGTCGAAACCCAGGCCAAACCCTGAATGGGGAGCGCCGCCCCAGCGCCTCGAGTCCAAGTACCACCAGTAGGACTCCTTCTCCAGCCCCTGAGCCTTCATCCGATTCTCCAGAACGGGCAATCTCTCTTCCCTCTGGCTGCCGCCGACGAGCTCGCCGACCTTCGGGACCAGCATGTCCATGGCCGCCACCGTCTTTCCGTCATCGGACAATCTCATGTAAAAGGGTTTTATCTCGGCCGGATAATCGTGAACTATGACCGGGCCGCCCAACTGGTCGCACAAATATTTTTCGTGTTCGCTGGAGATGTCGCAGCCGTAAAAGGGCTCGAACTCGAATTTGGCCGCGGCTTTGGTCAATCTCTCTATGGCTTCGGCGTAAGGAAGACGGACATAAGGGGCCTCGATCAGGTTCTCCAGGCGTTTGAACAGG
>JAIRTO010000288.1 GCA_031254895.1 Deltaproteobacteria bacterium
CGCTTGGCGCCAATATGTCGCCTGCCTCCAATATGTCGCTTGTCTCGTTGTTTTTGCGGATTCCGCCAAGTTTTGCGGGTTCCGTCACGAAAACGGCTTTTTGGCGGGGCGGAAGCCGCGCCAAAAGGCCCTGCATTGTTCGGGTATTCGCCTGCGGTTTTTTTTCTCTTCAGGAGCGCCCGCTGTCGGCTTGGCGGCTAAAATCTCCGCTTTTTTTTGGGCGACGCCCGCTTTTGGCGGCGCCCTGACGCAAGACCCGGCGGTCGGCTCCGAGCCCGGCCAGAGGCGCGGAGCAGGCGGTCAGCGTCGATAGGCCGCGTATTCGTCTTCCTGGCTCAGCTCGTATTCGGAATAATAGTCGGCTTCGGCGTCGCTCGGGTCGGCGTAGTCCTGAAGATATTCTTCCGGCAGACGCTGGCTGCGGGTCTGCGGGCTTTCCAAGGCCAGTTCCGGTTTCATGCTGTAGTGGCGATAGACCTTGCGGCCGGAGGCTCGGCTGAGAACTTCCTGTCCAAGTCGGCCGCCTCTGGCGTTGGTGTGAACCTCGTATCTGTGGCCGTCGGCTTTGGCTTGATCGACGACTCCCATGAATCTGTCGTCATGACCCCTAGGAGATCTGCTCCAATAGGGCCCCGGGTTTTCCGGCATGGGTCTGGCCGGATCAGCTTTTTGGCCAGGATACAAGGTCTGAGGGACATGGCGCAGGTCGGCCGGCGTAGGTCTGGACGGCGCCGACGGGGCGGAGGCTGAAGGTCTCGACGGGGTCGACGGCGTCGACAGGGAGACGGCCGAAGGCTCCAGAGAAGCGTACTGCTCCGGCGTCGCCGGCTCCGCCGGAATCTCCGTCTGGAGCGATTGGGGGGCGACGGGATAGTCCGGGCGGCGTTCCGAGTCCATCAAGTCGGTTTCGATCACGCCTCCGGAAACGACCGTAACCGCTCCGGCGCCTAGAGCGGCCGTCTGGTCGGCCTTCTGGCTGTTTTCCACCGAAGCGATCAAGTTTATGATCTCCGAGGTGGGGATTTTGGCGGTCATCAGGTTTTTCAGAGATTCCGGCGGCAGGGGAGAGGCTTTGTCGTTCCCTGTTCTGGAGTCCATCTCCAAATAGGCTTGGGCGAGTTCATTGCCGCCGTAGCCGACGATTTCCATGACGAAGCCTATTTCCAAGGGCGGCCGACCCCTTCTGGTCAGCGCCTGGGTGACTATGATGTCCCGGTTTTTCTCGCTCAGTCCTTGACGTTTCAGCTCGGTCAAGTCGAGCGGTTGAGCGGCCTGAGCCGACGAGGCCGAGACGGCCAGGAGAGCCAGAAACGTCATCAAGGACAGGGCGGTCAAAAAGGCCAACATGATCAAGGACCGCTTCAGAAAAAGCCGCCTTTCCTGAGAGGCGTCTTTGGGATAGGAAGCGAAAGGGCTGATGGACCGACGAGTTTGACTATTTGCCGACATGACCAGAACTCCATGGTTTTTTTTTGCTTGGCCGGTCAAGCGATCCTGCAGCGTTTTTTGCGGAACGTTCTTGGCTCGGTCAGCCGTTTTTTGTTCCTAAACGCAACTTGCGAGCCAATTTTTTTTCTCTGGCCCAAAAAACTCTGAAAGCCTCGCCGTTGGCCAAAAAGAAAAACTTGACGCCAAAAAAACGCCTTGGCCAAAAAGAGACAAGACAAAATTCCGTCCGGTTAGAAACTGGACGAAAGGCTTAAATGGTCTAAAACGGCTTGGGGCCAAAAAAACAGGCGCGGAGCCGTTTGGCTCGTTTTGACGCTCGTTTGAGAGTTTGTTTGGGAGTTCGTTTGGGGGGCTCGTTTGAGCGTTCATCTGGGGGGTCGTTTGAGAGTCTGTTTGTGAGCCAGCTTGGGAGCCAGTTTGAGAGTCGGTTTGGGAGTCGGTTTGAGAGCCGGTTTGGGAGCCAGTTTGAGAGCTCGTCTGGCTGATAAAACTATCAGGGGCCGGCAATGACCTTTTTATCTGTTTATTGTCGTCTGTTTGGTCAAGCAGGCGAAAAGTGATCGCCTTTTCGAAGAACCGCCGATAGGCGGCCTAATAAGGACTTGGCCATGTTCATCGGTTTTTTCGTTTGTCTCAGGTTGGCGGCCGGGCTCTTGCCTATCGCCTCGGAAACGGACTTTTGCCGTCTTCAGGAAGAAGAAGTCTTCTTTTCGGCGAACGGAGCCGTCCATCTCCGCCAAACTGACGGCGAGATTCTTTTGGCGGCGCGGCCAAATCCATACAATCGCGGCAACTGTTTTCAATGGAAAAGATGTCTGGGGGAATCGATCGGCAACATGTGGGTCGACAGCCCTGATTTTTGCGGTCCGTTGGGAGGAAAGAGCTGGAAGGGCAGGGACGGAAAATGTCTTGATTTGATGGACGTCCCGTGGGAGGACGACCCCGCGAAGCGTCAGCCTCGGTCTTCTCGGTAAAGCGCTGCCGACGACGCCAAGAAGACCGCCACGAACGATTGCGGTTTTCGGCGGCGAGGCGGATAGGTTTTATCTTTCAGAAATAAGATTCCGAAGAGCTCCCAGAGCGAGTTCCGTCGAGTTTTGGGGACGAGCTCCAAAGCGGACGCTTGGGCGGCTCCAGGGGCGAAATCTTGGGCTGGCTCCAAAGCGGGCGCTTGGACGAGCTCCAGAGGCGAACTATTGGCCTGGCTCCAAGGCTGATCCAGGGCAAGCGCTTGGGCGAGTTCCAGAGGCGAAATCTTGGGCTGGCTTCAAAGCTGGCGCTTGGGCAAGCTTCAGTGGCGAACTCTCGGGCGGGCTCCAAGGCTGATCCAGAGCAAGCGCTTGGGCTAGCGTCAAGGGGAGATTTTGGGCTACTTCGTCAATCCTCCGAAATAGAGAGCCAAAAAGCCATTTCATGCTTTCGGCCGACATGATTCCTTATGGTTTCGCCGAAAAGGGAGACTAAAGGCCAAGTCGTTTTCCCTAAGGCGGTTTGTATTAAGGCGGAAAGTTGGCCGTGCCTGGTCTTCCCGGCCTGGTGACGAAGGCCCCCTCAACAGTCCAAGCGAACGACAAAACTTCGTCGTTCTCGGCCGCGTCGGCGCATTTGGCTCTGGCGAAAAGGGTTTCGCTGGTTCTGGTCGACCAAAACTCTATGGCGCTTATGTCCCGGCAACCGCCAGGAGCCAGAAGATCCAGGAAATGTTTGACGATTCTCGTTTCCCGTCCGGCGTAATTCACCGTCTTTTCGAACTGCCTCATTTTTGTGGCTTCAGCCCTCAAACCCTCCATGTCTTGCTGAAGAAGGGTTTTTTCGTAATCGGCGTCATTTTGGGCGGCATGGATTGGCGTCGAGGGCCGGGCGGGCAGTTCGGCCGCTCTGAACAGAAGGAACACGCCGATGACGGCGAAAAGAATGAGCGCTCCGGAGAAGAAATAGACCGCCCGGCGGCCGTCGAACAGCGAGCGTTTGGCCGGGATCGACGGCGGCGGAGCGGAACTTTTCGGCTGGCCGTTTCCTTCGCCCTCCGACAGAGTCATGGCCGTCCAACCGACAGAGCGAGAGGCCGATCGCTCCAGCCGACTGGCCTCTCGCCGACCGTCATGGCCAAGGCTGGGCGGAAAGTCGCTTGGCTCAAGTTTTTGAGCCTTGAATCTCTCTTGACATAAGGGACATCTTAACCAGGCGTCCTGTCGAAGCTTCTCTTGTCGGCTGTAGGCCAGACTGGAGAGGCATTTGGGGCAGATTATCCGCATTTTTGTCTTCGCTTTCCGGCTAGGCGCGGC
>JAIRTO010000309.1 GCA_031254895.1 Deltaproteobacteria bacterium
CGCTTTTTGTCCGGTCGACGCGGAGGAGAAAGCGGTCGGAGAAAGAGCTTCCGGCTCGCTAAGTGGCCTTTCAGATGGGCCAGGAATAACACAGGACAAAATAGTTGTCAAGACAAAAGCTCTAAAAGAGAAAAGAATGATTTAAATGTAATGTTAAGCATAAGATTTTGTTAATTTATGTGACTGTAATGACAGTTATTTATATATTATCAGGTAATTAATAATTAATTATAAAATACTAATGTTGGCAAGACGGATTAATAAAACATAAAAAAATAATTTATTCCTTTTCATTTTTTAGTCGTCTGAAATAGACGAGCATTTTTCCGGCTTCCGACCGCTGTTAGGCGCTGGCCGATTCGGAGTTGACTTTGAGAAACAAGGCCGTGCTGAGCAAAGGCCACAGGAGCATCATGTGGTTTTTTCGGCCGCTCCGATGCTCGTCCACAATCCTTTGCGCCCCGCCTTTGGGCAGCCAATGGAGGTCGGCGAAAGGTTTGGCGGAAAGAAGAGCGCTCGCGTCATCGGCCAGTTTCGGTTGTCTGAGCCAGAGATCCAGCGGGGCGTTGAAGCCGGTTTTGACGGGGTTCCAACGCGAGCAGTCGGGCAAGAGGCCTGTCAGACCCCGGCGGAGGAGCATTTTGGTCAGGCCGTTTTCATATTTGAAGGTTCCGGGGCAGGAGAGGGCCAGAGCCAGCAGCTTGGGGCTGGCCATGGGAAAGACGCCCTTGACTCCGGCGGCTTGACTGCTCAAGGCTTCGCTCCACAAGGTGGGCGGGGTGGTCTCGTAGGTCATTTCCTGATAAAGCCGGTTGGACAGAAAATAAGGGTAGGGATGAGGCATGGGCACGGGAGGAGCTTTCTTTTCCATCTCCTCCCACCACTCGGGATTGAAATGCTCCTTGTGGGCCAGATAGCGGTTCCGGTCGACTTTCAGGGTCATGTTCGCGAAGTCGACGTTTCGATTCAGCCAGTCGTCCCGGACTTGGGCGCTCTTTTTGAAGACCGGGTGGTCGTGGAGTCTTGCCCAGGCTGCGGTTTCCTTGTCTAGAAGCTCCCCTTGGGACGTCGCTTTCAAATCGGCGAAAAAGGCGAAAAAATGCTCGAATTCCCCGGCCAGGCTCTCGTCGCCGCCCAGACCGGAGAAGAGGCGTCGATGGCCGGCCTCGAAAGCCCGGCGAGCCAGAACGTAATGGGCCAGCCAAGTGACCGTGGCCACAGGGGCCAAAGTCAGCCTCATCAAAGCTTCGGTCTCCGCCAGAAGGTCGGGGGCCGTCAGATCGACTCGGTTCAGTTTCCAGCCGACGGCCTCGATGAGGGCCATGACCCCGGCCGTTTCGTCGTAGGGAGAGCCCGACTGGTCTTTATAGGCCATGAACCAGCAGTCCACCGGCTCCCGCAATTCTCTGGCGGCCAAGGCCGCCACCGTGGAGCTGTCCAGGCCGGAGGAAACGGTGAAGGCGCAGTTTTGACCCTTCAGAGCCGCCAGTCTCAGACGGACGTTTTCGGCCAAGAGCTCCACGTAGCGCTCCGAGGCCGCTTGCGGCGAAAGATCCGCCGCCTCTTGCAGAAAAGGCAAGTTATGCCAGCGGAGTTCTTTGGGGTCGTTTCGGAGGCCGTTTTCGTCCAGCACGACATAATGGCCGGCCGGAACTTGCCTGACCCCGCTGTGGAAGGTTCGTCCGGGGTCGCGAAAGATGTGGCGGTAATGGGTGCCGACAAAATCGAAAAAAGTGGCCTCGTCCATCGCCGGTCGCCGACCCATAACCTTAAACAGAGACGCCAAATCGAAGGCGGCGGCCCAGCCGTCGCCATGGCGGGCGTAAAACAGCGGGGTCAGGCCGCAGGCGTCCCGAATCAAAACCAGACGGTTTTGATTCGGGACAATCAAGGAAAGATCCGCTTCGTAATCGTTCAACAGAGACGGATCGCGAGCCAATCTGCCCATTAGCTCCGCGAGATCCGCGTCTTGGCCGGGATTGAAGATTTGACCGGCGAAAATGAACTCGTCCTGCACTGAAGTCGTCTGGGGCTCCCCGGGAAGGTAAAGAGCCGACCGACCGTCCATGAATTTAAACATTGGAGTTTTCCTTTATATGCGCTAAAAAAAGGATTTGGCCGCGAAAAGCTTTTCGCCCGTATAGTCCGTTATCGCCTAAAAAGGCTGAAGCCATCGGTTCGATTTTTTGAAGTTCGGGAGTTGGTCCGCCGCTTCGGCGTCTTATGGCTTCAAGGCCTCATGGGCTTCATAGGCCTCATAGGCTTCTTATATGGAGCTGTGGGCCGGCTCCTTCACTTTGATCGTCCGGTAGAGGATTTTTTTTCGGTAGAGATAGGTGACGGTGTTGCCGGGGAAAGCCCGGGAAGGTTGGTCAGGGGCTAGATGGACGAGTTTTAGAAACGTCTGGCCCAAAGCTTCGGCGAATTTGGACGCGGAGCCGTAGGGCGTCCTGAAATAGGGTCTCCAGAGGGCGACAAGTTCGAACCCGTAAGGCGCCAGAACCTTGTCCACGGCTTTCGGGGTCGGGTAGACCTGATGAAAGGGATGGAACAGTCTGAAGGAAGGGCCGTGTATCCTGGCCATCAGGCAAGAGGGGTTAATGAGGCCCCCCAGAAGCAGGAGTCCTCCCGGAGCCAGCCAGTTCCGGGCTTGGGTCAGAAAGATGTCCGGCCGGGGGAGATGATCCAGAGTCTGGTTCATGATGAGAGCGGCCAAGGGACTTTTGGGCGCGGCCAAGTCTTCCGCCCAGCTCCGCAGGACGACCAAGCCGCGATCGGCGGCTTTATCGGCGGCGAAGCCGTTCGGTTCCACGGCCACTTTGGTGCGGCCGCAGTCGCCCAGAAGGGACAGCAATAGGCCGACGCCGGCCCCGACGTCCATGACGGCGCCGGACTCCGGGAGCCATTTTTGCAAGGCTTTGGCGTACTGCCAGTATTCTTGCCGCCGGCTTTCGGCCCTCTCTAGAGGGCTGACCGGTCGATTGTCCGGGTCGAGGGAGGTCTGCCACCGCTCCGGGCTGGCGAAGAATTTCTTGGCCGCTTCCGGTCCGGGATGGGGATTGACCTGCCAAGCGCCGCAGGCCTGACAAGCGTGGAGGTGAAAGGGTCCGCAGCCCAGCTCCGCCGCCAGGCCGCTGGCGGCGAAAGAGTAGCGAGGGCGTAGGGGGCCCTGGCCGCACCAGCGGCAGATGGGGGTCAGACGCATGTCCACAGAGCGGCCCAATGGCTGTTCAGACCTCTGTCGGTCTCCAGAGTGTGCACCAGTTCGAAGCCGGCTTTGGCGGCCAAGGCGGCGACGGCGCTCGCGTCCACCTCCGGGGCGTAGCTTTGGCGAGAGGGTTCAGGGAAATGCTGGCTCATGACCAGACTGCCTCCGGGGACAAGTTTTTGCCGCAAAGACGGAAACAGGCCGTCCAGGTTTTCGATCAGGCCCCAGAGGACCTGAGCGGCCAAAATCAAAGAAAAGCCGCCGTCCGGAAGGGGGAGAGCCGGATCGCCCAGTTTTCTCAAATCGAAAGAGAGTCCCCGCACGATAAGGTCGTTTGGCTCGTTTTTGTCCTTCGGCTTGTTCTTGTCCTCGTCCTTCGGATCGTTATTGTCCTTTCGCGTTTCCGCCAGAAATTTGGCGAGCCTTTCTTCGGCCAGCCGGACGGCGGTGGGCGAAATGTCCGCCAGGGTCAGAACCGAGCCGGGGTTTTGACGAATCAGGAGGCGAGCCAATTCGGTCGACAACAAACCGGCTCCGCAGCCGGCGTCCAAAACGGACAGAGCTTGTCCGGCGGCGCCGCCGCCGCTGGACAGAGCTTCGTCGACCAAGAGGAGCGCCGCCCGCATGTCAAGACGGAGCCCCAGTTCTTCTATGCGCCAGGGATCCGCGCAACGGCGGTACATGGTTTCGTAGTCGCCCACATGGGCGCCGTCGACG
>JAIRTO010000070.1 GCA_031254895.1 Deltaproteobacteria bacterium
CGGCGTCACGCGGTCGCCCGCGTCCACGCCTAAAACTTCGCGCCTGTCTCTGGGCAGGGCAATCAGTCCTTTGGTTATACTTTTCGCGTGTTTTCAAGCATATTGTTAATCTTGCGATAACCTTCTTTAACTGTTAAGGTATTTCAGCAATCCATACTTGCTCTATTAGCATACTCTGAACGAGCCGGATTATCACCACTTTTCTAGTCATCTAGCATCAATGCCGTTAACTTGAGCCGGGGATTGGTTGTTCCTGGCCTCATCGACGGATAATGCGCGCCTTTTGGTTTAGCGTCATGCACTTTTTCCGGGCGGGGAAATTGGACATCTTTCGTTTCACCGCCCTTGAATTCGGTTTTCCCGCGCTTCTGCGGCGTTTCGCCCCTGGCAAGCTCATTTTTGCAAACAATCCTTCCATTCTTTCATCATCTTAAGTTTACAGTATTGCATTTAGACGCGCAAGTTCGTTTCGCCGCCGTCCTTTTCGTTCCGTCCGTCAGTCGACCGCCTTTCTGCGAGGCGAGCCTCCGGCCAACGAAAGAACCCCCCGGGGGCAAAAACCCTGGGTTTTTTTTCGCGCGGCGCGCGGCTGAAACGTCTCATTCAGTTCGGCCTGCATTTCGCCAGGCGGCTTCCCTGACCCACTCCAGGCTCTCTATGGGCGTATGGGGAGGGATGGTGCAATCGGCCCCGACGATGACCCCCGTCGGACCGGCTTCGGCCAAAAGTTTCCGGGTGAAGTCGGCTATGGCCGGTTTGTCGCCCGTCTGCAGAATGGAGCCGTCCACGTTGGGAAAGCCGCCCAAGACGGCTTTTCCGCCGAAAATCCGCCGCCCTTCCCCGAGACTGACGCCTTCGACGTTGACGGCCCAGCTGAAAATGGAGGCCGGATAATCGGAAAAGCAAGCCAGATTGTTGCGAACGCCGCCGTAGCCGCAGATGTGGAGGATGCTTCTCCCGCCGACCTGATTGGAGCTCGCCAGGAGGTACAATTCCCCGGCAGCCAACCATCGTCGGTAAAAATCGTCGCTGAAGACGGTCACGTCGGGATTCTGAACCGACAGATAGAGCCCGTCCGCCCCGCCTTCGACGATCACGGCCTTCGACAAGGCTTCCAGCCCCATGGCCATCCTGTCCAAAACGGCTTTGACCTTATTGGGCTCTTCCTTGAGCAGCCGCGTGAAGCGCGGACGACCTAGCATAAAGCGCAACGTCGTGGCCGGGCTGAAAACGTTGTAGAAATAGAACGTGTCTTTTTTCATGGATCGGACGGCTTTGACCAGCTCCACTTGAGCCCTGATCCAAAGGTGATCGCCGGCGAGGACTTCGACGGAGTTCAAGGACTCCAGGCTAGTCAAAGATTCGGCTCCTCCAGGGACAGGGTAATGGAAAAAGCCGTCGCTCATGATTTTGACCAGATCCGGCTGGCATTCGGCTATGCGCTTCCGATGGCCTTCCACGTTTTTGGCCGCCAAGCTCTCGTCAAGGCTCGCGTCTCCAGTTTCGGCCTCATCCAGAAAATGACTCCAAAAACCGACTGGAGCTCTTTCCGTCGGCTCATTTTTGATGGTCTTGTCGACCAGTTCCCAATCGGTCATATAGGCCTCCTTTTTCCTCGGCCGCTTTTTTTGGCGAAAAACGTTTCCGGCCCTATCGCAGGATCGACAGGCAAAAGCGAATGGACAAATCCAATGTTACCAAAAAAACCGAGATTTTATAATTGGCGCCAAAATCGACTTTTCCGTTCGTTTCCAAGCTCTTCGAAAAGCTCTTCGACGAGCGCGGCCGGAGATTTTTGCCAACCGCGCCGCGACGCGCCTCGACCTGGGCCAGTTCGTCTCCCACGACATTCGCGCCTTTTTTGGCCGAAATTCCCGAAACGGCGTCTTCGACCGCCTTTTTTGGTCTTGATCGCCGACGAAAACTGGCAAAGCGCTTTAATCTTTCAGCAATTGTCGTCCAATAGCCGGCCAGACGAAAACCAAACCGATGTCCCGGGACTCTCACTCCGGCGCTTAGCCGCGATTCAGCTTGACAGTGAAGTCGATGTCTACTAAAATTATCAGAATTTGACGGCTTTTGCCTGCTTTTTAGATTTTTCTGTTCAGTTTCTATCTAATATAGATCCTGTTCAGTTAGAGAAACTAGGGTCTTGCCCTGGTTCAAGGTCCATGTCGCCCGTTAGTTTTTTTCTATTCCTTGCGGCAGACTGTCAGACAGAACTTGGCTGGCAGTTTTTTTGTCCGTAAGGCGTTTCAAGCCGAGGTAACTTTCATGGACTATGACATTGCGGTCATCCCCGGAGACGGCATCGGCCCCGAAGTCGTTCACCAGGCTCTCGAGGTGATGAGAGCGGCCTCCGAACGTTTCGGATTCGGCCTAAAGCTAAATATTCTGCCTTACGGAGCCAATTACTATCTAAATACAGGAGAAATCCTGCCGGCTGACGCCTTCAACCAGATTGCGGCGGCCAAAGCCTTGTTTCTCGGTGCGGTCGGCGACCCGAGAGTGCCCATGGGGCCTCTGGAACAGGAACTTCTGCTGGCTCTGCGCTTTCACTTCGATCTGTACATGAATCTCCGTCCCGCCAAAACATTCCCCAACGTCAAAGTCCCCATCAACACCATCCCCGAAGGGAAGTCTCTGGACATTCTGGTCGTCAGAGAAAACACCGAAGATTTCTACATGGGGCTTGGCGGCCGAGGCCAAGGACGTTTGTCTTTTCCCGTCAAAGTGAAACGCAGCAAATACAACCTCGCCGGAGCGATCGATCTGAAAATTGAGCCCGACAAGGAAGCCGCCGTGGCCATAGGGCTGCTCACCGCGCCTTCGGTGGCCAGAATCGCCCGGCGAGCCTTCGAATTCGCGGAAAAGCGGAGCGAAAAAAAGCTCCATCTGGCCAGCAAAGCCAACGCCGTCCCCCAGCTTTACGGCTTTTGGGAAGAAAAGATCCACCTCATCGCCAAGGATTTTCCCAAAATAGCCCTGACCAGAATGAACATCGACAATCTGTGTTATCAGCTGCCTCGCGCCCCCTTGGATTTCGGCGTGATCCTCTGCCCCAACCTCTTCGGAGACATCGTCAGCGATCTGGCTTCTTCTCTGATCGGCGGGCTGGGCCTGGCCCCCTCCGCCAACGTCGGCGACGGGCTGTGCATGTTCGAGCCCGTCCACGGATCCGCCCCGGACATCGCCGGCACCGGCCGAGCCAACCCTCTGGCGGCCATCCTCTCCGGGGCCATGATGTTGGAGCATTTGGGCGAAAACGAGGCCGGGCTGGCCATTTCCAAAGCCGTCGAAACTTTTCTGTCCGAGGGACAGTCCTTGCCTATGGAGATTGGCGGAACCGGAAGCGTCGAGGAAGTGGGCAAAATCATCGCCGCCAAAGTTCTGGGCAAATGAGTTCGAACTCGGGGGATCGTCCTGCCGAGCCTAATCGAGCGGAAGTCGCGCCCCCGAAAAGGCGCCCGGCCGTCTTTTTGGATCGCGACGGAACCGTCAACGAAGATGTCGGCTATCTGCACAAGCACGAAGATTTCGTCTTCATCAAAGGGGTTCCCGAAGCCCTGGCGAGGCTGAAAAAAGCCGGTCTGGCTCTGGTGGTGACGACGAATCAATCCGGAGTGGCCAGGGGCATTTACTCAAGTCGGGACGTCATCGAGCTGCACCGGCTGATCGACGAAGATTTGAAAAAAATGGCGGATCTGACCATGGACGGCTGGTATTTCTGCCCCCATCTTCCGGATGAGGGCTGCCGATGCCGCAAGCCTTCGCCCGGCCTCATCATTCAGGCGAGCTTGGATCTGGGCTTGGACGTTTCTTCGTCCTACATGGTCGGAGACAAGAGCCTGGACGTCCTGGCCGGTCAGGCGGCCGGCGCGAAGAAGTCAATCCTGGTCAAGACCGGTTACGGCCTGGCCGAGCAAGACAATGTCCCCAGAGGGACGATCGTGGCCGACGATCTGCCGTCAGCCGCCTCCCTCATTTTGGCAGATTTTCTAAAAGCCGGGCCTACTGCCGCTCCCGAAAAGGATCGGTTCTAAGGAACCTCGGGGGGAACCTCGGGAGGAACCTCGGCCCCATATCTCGTCAACGGTGTCGCCATTTTCGCGGCCTCAGAGGAAGTCATGTCTCTTTTCGAAAACAAAATTCTTTTGCCCAAAAGCGAATTGCCCAAATTCTGGTACAACGTCTTGCCTGATTTGCCTGAACCCATGGGCCCATACCTCAACGCTGACCGCAAACCCGTGTCTCCTTCGGATCTGTCGGCCATCTTCCCTCAAATCCTCATCGAACAGGAGGTCAGCGATCAAAGACTGCATCAGATCCCCGATCCTGTTCGGGACGCGTTGTCCATCTGGAGGCCAACTCCTCTGGTCAGGGCCAAACGGCTGGAAAACGCTTTGGGGGTCTCTTCCAGAATATACTTCAAGGACGAATCAGTCTCCCCCTCGGGCAGCCACAAGAGCAACACGGCCATGGCTCAGGCCTATTTCAACAAGGAAGCCGGCATAACCAGATTGACCACGGAGACGGGGGCCGGGCAATGGGGCACGGCTTTGGCCATAGCCGCCAAGCAGTTCGGCATCCAGGCCAGGGTCTTCATGGTCAAAATCAGCTTGGAACAAAAGCCATACCGCAAGATATTGATGAACTTCATGGGCGCCGAGGTTCTGGCCAGCCCGAGCTCCATCACGGAAGCCGGCCGCAAGGCGCTCAAAGAAAACCCCGAAGCCATGGGCACTCTAGGTCTGGCCATCAGCGAAGCCGTGGAGGAAGCGGTTTCTCGTCCGGACACCAATTACGTTCTGGGGAGCGTTTTGAACCACGTCATCCTCCATCAGACCGTCATTGGTCAGGAAGTGAAAAAACAGCTGGCCTTGATAGGCGAAAAGCCGGACTACCTCATCGCCTGCCACGGCGGAGGCTCCAACTTCGGCGGCCTGGTCGCCCCATACGTCGAGGACATCCTGGGCGGCAAAGACAAGATCACCGCCATCGCCGTGGAGCCGGAGTCCTGCCCCACCTTGACGGGCGGAAAATTCACCTATGACGTCGGCGACACGGCCGGATTCACGCCGCTCATGCCCATGTACAGCCTGGGAGCCGACTTTCAGCCGCCGGCCATCCACGCTGGCGGACTGCGCTATCATGGAGCTTCCCCCATCGTCAGCTCTCTTTTGAAGTCCAAAGTCATCGAAGCGACGGCGGTCAGCGCCGCCGACTGCTTCAAATACGCCCAGCTTCTGTACAGGTCGGAGCTCATCGTCCCGGCCCCGGAATCGGCCCACGCCCTGGCCCAGACCTGTCTGACCGCCCTCGAACTGGAAAAACAAGGCCGGCCCGGTTGCCTGGTCTTCACTCTCTCCGGTCACGGTCTTTTGGATCTGGCCGCCTATCAAACCCTTCAAGCCAATCATTCGCCGAGCTGAGTCTTCCGCGTCGTTCGAGCGCAGCCCCCCGGCTTCCGGCCGAGGCTGAACCCCGTTTCAGCCTCGGACGACGCCCTGACGGCTCTCTCCGGCGAACGAACCGGAGAAGCGTCCGACGCTTTCGCCCTGAAAGCCCTCGGCCGATTTGGCTCCAAAAAAGCGCGAAACAAAAAAAATAGGCCAATCAGCTTTGATTGGCCTATTTTTTTGTTTTTGTTTAGCCGCTTTTTGGCGTCTTTTTTTTGCGGCCGCCGGCCAACTCCAAATAACGTCTTCATGTCGTCAAAGGAACATTTTCGCTGACGAGCGGCCCTTCGCCTGTCGCCAAAACCTTTTTAGACCGGTTTTTCGCGGCCATGACGGAGAAACATGGGGAAAGGCGGAAATTTAGTTTCGCCTCAGCGAGCCCTAAGGAGACTGATTTCGGCCTTGGCCTTGTCCAAGAGCGCCGCAAATTCAGGGTCGCCGTGAAGCCGGATCACCAAAGCGGCGGCGGCGGTTCGACCGGCCTCGACGTCGCTGACCCAATGAACCCCGCAAACGACTCGCGAAAAGCCGTAGTCCAACCCCCGGGAAATGACGGGTTCCTGCCTCTCGGGCGAAATCTCGGCCAAAAGGAGAGCCATGCTCCAGCCTAAGACGGAGTGGCCGGACGGATAACTGCCGTTATGGCGCAAAAACTTTTCCTGTCCGGGCGCGCAGGTGGAGCCGGCGGGCTGATTGAACAAGACGAAAGGTCGGACTCGGCCGTAAGCGACTTTCGCCGATTTGGCCGTCGCGTCCGCGTCTTTCTGCAGCCTCAGCAACAATTCCCAGGTGGCGGGAGTCAAACGGCGGGAGATGGTCAGGCCGAAAGACTCGGCGAAAAACTCCGGCCAGTTGTCGTCGATATCGGCGTCAAAGGCGGCCTCTTGCCAACGCGGCGAGCCGACCTCCGCCCGGGTGAGCCAGAAGACGCTCATGTCCCGGACATATTCCGGACTGCCCGCTTGAGGAGGCGGCGGCAGGAAGGCGAAACTGTCCGGAATTTCGGACGGCTCCAAAAAACCTTCCCCGCAGGCCGGAGCAGTCAAAAGGAGAAGACAGAAACAGGCCGTCGCGAATTTCGCGAAAATCTTCTTGGGCAGAGAAAGAGCCATAAACTTAACCGTATTTTATGTTCCCGTCGGCCAATAAAGGCCGACTGGCCGATCGCCAAAGGGAAAGAACAAAAACTCCCGCCGGAGTCCAATGGGCTCGAAGACGGGAGTTTTCTTTTTTTTCTCCAGCCGTCCTTGGGAACGAAGGACGCTCCGGCGCAGCCGGAGCTGACCTCAGCGCCAAAAGCCGGAAACTTTCGGCATGGCCAGAAAAGAACGATTGCCGGGCGCATCCGCAGCCAATCCTCAGTTGAAGATCTCCACGCCCAGCCCGGACGGCCGCCACTGCCCGTCCTCCAAGTTCAAGACCAGGGTGAAACCCAAGGCGGTCTTGTTGACCCGCCACTCGCCTCTGACCATCCAGGGGCTCTCCGGACCGACGTTGTCTCTGATGTAGGAAACGCCTTCGGCCACGTTCAGTCCCTCCACGGTGTACTGCCTCGATTCCAGAAGGACAAGTTTGCCCCGAGACGGAAAAAGCATGAGGTTTTCCTTGAAAGGGAGAAGAGCGCTGAAAGAGGTCAGGAGTTGGGCGGGACTATCTTTAAGTTGCCAGGAGTAGGACAATATTTGGTGAAATTCGGAGAAATCTTCCTTGACCAAAGCCGCCACCCACGAGGTCAAAACCCGATCCAAAATTTTCCTGACCGACGATTCGCCGACCGACGCTTCTTGAACCGGAGGAGGAAAAGCGGCCCCGGCCGACACGGTTGGAGCCGGAGAAGGCGGCGGCGGCTCTTCCGCGAGGCTGGAAACAGTCTCGGATATGACGGCGATGGGATTTGGAATCTCCACGCTCCCTTTTTTCCAATAATCGTACCCAAAATAGCCTATGGCCGCCAACAAAATGAGGACTATGAACCAGACAGGCCTGCGACTCTTTTTCTTATTGGCGAACTTCAACCTTCCAACTCCAGAAGACATCGCTGTTCTCACCTCCAAAGTTATGACCAAAAGCGGCTATACGCTAATCGACTTTATCGTCGACGCTGGTTGACTAAACGATGTTTGTCCTCGCCGAGGCGTCTCCAAGCGGCGCCGTCCGCGCCAGATAGGCTTCGGAGCTGCTGGCCGCCGGCTTCATGTTTTCCAATTTGCTCCGACCGACTTTATAGAGCAAAAAAAAAGCCAAAGCGATCAACAAAAGACAAACCACAATGAAAAGCGGGCCGCGCCAAGACTTGCGACCGCGAGAATCGTTGTCCATGAGGTTGAGCCAGTCATCCATATCCCAATCTCCTGTGGGAGAAACGCTGGAGCGGCAACTGTGGCGGAATCGTCCAAACAAACGAGTCCGTCAGATCCTTTTATTATGGTCGAGCCCGCGAACGGGTCATTTTCCCCGCTGTCCCAAAAGCTTCTTTTTTCGAAGCGGGTTCTATTTCTTCGAGGGGACGAACCCTTTCCGGAAGCGTCTCGGGCTGACGTCGTCAAAAAAATATGGTCTTCGGCCAAGATTGCTTCGATATGAGCGTCGGACGGTCTGGCTTTTTGGCGACTGCCTCAAAGCTCGCCTGTTTTTCGGCGTCCGGCGAAACCGTTGGCCAAAAATGGAGACAAAATAGGTTCTTTTCTTCAAAAAGACTCGACCGAGCTTTTCGTCGAACGCGTCCGCTTTTTTTTTGGCGCCTCTGGCCTAACCAAAGACAAGGCCCAAGATCCCATTTTTGGCGACAAAAACCTTCGCCCTCGAGCTGGGCCAAGAGGCGCAAGGGACATCTTGGGACACCGGCGGAACGGCGGAACAAAACGGAACCGAAACTAAAAACTGAACCAAGGCGAAACCAAAACAAAAAAAGGAGTTGATGAGCTTATCGAAAGACGACAACCCAGCCGACCCTGTCGCCCCTTTAGGGAAAATCAGGGCCGATGGCCGCCGCAAAAGATTCGTCTCCAAAAAGGCGTTTCCTTCGGAGCCGTCAATCGCTGTCCTGGCAAATCTTCGCCGCCAGGCCAGGATGAAAAGGAAGCGGACGCGTCGATTTCGCATCACTATGCCACATTTGCTCATCTTTGGCAATCCGTCCGACTAGCGAAAGGCTAATTGGCGGTCGGACGGGCAAAATTTCGCCGATGCCGAAAAAGGGGGACAGCTTAAGCCGACGGCCAAGGAAAAGACGAAAGGACCGGCGACGGGCTTCTCTCGTCGACCCGGCTCCAACGAAAAATCGGCCGATTGACCGATTGACCGACCTCCGGCCTCGCTTCCTCCCAAAAGCCGCCAGTCGCAAAGAGGCGGCCTTTGGCTAGACCGGTTCCGCCTTGTCGCTCTGAACCGAACTCCGCCTGTTTGATTTCCCGTCCTAGGCCCTTTTTCCGTCTCTCTGGCGGGAGGAAAACGTCTTTTCAGGAAAAAGCAGCCAAAATCAAAGGTTTATTTTTCTGGCCGACTGTTATAAAACCTTGACGATTTTCCGAATGTATGATAATCTGATTATCATACAGATTTACAAATCCTTCGGCTTCACCTTTTCAAGCCTTAATTTGACAATAGTGTCTAAAATTGTCTAAATATCAATATTTTTAATATATTAACATGTATTTATAATATATATCTATTTTAAATACTGTTTATAAGTTATTTAATTTAAAGTTTATTCAATAAATTACAGGTTTAACCGATGTAATTGGGATATGCCCGAAGGCCAGCTCTCCCAAACCGCGACCGCGAGGTTCCGTCCGGCAACGTGGAGGCTTTAGGACGCGTCAGCGAATTATGACAAAAAAACCGAAGAATCTTCTTTTCTCCTAGAGCCAAAGCATTCCGCAACATAGCTTCGGATCTGAAAAAACAAGACTTGAAGCGAACAAGGCTTGGCCGGCGGAGAAACAGTCAATTGACATAAATCTGATTATCATATTTATTTATGATTTCCGCCGTTACAAATTGGTCATTTAGGATCATTGACGACGGCGAAGCCAAAGCTAGACGAGCTTTGGCCGCTCAACAAGGCGGAATCGACAGTTTTCCGACCTGGCTTCAGACATGCGGCCAGTCCAAAACGCCTTTTTCTCATATTTTCAATCCGACCTGCGACCAGAGGCTCCCCAAAAGTCCGACGCGTCCAAGTCGATTGATTTCTCAGTCGCTGAAAATGAGGAAGGTCTCGCGTCGATAGCCGACAAAGCGAGGCCCCCTTGCCTTTTCCACCACCTTTTCAGGAGCCAACAAAAATGAGAAACCTCTTTCTGATCCTCCTAGCCGTTTGCGTAAGCGTTTTCTTGAGCCTGCCCGCCTCGGCCGACGACCCCGCCCCCATCGTCTGGAAAGCTCAGACGCTCTGGAACGCCGGCGAGATCCCCCAAAAAACGTTCGAAGACCTTTGCGAAAACATCAAAGTCATGAGCAACGGTCGCTTGATCATCGAACCATACGCCAGCGGCGCCATCGTCCCCCAAAACGAAACTTTGGACGCCCTGCAAAACAACGTTTTGCAAGTCATCCACGTTTGGCCCGGCTACGGGGCGCCCAAAAATCCAGCCTTCGCGGCCATCAGCGATCTGATTTTCGCTTACGAGCATCCTTGGGAGCTGGACACCTGGCTGCACTACAAAGGCGGGCTCGAATTGATGAGAAAACTCTACGCCCCCTTCAACGGCTACACCGTCGGGGCCATGTTCTGGGGAGTCGAATCCTGGCCGAGCCGCAAGCCGCTGAGAAGCATCGAAGACTTCAAGGGCTTGAAGATCCGTCTTTCTCAAGGCATGCAGGCGGAAATGATGGCCAAAGCCGGGGCTTCGGTCATTCAGCTGCCCGGCAACGAAATATTCCCGGCCTTGGATAAGGGCGTCATCGACGCTTGCGACTGGAGCACGGTCGGCGTCAACAACTCTCTGGGCCTCTACGAGCTCAACGGCGTGGACTACGCCGTCTACCCGGGCTTCCATTCCATGCCCATCGGCGACTTCACGGTCAACATCGACGAATGGAACAAGCTGTCGCCCGATCTTAAGGCCATAGTCGAAACGGCCGTCCGCCGCTGGTGCTGGGACTCCATCGAAACCATCGTCATCGCCGACATAGAATTCGTGTCCAAAAGCCGCGAGCCCGGCTCCAAAGTGACCGTCATCACCTGGACCGAAGAGGAAAAAGCCAAAGCTCGCGAATTGGCCATGTCGGTTTGGGAAAACTGGAAGACCCTCAACGCCGACTGCAAGGAAGTGATCGAATCGCAAGAAGCCTGGCTCCGGGAACTTGGCCGCATAAAGTAGCCCGCCTTCGCCAGGACGCGTCCCTCAGGGGCCCGCTGAAGTCTTAAGGGGCCTCTTCGCCAGGGCCAAGACAGAGGCGCCAAAAAAAAGTCGAGAGCCGAAGGACGACCGGAGGCGACTGACCGACCGATCCAAACCGAACTTGTCGGCTAAAACCGGACTTGCCGGATCAAAACCTGACCTGCCTGTCCAAACCGGACCTGCCGGCCAAAAGCGGTCGCCGATCAGGCTGTCCTCCGACTCTCGACAAAAGGCGCGGTTCAAAACCCCAGAAGGCGGCCAGCCGCGCCAGCTTCGTTTTCCGCCAAAATGCCCTTTTATGAAAGCGCGAGGCCAAAACGGTCTTTTCGCTTTCAGGAGGTGTTTTCCGTGAAGTCCGTCATCAAAATAATCGCCAAAATCTCCAAAATTTGCGGCTCCATCGGGGCTCCCCTTCCGTTCATAGCCGGCGTCATCATCTTTTACGAGATCATCATGCGCCAGTTCTTCAATCGGCCGACCTTGTGGGTTTCGGAGACGACGGCGATGCTCTGCGGAGCCTGCTATCTTTTGGGCGGCGCTCTGAACGTCAAAAACGACGCCCACGTCAGGGTCGACATAATTTACTCAAAATTCTCCAAAAGGGGCCGAGCCGTTCTGGACTGCTTCAACTTCTGCTTCCTGGCCCTTTACATCGGCGTGATGATCAGAGTCATCTACCCTTACATGATGCAATCCATCAAGCTGAACGAACACAGCTACACGGCCTGGAACCCCATGGTCTGGCCCATGAAGATTCTTCTCTTCGTCGGATTCATCCTGGTCATCCTGCAATCCGTAGCCAAACTCATCGAAGATCTGCACATGGCCATCACAGGAAAAGAACTATGAGCATCGAATATCTCAGCCTAATCCTGGTCGCCTCTCTGATCCTGATGCTGATCATGGGCCAGCCACTTTCCTGGAGTCTAGGGGCCACGGCGGTGATCATCTGTCTGATCCAATTCGACAATCTGGGGCCGATCAGAAGCTTCGTCAACCGGGTCTTCGACATGACCCAAAGCTCCACTCTCATGGCCGTCCCTCTGTTCGTCATGATGGCCAGCATTCTCCAACGCAGCGGCGTGGCCGAAAACCTCTTCAAAGCCGCCTACATCTGGGCCGGAGGCTTAAGGGGCGGTCTGGCCATCGGCACCATCTTCGCCAACATAGTCATGGCGGCCATGGTCGGCGTCGTCGGGGCCGAAATAGTCACTCTGGGCATGATCGCCCTGCCTCATATGCTCAAAAATAGATACGACAACGTCTTGAGTCTTGGAACTTTGGCCGCCGGCGGAGGGCTGGCCACCCTCATTCCGCCTTCGGTGGTCTTCATCGTCTACGGCATGACCGCCAGCGTGTCGGTGGCCCAACTCTTCACGGCCGGCATCCTCCCCGGACTGATTCTGGCGGCCGGCTACATCACTTTCGTCGTCATCCACTGCCGCCGTCATCCGGAAGCGGCGCCTCTGCCTCCGGAAGAGATGCGCAACCTGCCCTGGAAGGCCAGGTTCGCCGTCCTCAAATCTTTGGCCTTGCCTCTTCTGATCACCTTCGGGGTTCTGGGCTCCATCTATTTCGGCTGGGCCACCCCCAACGAAGCGGCCGGCGTCGGCGTCGTTCTGGTTCTCGTCGCCTCGATCATAAAGAAGACTCTGACCCTCAAACTCTTGTGGGAATCATGTTTGGAGACGGTTAAGGTCAGTTGTATGCTATCCTGGATTTTCTTCGGAGCCCAGACGGTCATCGGAGCCTACACCCTGGCCGGGGGAACGCAGTTCGTCCGGGACACCATAATCGGCCTGGATCTGGGAGTCTGGGGCACTTTGATTCTAATCAACATAATCTGGATATTTTTGGGCTGCTTTTTGGACTGGATGGGCATCCTGTTTCTGACCATTCCCATCTTTCTGCCCGTCATACTGTCCTTCGAGCTCAATCCGGTCTGGTTCGGCGTCTTGTACTGCATGAACATGCAGGTCTCTTATCTGTCGCCGCCCTTCGCCCCGTCGTCGTTCTACATGAAGAGCATCACGCCCCCGGAAGTCACGATGATGCAGATCTACAAGGCGACCTTGCCTTTCTTGATAATAACCTTCGCGGTTCTGGTCTTGGTGACCGTCTGGCATCAGCTGCCGTTATATCTACTAAAATGAAGCAGGTTCAGCCGCCGACATGCTCAAACCCATCAAAAAACTGTCCGCCGTCGACGAAGTCTTCAATTATCTCTTCGAGCAGATCTCTGCCGGAAAGATGCCGGACGGGCACAGATTGCCGACTCAGGACGCCATGGCCGAGGAATTCGGCGTCAGCCGCTCGACCATCCGCGAGGCCATCAACAAGCTGACGGTTCTAGGGTTCATCACCGCCAAGCCCGGGGTGGGCACGATCATCAGCAACAATTCGGCTTCCGAGATGCTCTCCAGCCTCGGGCAGTATTACTTCCTGCAGCACATAAACGTCCGGGAATTTCTGGAGGCCAGGCTTTATTTGGAGCGGGCGGCCATCAAACTGGCCGTTCAGCGGGCGACCGACGAGGACGTCAAAAAACTGAACCAGATTCTCATGGGCCAAGGCGAGGCTCTGGCCGCCGACGAACTGGCCTTGTTTTCCAAGCTGGACGTCGAATTCCATCGGGCCATCATAGAAAGCGGCCGGAACACGGTCTTGTTGCAGTTTTTAGGCATCATCCTCGACGGCTTGAGCCAGTTCATCACCGAGGTGGTCATCAATCTCAACACCTCCGCCTCCAGAGCCTTCAATTTTCACTGCGCCATACTGAAGCACATTTCCGATCGGAACATGGAAAAAGCGGAAAAGACCATGATCAAGCATATCCACGACGTCTCTTCCAACATCGAGACCCATTTCCCCGAACATGCCGGCTTGACCAGCCTGCTCCAACTGGACGCCTGAGGAAGAGCGTTCTTTCGCCGCCTTTTTTGGCTAAAACCGTCGTCGCCCGGCTCGGCCGAGACAGCTCGGCCGCTCTTTTCCTTCGCTTCCGCGCCGGACGACCCTCCTTTGACCGCAAACTTTCAAACAGGGAATTGTGAGCCCAAAACATCATGAAATCAACTCCTCACAATCTGGTCATGTCCTACATATATGGAGGCCGTCTGGGCGACAGACCGGCGGCGATCACCCCAACTTCCATCGCCTGTCAGGAATTGATGGAAAAGAGCGAGGCCTTTTTTCCGGAGGCCCATTTGAACCCTGAAGCCATGGCCCGTCTGGCCCTGGCCGGGCACGAACTTCTGGGCTTCGATTCGGTCATGCCGGCCTATTCCGTCCATCAGGAATCAGCCGCCTTCGACGTGGACATGGATTGGGGCTCCCCGAACATGATGCCGGACGGAAAATCCTTCCCCTATCAGGATTTCGGCGACGTGGTCATCCCGAACGACATTTTGGAAAAGCCCTCTCTGGCCGTGGTGCTAAGGGCGCTGGAAATTCTCCGCCGCACTGTCGGAGGCCAGGCGACGATCATCGGCAAAGTCATGGGCCCGTGGACCCTTTCTTATCACATGGTCGGCACCCAAAGATTTCTGACGGCCGTGGGCAAAAAGAAATACGATCTGGTGACAAAAATGGTCGAGTCTCTGGTTCCGGTGACCGTCGCCTTCGCCAACGCTCAGTTCCGAGCCGGAGCCGATGCGGTGGTGGTGGCCGATCACGCCACGGGCAATCTGGTCGGACCCTACCATTACCGGGATCTTCTCCTCCCGATCCACAAGCGAATGTTCCCCCTCATTAACGGTCCGGTGATTCTGCACGTCTGCGGCCGGACTCTGGACAGGATGGATCTTTTCGCCGAAAGCGGAGTCGACGTCTACCACTTCGAAAGCGCCAACGACGCCGGCGAAGCCCTGGCCAAAGCGGACAAGAAAATTGCCCTGGCCGGGAACATCAACAATCCCGAGGTTCTTCTCGACGGCTCGCCGGAGGAAGTGTTTCAAAAAACCAGAGAAGCGATCGACGCGGGACTGAACTTGATAGCCCCGGAGTGCGCCATTCCTTTGACCACCCCCATCGCCAACCTGAGGGCCATAGTGGAAGCCGTCAGACAAGGATTTTAGCCATGAACGTCTCTCCTGACTGGAACAGAGTGCTCGCCGCCGTCAAATTTGAAGAAACCGACCGAGTGCCCTTGAGCGAAGTTCTGATCGCCCACGACATTCAGAGCCAATTTCTCGGGCGCCAAATTGGCCCGGACGATCTGGCCGGACAAGTGGAATTTTGGTCTTCGGCCGGCTACGACTACATCCCCTTGAACATAGGCATGATGGAGCCCGGCAAAGTCACCGGGGACAGCCACGTCTCCAAAATACTCAAAAGCCTCGGCCAAGGCGACGAGCCGGACAAAACGGACGACAAGAGCTGGAATCTGGAAGTCGCCAGCTTCATTCATGACCTGGACGAATTCGAAGCCTTCCCTTGGACGGAGCTGGCCTCTCTCGATTTTTCCAAACTCGAAAACGTCGCTTCTCTTTTGCCCCCGGGCATGAAGGCCATCGGCGTCTCCGGCAAGATATTCACCATGACTTGGATGCTGATGGGCTTCAACAACTTCGCCATGGCGCTGATCAAGGACACCCCGCTTCTCCGGGCCATTTTTCGCCAAGTGGCCGAGATACAGCTCTCGGCTCTGGACGTCGTCCTGAACATGCCCCATGTGGGCGGCATATGGGTGGTGGACGATCTGGCCTACAACAGCGGCCCCATCGTCAGCGTGAAGCACCTGGACAAATACGTCTTCCCGTGGTATCGAGAAATAGCCAGGCGTTGCCGCGAAGCCGGCAAGCTGTTCTTTCTGCACTCCGACGGAAAATTGGACGCCCTTTTGCCCAGTCTCATAGATTTGGGACTAGACGTCATCCAGCCCATAGATCCGACCTGCAACGACATCGTCGACATCAAGCGCAAGGCGGGCGGCCGAATCTGCATCGTCGGCAACGTCCCCAACGACATGCTTCAAGACGGCCAGCCGTCGGACATTCGCGAATACGTCAGACATCTTTTGGCCGAAGTCGCCCCTGGCGGAGGATTTATGCTGGGTTCGGGCAACTCCGTGCCGGACTGGGCCAAATTCGAAAATTATATGGCTCTGCGAGAAACGGCTTTGACCGAAGGCGTCCGAGCCTAAAAAGAAGAAGACAAAAAAGCGCGATTTTTGGCTTTTTTGGCCGATTTCAATCGGAGTCTTCCGAAAAACCCTCACTATTTTAGGAGACGATCAAAATGGTTTTTGACGATCTTTCGCTCGGTCTCGTGAAACAAATCTTTCCCGAAAGCCGGAGACCCGACGTGCCGGCGACTTTGGCCAAAGAATTCGCCAGAACCGATCTGATTCAAAAAATACGGCCCGGCCAGCGGGTCGTCGTCACCAGCGGCAGCCGAGGCATCGAAAGCATGCTGGAGGTCGTCTCCTCTCTGGTCCGTCTGATCAGAGAACGTGGGGCCGAGCCGGTCGTCCTCCCGGCTATGGGCAGTCATGGGGGCGGAACCCCTCAAGGCCAAGCGGAAGTTTTGGCCCATCTAGGTCAGACCGAAGAGACTTTGGGGGCCAAAATACTAAAAGACTACAAGCCCAAAGTCATCGGGCAGGTTTTTGACGGACTGCCGGTGAGCGTGGACGCCCAAATCTTGAAGGAGGAGACGGATCACGTGATTTTGGTGGGCCGGGTCAAAGAGCACACCGAATTCATCGGCCCGATCGAATCGGGGCTTCTGAAAATGGCCGTCGTGGGGCTCGGCCGAGTGGAAGGGGCGACCATGATGCATCAGGCCGCCGTGACGCGCACCTATTACCGAACCATCGTCGAGATGGCCAAGGTGATCTTCGGCGCGGCTCCCGTCTTGGGCGGCGTGGCCTTGATCGAAGACGAAAGAAACGTCTTGAAGCATCTGGAAGTCGTGCCGACGGACAAAATTCTGGAGCGGGAACCGGAGCTTTTGGCCAAAAGCAAAGAGACCAGAGCCAAGCTGCCCTTCGACGAGCTGGACGTCCTCCTGGTCGACGAGATGGGAAAAAACTTCTCCGGAACGGGCATTGACACGAAAGTGGTCGGCCGCATCATGAACATCTACGAGCAGGAGCCGACAACCCCGAAAATAACCAGGATCGTCACCTTCAAAATGAGTCCTAAAGGCGGCGGCAACGCCATCGGGATAGGCATAAACGACTTCGTGACCAGAAAATTGTTCGAGGCCGTCGATCCCCGCATGACCGATCTGAACGCCACAGTGGCCGTCTCCCCGGAAAAGGGACGCTGTCCTCTCGTCCGCGAAGACGCGGCCGGCGCCTTGGCCGGAGCTCTCGCGACCATAGGCCCTTGGCGGAGTCCCGAGCTGAAGATGGTCTGGATCCCCAACACGAAAGATTTGGAATACCTGGCCGTCAGCCCGAAACTGTATCTTCTGGCCAAGGAGCGGCCAGGCCTCGAGCTGATCGCCGAGCCGACGCCTCTGCCTTTCTTGCCCGACCAATATTTCGAGCCCTTCGCCGAATGGCTGGAGAAGCGCCGGAGGGAAGTCGCCGCCAAGCCTTGAAAACGGCGACCGAAAACGAACAAAAAACGCGGACTGGCGGCTTTTTTGGCGCTCTTTTCGCGGCTCCTATCGGAGCCGCGAGCTTACAGCCGGCGGTTCGCAAAAAATCAACCATGACTAAGCATATGTCTAAAAGCGATTGTCTTCGCTTTTAGGCCAAGGGAGATTT
>JAIRTO010000079.1 GCA_031254895.1 Deltaproteobacteria bacterium
CTTCAGGGATCCCTGGCTCATCGACGACGAGGAGGTCAACGCCGGCTTGACCATCTGACACGCTCTTTTCTTTCTTTCGCCGGCTGACTCCCTTTGTTCGGCTGACTCCCTCTAGTCGGTTGGCTCCCTTTAGTCGGTTGACTCCCTTTGCTCGGGCGCCCCCCTTTTGCGAGCTCGCTTTCTGGCCGCCGCCGTCTCGGCTCCGCCGCTCCCCGTTTTTAGCCTCCCCGCCGACTTCGTCCTCTTGCGGTCGCCTTCGTCCTCTTGTGGCCTATTTTTCGGCCAAAGACCCTAGTTCCTCCTCACTCCTCTTCGTCATTTTCCCAAGCCAGCTCGCGTCTAGCCTCTTCGACGGCTTCCCGCAGATGACCGTTCCATAGTTCCTGATTGTCCAAAAGATCTCTGGCCAGCTCCACGGCCGCCGGCAACAGGGGCAGGTCTCTGGGCAGAGAGGCGACGTCGAACTCGGGCCAACCGCTTTGCTGCAAGCCCATTTCTTCTCCAGGACCGCGCAGGGAAAGATCTTTTTCGGCCAACAGATAGCCGTCGCAGGTGTTTTGGACGGCTTCCAAACGTTCTTTGGTCTTGTCCGAGGCCAGCTCGCCAGAGGGGACCAGAAGAAAATGCCCTTGCCCGCCGCCTCGGCCGATGCGGCCTCTGAGCTGGTGCAGCTGAGACAGGCCGAAGCATTCGGCGCCGTAAGCCAGCATGACGTTGACCGCCGGCACGTCGACGCCGACTTCGACCATGGTGGTGGCCACGAGGATTCGGACGGCTCCTTGCCTGAACTTGTCGATGGCCGCCCTTCGCGAGGACGGAGCCAGGCTGCGGTGCAGCAGGCCCACCTCGACGCCGGGGAGCATGGCTTTAAGTCTTTTGGCGACGACCGTCGCTTCCGGCTTCTTCGATTTCGCCTTGGAGCCTTTTCCGAAGGGCCGCGCTGGGGCTTCGGGGCTCCCAAAATCAGTCTCTTCGGCTTCGAGGGCGGCCCATTTCGGGCTGGACGGCTGGGAGACGCCCTCTTCGTCGAAGAGAGGCTCGGCGGACGGGTCGCGGGAAGACGAGCTGATGCGAGGACAGACCACGAAGGCTTGCTCGCCCGCCGCGACGAAGGCGGCCAGATCGGCGAAGGCCTGGTCGGCGTCCTTCGCGGCGTAGACCCTGGTGACGGGTTGCCGCCGCCCCGGCAGGACGCCCTTGATGGAGCTGATGTCCAGTCCGGCGTGGAGAATCGCCGACAGGCTGGAGGGAATGGGCGTGGCCGACAGCGACAAGACGTTCGTGTTCGGGTTTTTGTTCTGCAAAGCCAGTCTCATCTTGACGCCGAAGCGTTGCTGCTCGTCTATGACGACCAGAGAAAGCCGGCCGTAGGTCACGTCTCTGGAAGCCAGAGCCTGAGTGCCTATGACCAGGCAAGGAGAGGCGTCGGCCAGACGGGCCAGGGCCGCCCGTCGCTCGGCCTTTTTCATGAGCCCGGTCAGATGGACGACTTCGAAGCCCAGTTTTTCGCAGATTGGCTGGAAAAAATCCAAGTGCTGTCTAGCCAGGATTTCGGTCGGGGCCATCAGAGCCGCTTGACGGCCTTGGGCCAGTTCCGAGATGGCCGCCGCCGCCGCGACCGCCGTCTTGCCGCAGCCGACTTCGCCTTGCAGAAGACGGTTCATGGGCGTCGGCTCGGCGAGGTCGATAAGGATCTCCCGGACGACTCTTTTTTGTTCCTCCGACGGGGCGAAAGGCAAAAGCGCGAAAAAGGCGTCGGCGGCATTTTGCGCTTCGGCGGGAACGACCGCCGGCGTTTGGCCGGCCATTTTCCGGGGCGAGCCGTAGAGAAGGGCCAGCCGCCAGAAAGCCAGCTCCAGAAGGCACAGTTTTTTGAAAGCCCGGCTCCCGCCGGGCTTGGGGAGAGTTCCTTTGGCCTCTGCCGGAGGGCGATGGATGGTTTTAAGATAATCGACGGGGT
The DNA here is from genome assembly GCA_031254895.1 of Deltaproteobacteria bacterium. GTDB lineage: Bacteria > Desulfobacterota > Desulfarculia > Adiutricales > Adiutricaceae > JAIRNQ01. Next base: position 1,961 of record JAIRTO010000079.1, read on the forward strand.
TTTGGAGAGCATGCCGCGCCAAGATTTCCTTCGGCAGAAGGTCGGGGACGTCGTTCAGCCTATCCAGAATCTGGCCGACGAGGTTGGCTCGGCGATTTGAGGTTAGTCGGCCTATGGGCGAATAGAGGGGAAAAACGCCGAAAAGGGAGGGCGGATTTTCCGTCTCCTGCCCGTCCGCTTCGGTGACGGTCGGGTGGGCGATGGAGGGGCGTCCGTTGTAGAAGCGGCATATTCCATAGACGAAGTAGGAGCGGCCGGGCTTTAAAAGGCTCAAGGCCATCGGCAGGTTGCGAAACCAAACCACGGTCAGTCCGCTGCCGTCGTCGGCTCGCATGTTGAAGCGGACGAAAGAGCCGGCCGGGATCACGGACGAGGTCTCGCAGAAGAGTTTGACGAAGGCTTGTTCGCCGTCCTTCAGCTCGCCGGGCAGGAGAAGGCGTCGGCGGTCTTGATAGCCGGACGGCGGCCACAAAAGGATTTTTTTGGCGTCCGTCGCTCCCTTGCTCGCCAGTTCTTTGAGCGCCATGGGGCCGATGCCCCGAAACGAGCTGAGGGGCGCGGAGAAGACTTCATGCTTGGGGAAGAAAATCATTGAACGGTCAGAACCGCCGTGTCGGAAAATATTGTTCGGCCGGCCCGAAGGGCGGTGGCTTTGAGAACTTGTCGGCCTTTTTGCAAGGAGAGCGAGAAGGCGGCTCGTTTGGCCCCGCTCACGTTTCGGCGGTCGATTTGCCGGCCGTTTTGGGAGACGACCAGTTCGTCGACCTCGTCGGACAGCTGAACCACCGCCTCCAGCATCTGATACTCTTCAGGCAGACCTGGATCGAAGGCGTATATTTCGCCGTTTTTCGGAGTGACGAAGCCGAAGTCGGCCGAGAGGCCAACGATGGGGATCGAGGGCGAGTCCGCCGGCGAAGCCGACGATGCCGACGAGGCCGGCGAAGTCGGCCCGAGAGAGCCGCCGCTCTCCGGCGGACGGGCGGCTAAATCGGTTCGATCGATTCGGACGAACAGATCGTGTCGATGGTCGCATTGGATCTCAGGGGCGGATTCGGCCAAAAAATACTCTCGACGCCCGTTGGGGCAGTTGGGGCCAGTCAGCAAGCCGGAAACGGGACAGACGGATCTGATTTCCACGCCTTTGGGCGGGACGATTTTTTTGGGCGGGCGGAATTCGGCCATCAAATCGGCGGCCGCCCGCCAGAGGCGTCCGGCGCCCGTCAAGCCGCTGATTTGGCCCATCGGGCGGGCCTGAAAATTGCCGGCCCAGACGCCTATGACGAAGCCGTCCGTATAGCCGAGACAGAAGTTGTCTCGGAAATTTTTGCTGGTTCCCGTCTTGACCGAAGAGGGGTAGGGCGTGGCCAAGGGGCCGCCCAGGCCGAAGCCCGTAGCCCGGGCCGCATCGTCGGAGAGGATGTCGGAAATGATGAAGGCCGTTTCTTCGCTGACGACCTGGCGGCCGGCGGAGTTTAAGGACGCGTCCTCCAAGGCGGGCGCGTCGCCCAAAATGGTTCGGTGGGGCTTGAGCCTCCCCCCGTCGGCCAAAGCCGCATAGGCGTCGACGAGGGACAAAAGGGTCACTTCTCCGCCGCCCAGAGCCAGAGCCAAGCCGTAATGGCTCACGTCTTCGGAGAGAGAGGTCAACCCCAGGTCGCGCAGGAATTCCAAAACTTCGTCGAGCCCCATATGGGCGGTCAGATTGACGGCCGGCAGGTTTAAGGAGCTGGCCAGGGCCGTTCTGACCGGCACCGGACCGAAATTCTGACCTGAGTAATTGCGCGGAGAATAGGAGCCGCCGGGGAAAAGGTAGTCCTCCGGCTCGTCGTTCATCAAAGTGGAGGCGGTGATCAGTTTCTGATCCAGGCCATAGGCGTAAATGAACGGTTTCAGAGCCGAGCCGGGTTGTCTGGGGACGACGACTCCGTCTATTTGTCCTTCCCGGCCGTCGAAAAAGTCGGCCGAGCCTAAGTAGGCCAGAATCTCGCGTTCCGGGACGCTCATGACGACTAAGGCCACTTGCGTGAGTCCCAGACCTCGGTATTTTTCCACTGTTTGGGCGGCCAAATTTTCCAAGCTGGTCTGCAGATCCAAATCTATGGTCGAGCGGAGCAGTCGGGGAGGATCCTCGCCCAGATCGGCGGCCAGATGGGCCATCAGGTGCGGCGCCAAAAAAGCCCGATGAGGAGGATTGAAGACGATTTCTTCTGCCAAAGCTCTGGCTTCTTCCGATTCGGAGAGATGTCCTCGATCCGCCAGCCGTCGGATGACGTGTTTTTGGCGTCTTTCTTGAGCCGGGGAAAGACGGCCTGGCCGTCCCGGCGAAGCGGGCAGGGCGGCCAGGAAGCAAGATTCGGCGGGAGACAGGTTTTTGACGGATTTGCCCAAGAGAGATTTGGCCGCCGCCCCGAAACCCAAGTTTGGCCCGCCGACCGGGACGGAATTGAGATAGAAAGATAAAATTTCCTCTTTGGAGTGATGACGCTCGATGAGGACGGCCAGCCAAATCTCCTTCAATTTTCGGGTTATGGTTCTGCCTGATCCCGCCTGGCCGAGGGAAAGACGGGCCAGCTGCATGGTTATCGTTGACCCGCCGCTGACTATGCGGCCAGCGGAGACGTTTTGACCTAAAGCTCTCAGGAGAGCCAGAGGATCGAAGCCGGGATGAAATCGAAAGCGACCGTCCTCAGCCGTCAGGACGGCTTCGATGAGGTGAGGCGAAAATTCCGACAGCGAGAATTTTTCCAGACGACGATCGGGCGGCGGCAGGACTTCCCGCAAAGGCGTCCCATGGCGGTCGGTGATCGAGACGGTCCAGTCCCATCTTTCTTCGCCGGCCAAGGGATCTTCGAGCAAACCCAATAGAGCCCAAAAAACGGCGACGCCGACCAGAAAAGCCGTTCCGAAGGTCAGCGCTCTTTTAGGCTTGAGAAGAAAATGGAAGAAGGCTAAAAAAGCGGGGCGGGACGCGCCGACAGGAACGTCGTTCTTCCGCCGATCGGCTTGTTTTGTTTGTTTGGGTTGTTCAGTTTGTTCAGTTTGTTCAGTTTGTTCAGTTTGTTCAGTTTGGTCGGATTGGTCGGCTTGGTCGGCTTGGTCGGCTTGGTCGGCTTGGTCTGTTTGTTCGGCTTGATTGATCCGGTCCTGCCGGGACGTGACGTTTCGGTTTGCCTGGCTGAAAAGGAAAGTCGACATCGCTGGATTCCCTCCCCTCCGCCGGAAACAGGCGGGCCTTCCGGCGGACGAGCGCGGGGAAGAACCGCCTTTGGCCGAAAGAAGACGGCTGTTGGCCTTTTTGTTCGTTTAGATTAGTTGAGTTTATGGATAAAAGCTATAGTCGACCAAAACGCGATCACTTCGAGGCGACTCAAAAAGCCTGTTCGCCAAAAAGCCGCGTCATTTCGCCTTGGAAAGTCTGGCGTCGGACGTTTTTGGCGGATTTTTCGGCCTCGGAGCCGAGACGTCGTTTTTTTTTGGCCCCAAAATTCGTCGGCGCGGCCGTTTTTTGAAAAGGCCGTTATTCTGAGCTTCTAGGACGACGACGTTCGGCTTGGCCGCTCTCCGAACTTTTCGCGCCGCGAGCGACAATCGTTCGCTCGCGGCGAAGGGACGGGTTATTTTTTAAAAATTGAGTTGATGAAGTTTCTGACGACCTTGTTGATGTTTCGGTTGACCACTGAGGAGATGATGTTCGCCGGGTTCAAGGAGCGGGGGACTTTTAAGCCGGCGTCCCAGGACTTGGTTTTGGCGGCGCGGGTTTTCTTGGCTCGCCTCTTTTGCGGCTTCGCGAAGAGGTTCTTTAAAGGATTCAGGTCCATGAAAGTCTCCTTTTTCGGTCATTTGCCCGCTGAGCGAATCTGAGCCTTGACCGACGGACCGAGGGTTTTGCGAAGCATCGAACCCAAATAAGATTTTGGCCAGCATTCCAAATAGACTTCCACTCCGGCTTCGTTCAGGCTGGCCGTCGTTTTGGTCCAGAGAACCGGAGAAGTCATTTGCTTTTGGAGGGCTTTTTTAATTTCCTCCGGCTCGCTGGTCGGTTCGCCTAGGGCGTTGGGGACGACGGGAAAAAGGGGTTTTTCGAAAGCGGTCTCTTCCAGAATTTCGGCGAAGATCTGGGCCGGCTTTTCCATAAGGGGGCTGTGAAAAGCCCCGGTTACGGGCAAGGGCACGGCTTTTCCGCCTTTTTTCTCCACGAAGCGGAGGGCGGCGGCGACGGCTCGAGATTCGCCGGAGATGACCGTCTGTTGGGGCGAGTTGAAGTTGGCGCAGACGACGACTCCTTCATGTCTGGCCAGTTCGCATAGCCCCTCCACCAGATCCGGATCCAGATTGAGGACGGCGGCCATGCTGCCCTGGCCGCCTTCGGCGGCCCGAGCCATCAGCTCGGCTCGTTTGGCCACCAGCTCGAAAACCTTCTCTTCGGCAATGACGCCGGCCAGAGCCAGGGCTCCGAATTCTCCCAGAGAGTGACCGGCGGCGAAGGCCGGTTCATGACCGGCCAGCTTCAGCTGTCTGGCCGCCGCCAGATCCACGGCCAGAACGGCCAATTGGAGGTTTTCGGTTTTGTTGAGTTCCTCCAAGGGGCCTTCGTGGCTGAGGCGGGTGATCGGACGGGAGCTGGCCTGATCGGCCAGCTCGAAATACCGTCTGGAGCCTGGGTCGTTTTGGGCCCATTCCATCCCTTGTCCGACGAACTGTCCTCCCTGTCCCGGGAAGATGAAGGCTGTCTTGCTCATGGCGTTTTCCGTTAGAGGGTCGATAATCCTTCGACCGAAAAAAGTCGAGGGATTTTTTGGCCTTTGGTTTTTTAGTTTAGAGTTTTTGGTTTCGAGTTTTTTTGGTTTCTGGCGCCAGGCGTCAAGCTTGAAGCATGGCGCTTCGCTCCTGCCCATAAGGGCCAAATAAGCGGCCGGCCTTTTTGGCCTATGAAGAGCGAAAGGTCTTTTGGACGACGAAAGCCTATCTTTTTTTCGCTTCCATGGCCAGGAGACCTCCGGCCAGGAGCATGTCCAACTGTCGACGAGAGACGTCTAATTTTACCTCAAATTTGACCTTTGCGGTGGAGTTTTCCATGGTCAGAACGGCTCCTGGCCGCAAACCCGCCGAGAAGCCCTTCAAAACCAGATCGTCGCCAGGGGAGAGCTTGGCCAAAACAAGCGGATCGACGAGCTCCAAAGGCAATATCCCGAAATTGCACAGGTTGGCCTTGTGGATTCTGGCGAAGCTGACGGCGACGACGCCGCTGAGGCCCAGATAACGCGGGGCCAGCGCGGCGTGCTCGCGGCTCGAGCCCTGACCGTAGTTCCGGCCGGCCGCGACGAAGCCGGAGCCGGCCTTTTTCTGGCGTTCCGGATAAGTCGAATCGATGTTGGAGAAAATATAACGGGATATGGCCGGAATGTTGGAGCGAAGAGCCAGTATGTGAGCTCCGGCCGGCAGGATGTCGTCGGTGGTGACGTTGTCGGACAAAGCCAGCATGACCGGCCCGGCGATCGTCTCCGGGGGAGCCGAGAAGACGGGCAGAGGGGCGATGTTGGGCCCTCGGACGATCGCCGGCAGATCTTCCGGCGGAGCCGGCGGGGCCGGCGGCAGGATCATGGAATCGTCGATGACGAACTTGTCCGGCCAGACGACTTCGTAAGGGCGGCCGAAGGTTCTGGGATCGGTTATCGCGCCGGCCAAGGCCGACACGGCCGCCGTTTCCGGACTGACCAGATAAAGTTCGGCGGAAGGCGTGCCGCTGCGGCCAGGAAAATTGCGGTTCGAGGTGCGCAAGGAGACGCCTTTCGTTCTAGGGGCTTGACCTACTCCGTTGCAGAAGCCGCAGGCCGATTCCATCATTCTGGCGCCGGCGGCGATCATGTCCGGAAGAGCGCCTCGGTTGGCCAGCTCCGTCAGAACCTGTTTCGACCCCGGGGCGATGATGAGGCTGACGTCCGGGTGCACCTTGTGCCCTTTCAGGATGGCGGCCACGGTCACCATGTCGGCGAAGGTCGAATTGGTGCAGGAGCCGATGGCCACCTGATCCACTTTGATTCCTTTCAAGGCCGAAACTTTCGCCACGTTGTCCGGGGAGGGCGGGGCGGCGGCCAGGGGCTCCAAAGTCGACAAATCTATGGTCAGATGGTCGTCGTAGGCTGCGTCAGGGTCGGCGGCCAGGGGCTGGTAGTCCTCTTCCCTGTTCTGACTCTTCAAAAAGGCCCTGGTCCTTTCATCCGACGGAAAGACGGCGGTGACGGCTCCCGTCTCGATGCTCATGTTGGCCACGGTCGCTCTGTCGGGCACGGACAGGGAGGAGAGGCCAGGGCCGTCAAATTCCAAAATGGCGCCCCTCCCGCCGGAGACGGTGAGTCTTCTCAATATTTCCAGAGCCAAATCTTTGGGCCTGGTCCACTCGGGCAGAGACCCGGTCAGAACGAGGCGGATCACCTTCGGCATGGGCAGAAAAAAGGGCCGTCCGCCCATGGCCACGGCCACGTCCAGACCTCCCGCGCCTATGGCCAGCTGGCCGACGGCTCCTCCGGTGGTGGTGTGACTGTCCGCGCCCAAGAGGGTCTCGCCGGGGGCGGCGAAACGTTCCAGATTGACCTGATGGCAGATGCCGTTGCCGGTTTTGGAGTAATGCAAGCCGAAACGCTTGGCCGCCGAGGCCAGAAAGGCGTGGTCGTCGGCGTTTTCGTAAGTGACTTGCAGGATATTGTGATCCGAGTAAATTAGAGAGCGTTTCGTCGCCGTTCGAGGAAATCCCAGAGCCTCGAACTGCAGCATGGCCATCTGACCGGTGGCGTCGTGGACTAGAGTCTGATCTATGGCGAGACCTATCTCCGTCCCGAGGACGAGTTCGCCTTCTTTCAGATGAGCGGCCATTATTTTTCGCGTGATGTTTTGCGGAACGTTCATGATGCTGTTTCCGGAGGAACCCCTTTGTTCTGGTTTTTGAGAAGAAGAAAATCCGGCCGCTTTTTCCCTTCAAGACTTTTCAGGGACATCGACGGCCGGAATCAATTGACGGTCGGGATCAGGCGACGGTCGGACGAGCGCCTGCATCGAGCGCCTGCATCGAGCGCCTGCATCGAGGCCTGTTTGTGGCGCATGTTTGTAGCTCATGTCTGGAGCGATAGCCCTGATTTCGAGGCCAAGGACGAAAGGCCGCCTTTCCCCCCTAGAGAGGCCGCTTTTTCCGGCGCCGCCGCTTTTCGGCCGACCGAACCAACAAAAGGGCGTCTTTTGAAGGAGCGTCTTTTGAAGGAGCGGCCTTTGAAGGAGCGGCCTTTTGAAGGGGGGCCCTTTTGGTCTCGAAGGCGGCTACAAGCGCTCGGCCACGGCTTCGCCAAATTGGGAGCAGCCGACTTCTTTCAGCTTTTTGTCTTGGCGAGCCAGATCGTAGGTGACGAGCCCGTCGGCCACCGTCCGCTTCAAAGCCAGGCGTATTCGGTCGGCGGCTTCGTTCCAGCCCAGGTATTCCATCATGAAGGCTCCTGACAGAATCAGCGACGAAGGGTTGACCTTGTCTTGGCCTTGGTATTTAGGGGCCGTTCCGTGAGTGGCTTCGAACACGGCCAGACCGTCGCCTATGTTGGCCCCGGGGGCCATGCCCAGGCCGCCTATCTGTCCGGCCAGACAGTCGGACAGATAATCTCCGTTCAGGTTGGGCATGGCCAGAACGCTGTACTCTTCCGGCCGGAGCAAGGATTGCATGAACATGTTGTCGGCTATGCGATCTTTGATTATAAGGCGGGCGTCTCCGGGCACGGCTTCGCTTTCCGGCACGGTCAGAGCCCCGAATTCGGCTTTGGCCAATTCGTAGCCCCAAGCCCGGAAGGCTCCTTCCGTGAATTTCATGATGTTGCCTTTGTGCACCAGCGTCAGATTCGGCCGCTTCTCCTTTAAGGCCCATTCTAGGGCCAGGCGAACGAGCCTTTTGGAGCAGAACTCGCTCATGGGCTTCAAGCCGACAGCCGAGCCCTCTCTGATGGAGGCGTTCAAATTGGTGCGGGAAAAATCGATCAGCGAGTTGGCCTCGTTCGAGCCGGCTTTCCATTCCAGGCCGGCGTAGACGTCTTCCGTGTTTTCCCTAAAAAGGATAATGTCCGTCTTCTCCGGATGCTTGACCGGACTGGGCACGCCGGGGATCCATTTGACGGGCCGGATGCAGGCGTAAAGATCCAAAGCCTGTCGTATGGCCACGTTGAGGCTGCGCATTCCGCCGCCCACCGGGGTGGCCAAGGGGCCTTTCAGACTGACCCGGCGTTTTTTCAACGTTTCGAGAGTTTCCGCCGGCAGATAGGAGCCGGTGGCTTCGAAAGCCTTGGCCCCGGCCGGAACTTCGACGAATTTTGGATTATGGCCGGAGGACCGGGCCGCTTTCAGGAGAACGGGTTCGGCGGCCCGCCAAATGTCGGGGCCCACCCCGTCGCCTATGATGACGGGTATGATGAAGGGATTGAGTTCGCCCTCGTCGGAGACTGGCGATTTGTTTGAAGCGTCGGCGTTGATTGAAGCGGGCATAAGGACGGATCTTCCCAAAAGGGCCGGAGGCCAGGCCTAAAGATTGATGGAGATGGAAATAAGCCGGAAGCGGCGGGTCGGAAAAAAAACGGACGACGAAGCCCCTTTTTGAACTTTTGGTTTCAAGGCGCGGCTTTGGCTTCGCGCAAAAACGGAGCCTTCGACGTTTTGACCTTTAAAAAGCGAAAAGGGCGAAGAAAAGCAGCGTCGTCATTTCGCCTATCTCCAAACTGGCGCCCAAAATGTCTCCGGTGGCTCCTCCTAAGGCTTTGCGCCAGACGAAGCAGAGGATCAAACCTAAGAGAGCGGCGAAGATGGCGCAAAGAAAGGCGACGAGACCGAAGAACAAAGAGATGATCAGAGAGACGAACAGAGCGGCGTAAAATTCCTTTTGCCCGCTGTAGAAAATCATGTTGTAGCCCAGGCCGTCGCCTTCTCGGGCGCAGTAGGACTGGGTGGCCACCACCGAGGCGGTCAGACGGCCCCAGATGGGGTACAAAAGGAGCGGCGAAAAGGGGATGACGCCGACCAGAAGGGCATTGTCCTGGCTGACCGAAAAAGCCAGGGAAGCGATGAGGGCGATTTTCAAGATCACGCTCAAAACGATGGCCGCAACGCCGAAGGTCCCCATGTGGCAGTCTTTGAGAATCTCCAGTTTCTTTTCGACGCTCTTGTGGGACAAAACCGCGTCGGCCGTGTCGGCCAGCGCGTCTAAATGAAATCCCCGAGTCAGAACGATCTGAAGAGTCGTCAGCAAAACGGCCATTATGATTGCCGGGAAAAGATGATTGAAGATCAGGGCGAATAATACCGAAAAGAGACCCAAGACCAGACCCGCCAGAGGGTAATAGGCCGGGAACCTGCCCATTTCGGCGGGTTCAAGAACGCCTTTCGGGTTCAGCGGCAATATGCTCAGGAAGGCGAGAGCGTGAAAAAAGTTTCTAAACATGCGAAATCTCTTTTCCTTTAAGGTTATTTGAAGTCGTTGAGCCTAAATATTATATATTTTTTGATTTGAAAAAAGAGATGAAATATTGGACGTTTGTCAGGTCGTTTCAGCCTGGCTGGGACAGTATAGCACAGCCGACAAGGCTGCAACAGATCCGGCCGATTCCCGCCCCTGGCGCCCGATCTGTTCTCCGATCAGGGCAGAGTTGGCCTTTCGACGAAGGTTCCTGCGGAAAAAAAAGGCTGGGCTCGGTCGACGGCCGTTTTTCAGGCGAAGACGCGTCTATGAAGACGCTTTCGTCTGGTGGCTTGTTTCGAAAGCTCCGAAGGTTAAATCCCCGTCGTCCGGCAGTCCTTCGTCTTCGAGCCAAAAGGTCGCCTAATTTCGCTCGATTTCCCTAACCCGTGGCCTTTCTCCTTGAGGCGTCCGCCTCCTGGGCGCCCGCTTTTGGAAGCGGAGCCTTAGGGACTTTTTTTCTTCGGCTTTTTTTTGGCGAAGCGGCGGAAGATATGGGGGATTGAACGCCCGAAAGCCTTCCGGCGGGCTGGCGGAGGTTTTTCCTAAAACAGGCTGAAAAAAAGCTAAAAAAGTACTTGAAATAATCTCTGTCTTAATGTAATTAATTTTCCAGGCTGTTTGGTCTTTTTCCGATCAGTCCAAGTTCGTTCTCCGTTTTTAGGACGCTCGCCTCGCCCATCAACGTTCACTTGGCTCAACCACGCCACCTAAGGAGGCACAATGTGGATTCTCGCTTGCTGAAATATACTCCTGACCATCTTTGGGTCCGACTGGAAGAACAAAATCATGCCGTCATAGGGATGACAGAGGAAGGCTTGGAAAAGTTCGAAGAGCTGAAGTCCATCAAATTCAAATGTCACGAAGGCGACGAGTTGATGAAGGATCAGGATTTCGGCAGCATCGTCGTCTGTTCCGGCCCGGTCATAAAGCTGCTCGCCCCGGCCAGCGGGGAAGTCACCATCATCAACGACGAAGTCGTCGACACCCCGGAGACGGTTCTGGAAGATCCGTATGGAGACGGATGGCTGATTCGCCTGGAATTTTTCTCGGACTCCGAGTACGACGATCTGATGAGTCGGGAAGAATATGACGAGTTCTTGAGCGAAGACGAAAATTTCGACGACGATGACGACGACGATGATGACGATGACGACGATGATTACTACGATGACGACGACGAAGACGAGGATGACGACGACGACGACTATTACGACATAGACGACGACGATTATTGATTTCGTCCGTCCAAGTTTTCTTTGCCCGGCCAGCTTGGAGAGTTCCGGCTGCGGCGATCGGCCGATGATCGGCCGATGATCGGCCGACGGTCGTTCGGACGGCGTTTTCGGACTTGAACGAGGCTCGAGAAGGCGACGATCTGTTTTAGCTTTCCGCTCGGTTAAAGCCAAAGCTCCTATTTTTGATCCGGGCGAGGCCCATAGCCCAGGGTCTCATCCGTCATCAATCGAAGGTCCGTCGTTCGACGAGCATTTTAGGGCCTTTTTGAGCATTTAAAAAAATCGGCGGGGCGAGGGTGGCGAGGCGCTTGGGGTCTTGGCATTTCCCTTAAGAAGTTTTGTTGTCCGGTTTTTGGGGCATATTTATCCGGCTAGAGAATCTATCGACCAGAAAAAACCGTCTTTTGGCGGTTTTTTCTGGTCGTTCGCTTTTCGCCGATCGGCTTTTGAGGCGGCGGGCTCCAAGGTCGGTTCAAAGAGCGATCCAAGAGGGCTGGCCGGAACAGGGCCGCCTTCCCGCCGTTCAATTTCCCGCCGAATCTCCGCCAGAAAACCTCTAACCAATTTTCGGTCGATTTCCGAAGATTCGAAAAACTAAGCCTGTTTTAGAAGTTGGCGCCCGCCGGGAAGCCTATGGACTGGACGACCAGCACCGACCAGCCGTTGGGCGGCTTCAGCTCGTCTTTCAGGGCGTCGGCGCCGGTAACCTTGACGACGTTGGCCAGCCCTTCGGACGCGCAGTAAAGTGCCGCCGACTGGTAGGCCGAGCCGGAATGAAAACCGCCCACCTGACCGTTGTCGGTCGGGCCGGCGTAGAGAAGAGTCAGGGGGGCTCCGCCGTATTCGCCGGTCCTATCCCCGGACAGAACCTTTTCCAGCGTGTTGGCGACCGGGTTGTACAGGTAGACCCCTGAGCTCAAAACGGCGTAGACGGCCAAATCCTTGCCGCCGCGCCAGGTGGGAATGGTTCGATGGTCGTCGTCTCTGCTGACGCCGAAGGCGGCCCAGAGAATGGCCGACAACTGTTCCGGGGCGAGACTGTCGCTTTTGAAGCTGCGGTGAGACTTTCGTTTCGAGAGGGCGTCCAGAATGGGGGCTCCGCCGGATTTGGCCGGCGCGGGGAGAACGATGTCGCCTTCGGCCGCCAGAGCCGGAGCGCTCCCGAGCCAGACGGGCGCGAGAAAAGCGAGAGCCAAGACGAGAAGAGGCGCGGCAAGAAAGTTTTTCATAAACAACCTCGTGAATTCTTTGAAGTTCGAAGGGGGATCTGGCTCGACGGCTTTGTTTAGCCATTTTTGCAGGTTCGTTGCCGTCGGACCAGATTCGCCGCTTTCGGGAGAGGGGACTCTTTTGGCCGCCTCGTCGCGCCCAGACGCGTCGAAGGCCAAACGCTTCCGGCCGGAGGCGCCTAGAAAAAGCTGTCGCCGACGTCGAGGGCGGCCAAAAAAGCTATGGCGGAAGCGATTCTTTCTCCCCGCAATAATAGACCAGATCGAAAAAAAAGAACAGTTGAGCGAGGTTCCGGCGGCCAGGGCGGAGGCGCCAAATCGCGTCAAGTCATGAGGCTGGACGCGATTTGGCGGTCATGAATCGAGGTCGTGACGGACGTTTTTCTTTCTCGGAGCTCTTTTTTGGCGGCGATCCGCCAAAATTCAAAGAAAGAAGCCTTCTTCATCTTCGGATGGCGAAAGACAAAATAGCCCCCACGCCGCAGAAGCCCGCTAAAGTCAGGATGCCGGCCATGTTTCCGCCGGCGTCCATGATGGCTCCTAAGGCGCTGCCGGAAAACATCGCTCCGATGTAGGCCGTCCCGTAAAGCAAGCCGTTGCCGGCGGCGCCTCGGTCGGAGCCGAGCAGATCGCCGGGCAGGCAGCTCATGGGAGCCATCATGGCCTGGATGAGTCCGCCGGTCAAAAACAGCAAGACGACTAAAAGAGCGAGACCGGCCGTCCAGGCGAGGATGGCGGCTCCAGAAGACAAAAGCGACAGAGAAACGCCGGAGATGGCGAAGGCCAGACAGATGACCGGCCATCTGCGCCCGGCAAAGGCCTTGTCCGAGAGCCAGCCGGTCGTCAGCGAGAGAAAGGCCGCTCCCCAATGGATGCTGCTGCCCACCGCTCCGGCCAGAACCAGGCTAAAGCCGTAACCTCCGTCTTCGGCGGGCTGAGAAAGAATTTTGATGATCCAGTTGTTTAGCCCCCAACGGACGGCGTTGGCTAAAATCATGCATAGGCAGAGCATGAGGAATTTGGAATTGGCCAGACAAAGCAAATATTCTTTGATCGAGATGCGAGTCGATTTTTTTTCGGCCGCCATCCAGTCGGCTTTGAAGCCGGCCTTCTCCGGAGTGGCCTTGACCATCAGGAAAATCAAGAGGCCTGAAAATCCGAAGATCAGCGGCAGACCGATGAAGGTCGCTCGCCAACCCCAGGAAGCGGCGATAAAACTGGCCACTGGCATGGCCAGAGCGCTGCCCACGTAGGAAAGAGCGCAGAGTATGCCCATCCATGAGCCCCACTTTTTTTCAGGCAGCCAGGAATACATCACCCCTGTAATGGGACTCCAGACCATGGACAGCGACAAGGCGTTGAGGCACCAAAAGACGGCGAACAAGGCCAGAGAGCTGGAAAGGCCAAAAAGAATGTTGGCGGCGACCGAGCCGAAAATGCCGATCAAGAGCACGGTTTTGGAGCTGAAGCGGTTGCTGAGGTAGCCGGCCAGAAACTGGCCGAAGCCGTAGACCATGGCGAAAGCGGTGAGAACCGCGCCGAATTCGGCGTTGGTGTATGAAAATTGATCTTGTATGGCTTGGGTTGAGGCCGAGATGTTGTATTTCGCGAAATACGTGGTCAAGTAAGCGGAAAAGGTCACGAGCAAGACCTTAAGCTGCGTCTGATTGACTTTGTCGGAGCTAAGGGTCATGGTCTGGGACATGGCGCGAACCTCCCTTTTCTTGATGTCGGGCGGAGTTGACGAGCTATTGAGCGTTTGATTGAAGATCCCTGGCGGCGCAAAGAAATTCTGAAGGGCTTTTTGGCCAACATTTTTTTCGCCAAATTTGGCGGAAAAAAACCCTTGGCCTCTCAAGGGATATTTTGGTTCCAAGTCGGAGAGCGGTTTTTTTGAGCCGCCTTGCGCGTCAGATGAACGTCCGCTTTCTCCAGAACTAGCCAGGCCGCTTCAGTCATTGGCGGCGCTTCTTCATCAGTTAAAACATTATAAATTGGAGAATTGTTTTATTTTCCTGCGTCTGAAAAATATAAAATTAAGTTAAATTAATGTATAAGGCCTAAAAAATTATATTATAATTGTAAGAATAACATAAAAAATATATTAAATGTCATATATTATGCGTAAAGAAAAGTGCGCAAGACATAAAAGCATAATATGGGAATAAATATCAATATTTTTATCATTGGAATAATTTTTATTCTTTTCAAGCATTGCGTCTATGTTAAATGTATATTAATCCTTTACTTTAAGTAACTTTATTATATTTGTTTTATAGGTAAATAATAACATGAAAACTATATAATTGTAGCAAATTAGCATAAATAGATCAAACCGTCTTCTTGTTCGGACATCAAAAAAACTGAAATTATGCCTAGCCAAGTTTTGTTTTTCGGTTTGCCGGCCGTTCGTCGCCGAGGCGGCCGCAGACTTCGGCAGCATCTTTTTGCGCATAGCGGCGAACTTTGCTCGACCGTTCTATTTATTGGGCGAAGTCTTGCGCGACGTTCTGCCCTTAAATGGAACTGAACTTTACGATTATTTGAGTTTTCACGGAATATATTCTCGCCGTCGGCAAGGGCGCGATTCAATCTTGGCCGACTTGCTTGGCCAACTTGCTTGGCCGACTTGTCGACCCTAAATTTCGCTCCTGTTGACGGCAAAAACGCTGAGCCGGCGTTCCGCCGGCGTTCCGCCGCCAAGGCCGGACAAGGTTGGAAAAGGCGGGAGAGGATTGGGAAAGGCCGGACAAGGTTTGATGAGGCAGGCAGAGGCTGGAAAACGAGGGAATGAGTGAAGAGGTCAAGGCTGGGTGAAGCTAGGCAAGGCTGGGCGAAGCGAGCCAAGACTCGGCAAGGCTAGCCAAGGCTCGCCTTGGGGAAAGTTTTGGGAAAAAAAATTTCGGCTCGTTTCGTCTGCGGCTCTGCCCGCGCTGACGATCCTTAGAAGACCAAGACGAAGCGTCGTTTAGTTCCAAAGGCTCCGCCGTCGGCGGAGCCGTCTTCGGCTAGCTCCTTACAGTTGGGCCAGGCTGTAGCCCAGGCCGTGTTGGGTCTGGATTATTTCCTTGGCGCCTGTCCGACTGAATTTTTTTCGGATGTGCAGGATGTGGCTGTCGATGGTTCTGTCGCTGACGGCGACTCCTGGAAAGGCCAGTTCCAAAAGTTCGTTGCGGGTGAAGACTTTTCTTGGCCGCAAGCAGAGGATCTTCAATATTTTGAACTCGGTCGGCGTCAAGTCGACTTTTTTCCCGTCGTAAAACGCTTCGACGCTTTCCATGTCCAAGGTCAACGAACCGCATTTCAAGGGCCGCTCTTCGGTTTCCGAGGCCGTCGCGTTCTGGGCCTGAACTCCGGTCGTCGCCTGGGCGCCCGCGCCGGGCAGGGCGGCGTTGCGCCTCAGAACGGCGGCCACCCTGGCCGTGAGCTCTCTGGGACTGAACGGCTTGGTGACGTAGTCGTCTCCGCCTATGGTCAAGCCCATGACCCTGTCGACCTCTTCGTCTTTGGCGGACAGAAAAATAATCGGAACTTGGCTGAACTCGCGGATGGTCCGGCAGAGCCATAGTCCGTCCTTGCCTGGGAGACTGACGTCCAAAACCAGCAGCTCTATCTGGTTTTGCTTGAAAATCTCCAAAGCGCTTTCGGCCTCGAAAGCCGTCTTGACCTGATGGCCGGCGGCGGACAGGGCGAATTCCACTACTTCGGAAATGTGGGGATCGTCGTCGACGACTAATATGGAGGACACGAGGGACGCCTTTCAAAAAAGTTAATTTTTGGATTATTTTTGGCTTATTCAGCCGGTCAAGGTCAGAATGGCGATCTCCGGCCAGGCGAAGAGGCGGAAGTGCAGACCGTCCGCCAGTCCCCTGGTCACGAAAAGAGTCATGTCCCCAATCTGGTAAAGACCGCTTGTGTATTCGTAGCCAAGGATCCAGGAGGCGAAGTTGGCCTGCTCGAAAAAAGGAAATTGAAATTGTCCGCCGTGCAGGTGGCCGGCCAAAAACAGGCGAGTCCCCCGATTCGCCGCGTCCAAGACGCCTTCAGGCCTATGGTTGACGACGACGACCAGGTTGCCTTGGGGCGCGGCGGGACCCGAAAGAGCCGAAAAATCGAGTCGAAAGTCTCGGCGGCGAGTTTTGTCGTCTCCTCGGTCGTTGAAGCCGATGAGGGTGAGCGGAACCTCGGGCAGGTTGACCCGCTCGTCGACCAGCATTTTCAGTCCGGCGGCGCGAAGGTTCTCCGTCAGCTCTGGCGGAGAGTCGACGCGCAAATCATGGTTGCCCAAGACCCCGTAGACTCCATAGGTCGTTTGGTTCAAGTTCGAAAGGGGCAGACGGTAGTCCAAACCGAAAGCGGCCAGCCGGTCGCAAAGATCCCCGGCCAAGACGACCAGGTCTGGCTGGCGGGCCGAGGTCAAGGCCATGGCGGCGGTCAGATCGCGCAGGTTGTAGCCGTGTCCGTAATGCAGATCCGACAATAGCGCTATCTTGAAGCCTTGCAAAGAGGGAGCGAGACCAGGGATCCGTATGGTTCGCTCAGTTATTTCAGGAGGAGCGAGCTGTCGAGAGTAGCCGAAGCCGGCCGCCAGCAAGAGCGCGAGCAAAACGAACAAGGGCAGATCGAAGAATCCCGGCTCTTTTTTGGTCAGCCGCAGGACGATGGTTCGCCCCTTGGCGGCGCTAAGGCGGTTCAGCAGCCGACGAGAAAGCCTGAGGCCCGCCGATAGAGGCAGCCAGAACAGGACGACGGCTTCGTAGGTGAAGACCGGGCGGCAGAGGCAATCCCAAAGAAAGCCATTGTTGGGCGGAGGATTCGGCGAATAATACAGAACGTGAAAACTGAACAAGGCCAAAGCGTTGATCAGAAGAAAAAAAGTCAGCAGAGCTCTTTTGAGGATCTTGGCTTTGATTCGCCTATGGAAATAGACCCAGGTCAAAGCTTGAGCCAAAAGCATGACCAAAGGCGCCAGGGGGTGAAGAAGCATGTTCGTTTCTCGAAAAAAGCCGTATTTTTGGAAGCGAAAAAGCGCCTGCGGCCGGAGGGTCAATTTTGTGGCGTCGTCAATTTTTGTGTCATCAATTTTGGCGTCGTCAGATTTTGTCAAAATTTCGTTTTCGTCAGCTGACGACAGGCTGTTTAGCCAAAATTTTAAATTATAATTTTATTATTTTAAATTTGAGTATTTGAAATTGTGCCATGGCGATTAAAGGTTTTTATTTTTTTTATTTTTTCGGCGAGGGGACATATATTTGACCAAGAGAAACAAGGCCGAGCGAAAAACCAAAAAAACTCAGACGGCGGCCGGAAACATGAAGGTGAAGCTGGCTCCGCTGCCAGGGTATTCGGGGGGATGGTTGGCGGCGGAAATGGTCCCGTTGTAGCGGGTGACTATTTTTTGGACGATGGACAAGCCTAAGCCCGTCCCTTGAGTTTTGGTGGTGAAGAAGGGATTGAAGATCGTGGCCAATAGCTCCTCGGGAATGCCCGGGCCGGTGTCGGTTATTTGGCAGGCGACGTACTGGGTCTCGTTTTCTTTGACCTTGTAGAGCTTTAGGTATATTTTCCCTCCGCCTTGCTGGGTCATGGCTTGGGAGGCGTTATAAATGATGTTCAAAAGAACGTGCATGACCTGACGATCGTCGGCGGAGACCAAGGGGAGATCTTCGCCGAAGTCGGCGACTATTTCGGCGTGCAGTCGGCTGAGTTCATGCTTAAGAGAGGCGGCGGCCTCATTGGCCAGATCCGCCATGCTGAACTGACGCACCCGTCCTTTTTCGTCCCGCGAAAAATCCAGAACGTTGTTCAGAACGGTGTTCAATCGCTCCACTTCCTCCAAAATCACCTGCGGATAGCGCCGCAAGGGATCGTCTTGCGGCATCTTCTTGAGGAGTCTTTGCGTGAAGCCTCCGATGGAGACCAGCGGGTTTCTGATCTCGTGGGCCAGCTGGGTGCCCATCTCGCCTTGGGCGGCGAGCTTCTCCGCTTCGATGAGCTGATTGCGAACCTGGCTCAGCGTGACGTTGGCCTGCTTTATGTCGTCGTACAGCTGCGTGTTCTCTATGGCCAGTCCGGCTTGGTTGGCCAGCATGGTCAGATCTCTCAAACTCTCGGCGGTGAGCGGCTCTCCGGAAATGGAGCGGTCAACGGCGATGACGCCGACGTCTCGACCTTTGGCCAGCATGGGCACGGCCGCGTAAGCCAGAAGCCCGAAATCGCCCAAATCCAGGTCGTCGTAAGTGTCCAGACCGCGGAAACCCAAGAGGGCTTTTTTTTCGACCATGGCTCTGGCCAGGATCCGGGTGGTGTCCACCGTGACGGGGATGGAAATCTTCAGATTGGCGCCCGCTTCCATCATCAACGCCGCTTCTTCGCGAACGGGTCGTCTCAAGACTTCGACCAGAGGCAAGGCGTCCCCCGGGGGCGAGGTCTGGTCGGCGGAAAAAAAGGCGGAGCTCTCCAACACCTTTTCGTAGCCTTGATCGCGCATCAGCAAAATGAGCACTTTGTCGAAGCACAAGCCCTGACGCAAGGTCAGGGCTTGCACTATGATCCAGACCAGCTCGTCATAGCGGACAGTGGTCATCATGGCGCTGGAGATGTCGTAGAGGTTGGAGAGGTATCTGACCATGCCCTCGTTGGTGCTGGCCAGCTTTTCAACTTTTTTGAAGGTCAGGGCGTTTTCCACCACTCCGGAGATCATGCTGTTCATCGCCTTCAAGAGCTCCATGTCTTCGCGATCGAACAGCTGAGGACTGGTGTGGGCGCCGGCTCGGTGACCGCCCAATTTGTTGAAGAGGGAGATGTTGCCCCGGTGAGGGCCCTGAAACATGAGCGGGACGCTGATGATGGTGTTGTCCTGCTCTTTGACGGTCAGCTCCTGAGCTTTGGGGTCGTCGGCCAGATAGCCCATGAAAAGATTGTCGCGCCGTAAGGTTTCGGCGATGGACACCGGCAGGATCTGGCCTTGATAGCGGATGAAGTTGTAGGCCGGAGGAACCGCTCCGTACTGGGAAGAATAAAGGAGGGCGTCGTCGTTGTCCAAAACGTTCAGGGCGCAGCCGTCGGCGATGAAGACGCCCGAGGCGATCCGGGGGATCATGTTCATGACCCTGTCCACTTCGATGGTCGAAGACAGGGATCGCCCCAGATCGCTCAACACGTTCAGGACGCTTATGCGTTTTCTGGTGTCGGTGGCCAATTGATTGTTTTTGATGGCCAGGGAGAGCTGGTTGGCCACGGCTTCGACCACCTGACCGGCCGGTCCGCCGCTCAAATCTTTGGCCTGACGGTTCAGCAAAGCCAGAACGCCGTAGCAGGTCTTGTCGTCCAAAATGGGCACAATGGCCAGACAGCTGAGGTAGGCGCGGAGGTAATCCCGCCATATTTCCGGGAGCTTGTCCAGATCAAAGCTGTCGGCCAGCATGGACTGACGGTTGGTTATGGCTCTGTCCAAAAAGGTGTCGGGGTAGTAGACGGGTTCGTTCGGCAGGGTCGGATCTTCGACGTAGCGATGGATTTTCAGTTCTTTGCGCTCTCGATTCAAAAGAAACAAAAGGGACGTGTCAAGGCCCAGCTGCCAGCTCAAAAGACTGACGAAATTGCCGACTTTCGCTTCGAATTGAATGTTGGAATTGGCTAGGCGGATTAGTTTGGCCAGAAAAGCGGCTACATCTCCGGTGAGGCCGTCGGCTGCGGGCATTTCAGGAGTCCCCTTGCCGGCGGCGATCGCCGACGGCCTCCAGAGCCTGCGCGTAGATGTCTTCGTAGGCGAGCGCCGCTCTCTCCCAAGAATAGTCCTCCTGCATGGATCTGAGCATCAGAGAGCGCCAGACGTCGGCGCGGCCGTAGTCGTCAATGGCCTTGGCCAAGGCGTCCGTCAGGGCTTCAGGGGTGTACTCGTTGAACTTGTAGCCTGTGCCGCTCCCGGGTTTGGTCAGTTCGTCCTCGACGGTGTCGTCCAGGCCGCCAGTGGCTCTGACCACCGGCACCGCGCCGTATTTCAGGGCGTACAGCTGTTCGAGGCCGCAGGGCTCGAAACGGGAGGGAGCCAGATACATGTCGGCTCCCGCCATGATCTGGTGGGTGAGAGCGGGATCGTAGCTCAGCTTGAGACCTATTTTTCCCGGGTTGGCCGCCGCCGTCTCCCGAAGGATGGATATGAAATGGTCGTCGCCTGTGCCCATGAAGACGATTTTCGCTTTTAGGTTCAGCAAGTCCGGCATGGCTTTGGCGATGAGATCCAGT
Organism: Deltaproteobacteria bacterium; assembly: GCA_031254895.1. Classification (GTDB taxonomy): domain Bacteria; phylum Desulfobacterota; class Desulfarculia; order Adiutricales; family Adiutricaceae; genus JAIRNQ01. The sequence continues at coordinate 22,150 of JAIRTO010000079.1, forward strand.
CCTTTTCTGGCCAAAAGGCGGCTCACGACGGCCACGATAGGTCTTTCGTCGTCGGAGAGGCCGAACAGACGGGACAGATTTTGTCGGCAGACGGCTTTGCCGGCCAGATCCTGACAGTCGTAATTGGCCGGCACATAAATGTCGGAGGCGGGATTCCACAGACCGTAATCCACGCCGTGCAAGACGCTGCGAATGTCCTTGAGCCGTTCCTTCAAAACCCCTTCCAGACCTCGCCCTTCGGAGCTTAAGCTTTCCCTGGCGTAGCGGTGGCTGACCGTGGTGATGATATGGGCGCCCAAAAGGCCCGCTTTGGTCAGATTGAGGTTGCCGTGGAATTCCAAACCCTGGTAGGTGAAATAGCTCCAGTCCAGGCCGGTCATGGCGAAGTCGTAATAGGGGAAGGTGCCTTGATTGGCCAAGTTGTGATAGGTGAAGACCGTGCCGACGGAGGCCAGAGCCGAATTGTCGCCGGAACGGACTTTGAAGAGCATGGGAACCAGGCCGGTGGTCCAGTCATGGCTGTGAACCGCTGTTGGCCGGTTGAAGTCCGTCAGCTTCTCCACGGCGGCGAAGGCGGCTTGGGAGAAGAAGATGAAGCGTTCGGCGTTGTCGTCGTAATCTCCGAACTCGTTGCCGTAGATGCCAGGCCGGTCGTAGTAGTCGTCGCAGCCCACCAAAATCAAGTTGTGGGAGCCGGGGACGTCGTGCTGGAAATATTCGGCCGTTCGACGACTTATGGACAAATTTATGGAAGAGGTTAGCTCAGGCAGAGGGGTCAGAATCAATTTGTCGGCCAGACGGTGCTTGGGAACCAGAACCGTGACCTCGTGGCCTCTGGCGGACAGGGCTTTCGGGAGATGATAGGAGACGTCTCCCAGGCCGCCGACGCGGGAGCAGGGCAAGGCTTCAGGGGTGATGAAGAAAATCCGCATATATCTGCTCGCTGGGAAGTCGGCCCGGATTTTTTGGCCGACGGGCCCTTAATCGAAAGCGCCCAAGGCCAGGTGTCGGCTCCGGCTAAAAGAATTTTCGACTGGAGGTTCGCCGGAACTTTAGGCCCGCTTTTCGTCGACGACGACTCGTCGACGAAAAGCGGAAATTTCGGCGATCAGCGAGGTAAGACCTCGTATGACGTTCGAGGACTTTTTCGGCCGTCGTTCCTACGAAAAACGAACCGTCGCGCGAACGGGAAGCTTCGGCCTTTTTGGCTGGCCGAGCCGCGCTTCTGACGAGGCTTAACATGAAAGCCTATAGACCGTCAGAACCTTCCGAACGGGAAAGGGACTTTTGAAAACGAGAAAGGACGGCCAAAAAAGGGGCCGGCGACGCGAAATGGGGGGCCTTGAGGCGCCGTCAGCTCGTTCGTCGGCCTTCCGAGAGGGGTCGGAAGGCTCAGCTCGCATAGCCGTTTTCTTCGTGAATGTAGTTGATTATGGTCTCCAAAGTTTCGTCGATGGCGCCGTTGTCGACCTGACACGTGGCCACCGATTCGTGGCCGCCGCCGCCGAAGTGCAGGGCTATTGAGCCCAAATTGGCTTGGCTGTCGCGGTTGATGATGCTGTTGCCCATGGCCAGGGCGACGTTGTTGGCTTCTCTGCCCCAGGTCACGTGGATGCTGACTTTGCACTCCGGATACAGCGTATAGGGCAGAAAACGGTTGCCCGGATAAATGGTCGTCTGGTCGCGCAGATCGATGACCAGAACCTGTCCGCGCAGTTTGGAGCACTGCCTGAGCATGTTGGCGTAGTAGCTGGCCTGGCTGAAGTAGAGATCCGATCTTTCCTTGACGTCGGGATCCATGAGCATTTGTTCGGCGGTCATGGTTCGGCACATTTCCATCATCGTTTCCATGAGGTTGTAGTTGGAGATGCGGAAGTTGTGAAAACGGCCCAAACCGGTGCGTGGATCCATCAGGAAGCCTATCAGTATCCAGCCTGTGGGATACTCGATTTCCTGAACGGTCAGGTTGGCGCTGTCGACTTTGTCCACGGCGGCCATCATGGGATCCCAGTGGGAGGAATATCTGGAAGCGCCCCCCAGAAAGTCGTAGATGACCCTGGCGCAAGAAGGAGCGACTCTGGACATGCCCCGGTAGGAGATGGATCCGAGTCTTTCGCCTTCGCTGGTGTGATGGTCGAACCACATGCCCACGCCGTTGGCGTAGGGAACGTTGGCCAGGATGTCGTTGGGGCCTACCTGAACGAGTCCGTCCTGAATGTCCTTGGGGTGAACGAATTGGTAGGCGTCTATCAAGCCGGCCTCTTTGAGCAAGGCTCCGCAGGCCAGACCGTCGAAATCGGAACGAGTAACCAAACGCATGTTTATTCGCCTCAAAATTGGCTGTACCCGAGCCTTGCGGTTTTCAGTTCGTCAAAAACCGTTCAAGACTGGGCAGATATTTGCTGGCTGGGCCGTCGGCAAGGAGTTCCGGGCGATGATCCGCGCCGGAACCGAATAAGTACAAGACAATAATACACCAGGATTCTTGTCATGTCCACTCGTCCGAGATTTTTGAGAGACCTTTTACGCCTGAGGCGGCCTTCGGACAAGCTGGCCTTTCGGCTAAAGCCGACGCTTTCGCGAAGGCTTTAGGACGAGGAAAACAGTTTAATTTCAAAAAATGACGAAACCGGAAGTTTCAACGACAAGAGACGTGGCCGGAGGAAGAGGTCCGGCAAGTTTTGGTTCGACGGCCAAGATGGTCGTAATAAACGGTCTCGCCGCGAGAGTTGGTCCGGCTGCGGCCCTGTTTTTTGCCGGCGGAGTCGTAGTAGTTGACGTTTCCGGAGCGGTCGGGTCGGCTGGAGCCGACCGGTCGGCCCGCGCCGTCGTAGTATCTGGTCTGGCCGTTTGGGCTTGTCCGGCTGCGGCCGGCCTGACGGCCTTCTTGATTGTAGTATTTAGCGTCCCCGTCGCCGTCGGCGCGAACGCGGGAGTTGGAGCGGCCGGGCTTGAAGCAGTCGGGATTGTCGTCTGTGACGTTGGGGCAATTCAAATTTTGAGCGGAAATGTCGGCGGCGAACAGGAGAGAAACGACCAAAGCGAAGAAGAAAAAAAAGTTTTTCAGGGTTTTGGCGAGGAGCGCCGAATTGAAAGCGCTGCCCGGCTCAGACCGCGCAATCGCCCTAGTTCCGGCTTGGCTGGCGTAGTCGTCGTCACGCGACGAATGCAGATCACCGCGCTTCATCGATAATCCTCTTGGACAAACGCGAGGCGAAAGCGGTGGCCTCATCTTCGCTCGCAAAGGCTTCAATGTCGGATAGATTCGCCTTTGTTTCAAACGGAAAACCGCCTTCGGCGCCGAACCTTATGATAAACGTTCGCAGGGCGTCTGCGGGCGTGATCCCAAGGGCGCTCGTCATCGCTTGAAACCTTCGGCTTTGCTCCTCGTCAACTCTGGCGGCCAGCCGGATTTTCTGCATGGCGTTTGCCTCCCCTTCGATTTCTAGGTCATATTATCACATTTCACTTCTTGTCAAATGGCCGCAGGCGTTTTAAGCCGCGCGAAAAACCAAGGCCTCGCCAAAGCCCTGAAGATGCTCTAAGTCGGCCTTTTCAACGCGTTTTCTGGCCAGATCAAAAAATGCTTGACGACTGGCGCGCGTAAGAGGCGGGAACGTCTTTTCGCCGACTCTCCGGACAGGCTCTAAAAAGGCCGAACTTCAGTCGTTTCTGTTTGACGGCGAGTCGGGCGTCGACGGCAGAGAGCCCGTGTCGGGAGTGGCGGCTCTTTTGAGCGTCTCCTCTAACAGCATCTGCTCCAAAGCTTCCTGCGAAGGCCGAGAAGGAGGAGTCGCCGGTCTTCTGGGGGGCGGAACCGGGCGAACTGGTTCAGGCGTCGAGACGTTTCCGGCGGAAGGCGGCGGAGTCGATTGAGTCGGCGGGGCCGACGTAGTCGGCGGAGCCGGCGGAGCCGGCGCACCCGGCGCAGCGGGCGGTCCGGTTGGGGAGATTTGATCCGGCTGCGGCGGCTCGTCCCAAATCATTATGGCCACCCGGCGGTTGACCGGATCGGTCGGATTGGCCCCGGCAATCGGCTGAGTGGAGGAATATCCGGCCACCATGGTCAGGCGGTCGTCCGTCACCCCGTGGCGGGCCAGAAAACGTCGAGCGGCCGAGGCTCTGGCGGTGGAGAGCTCCCAGTTGGTCAGTTCCTGGCTGGTGGTGGCTACGGCGTCGGTGTGACCCTCTATGGCCAGCTTGTTGGGTATGGTCACCAGTCTTTCGGCGACCGAAGTGAGAATGAGTTGAGCGAGAGGGGTCAGTCTAGGCTGGCCGCTGACGAACATGGGGCGGCCTTCCTTGTCCATGAGTTCAATTCTCAGCCCGCCGGGCACGAATTCCACCGAGAACTGGCCTTCCAGTCCTCCTTCTCCCCCAAGGCTGGCGGCCACGGAGGCGGTCAGATCGCTGGCCAGCCGATTCTTGGCTTGCAGGGCTTGCTCGGCCGTGCCCGAGCCCATGCCCGGAATGACGGCCGCCGGCTGATAGCCGGGGCCGGAGCCTGGGGCGGTTCCGACGTTCTCTAGGCCTTGACCGGGGGCTATGCCGGTTTCCGTCGAGCCCTCTCCGCCTTCCTGCCCTTCGGGCAGACTGGACAAATCAGGATTTTGGGGAACCGGCGTGGCTATCGTCGAAACCAGCTGCGCCGAGTCGCCGGCGCCTTCGTTGAGGGCTTTTTCGCGGGCTTCCAGAGCCTTTTCTCTTTCCTCAAGCTCCTCGCCCATTCTGGTGAGCTGGAAACAGCCGCCCTCCAAAATTCCTGGATTATCGGCGGAAGGATCGAACGCGGCGGGCATTCCGCCGTTGAAAAGGGCGTCCGTCATGGTGAGGTTGTTGTAATAATCGGCCAGGGCGGCTTTGCCGCTTTCAGAGGAGATGGCCAGGAGCCACATGACCAGAAAAAAAGCCATCATGGCGGTGACGAAGTCGGCGTAGGCCACTTTCCAGCTGCCGCCGTGGTGACCGCCATGGCCTTTTTTGATGATCTTTTTGATGATCGGCTGGTTTTTTTTATCTGCGCTCATAGGGCTGGCCGCTTTCCGAGAGGATCATCGCTTATTTTTTGACCGACTTGAGAAGCTCTTCCATCTCTTCGTAGGAGGGACGGCAATTGCTGGGGATGGCCCGACGAGCGAACTCGACGGCCATGACCGGAGGGAGGCCTTTGGCGAAAGCCACCAGAACCGCTTTGGCGACTTTTAGGACGTTGTCGAAATCGTGGGCCTGGTTTTCCAGGGTTTTCGCCATTGGGGCCATGTAGCCGTAACTCAGCAGAAGGCCCAAGAAAGTGCCGCAAAGGGCCGCGCCGACCGACTGTCCCAAAACCTCCGGAGGCTCGCTCATCAGTCCCATGGTGGTAATGATGCCCAGAACGGCGGCCACGATGCCCAAACCCGGCAGGGAGTCGGAAACGGTCGTCAAGGCCGTGGGGATGAGGGTTCCGTGGTGCTCGTGAGCCTCGGTGTCGATGTCCATGAGGTTTTCGAATTCGGTCGGCTCTATGTTGCCGCTGACGAAGACCTTCAGGTTGTCGGCCAGAAAGTCCTTCAGGTGGTGGTTTTTTAAAATTGAGGGGTATTTGGCGAAAATGGGGGAAGAATCAGGTTTGTTGGCGTGCTCTTCCAAGGCCAGCATGCCTTCGCGACGGGCGATGGACAAAAATTCGTACAGCAACAGCAGGATATCGACGAAACTGTCCTTTTTCAGCTCTTTGCCCAAAAGTATTTTAGGCAGGGAGGAAAAAGTCTCCTTTATCAGGGACATCGGGTTGGCGATGAGGAATGAGCCGAAGGCCGCCCCGCAGATAATGATGACTTCGTTTGGCTGCCAGAGAACCGCCAGCACCCCATGGTGCATCATGTAACCGCCGATGACGCAGCCTATGACTACTATTATTCCCACTGGAGGCATACTCTGTACTCCCGTCACATATCTTTCTTGGGACCGCAGGGCGCTGGACGTCATGCGTCCAGAAGAAAAAGGCCATGGGCAGATGCTTTTTGGGGTTCAGTTCACCGACGATCCAAGGGCGCCGGACAGATCCGGAGCCTATCCTACTAATCGGTTCATCAGCGCATTAAGTTAAATATATTTTCGAAAAAAAACAAACAAAGGTCTTTTTCGGCGAGATAAAGCCATATTTCCCGGACCCTAAACGGACGCGCGGCGCCATGACGCCTATTTAGGGAAGTCCGCCTCCGGCGGAAGGAGCGCAAAGCTCCTCGTCGGCCGGAGGGAAGGAGAAGATTTTTTGGCGCGACGATGGGCGGCGGGAACTACAGATTGGTTCTGATGGCGTCGGCGACGAACGGCAATTTGGTCAGATCGGCTGGCTCGCCGGGCTTCAGAGGCAGCTCGCGCTTGTTCTTTCTGGGAATTATGTGCACGTGCCAGTGATCCACTTCTTGGCCGGAGGCGCGGCCGTTGTTGCTCAGTATGTTGAAGCAGTCCGCTCCGACCCCCATCATGGCCGCGCCGGCGATGCTTTTGGCCAAAGGCAGGGCCTTGGCCAAAATCTCGTCAGGAGCGTCCATCATCGTGTCGTAGTGGTTTCTGGTTACGAGCAAACAATGACCTGTAGTTATGGGATTGATGTCCATGAAGACGATAAAATCATCATCTTCATATACTCTAATGGAAGGAATCCTGCCATTGGCGATTTCGCAAAAGATGCATTTAGCCATAGTTCACCCTTAAATTTCAAGATTAGGATATTTAAATTTTAATTCTGCATTGAAATAAAACTTAAAATATATTTACAATATAATAAATTGAAATTATTATATTTTATTATTTTCGCGTTTGTAAATTATATTTAAAGGAAGCAAAAAAAGAAAAATTGTCTAGAAACAAATAACCACTAAATAGTTTTTCTCTGGAAGAACGAAATTTTTGAGCTCGGCGTCCATTTATTGGCGCTGAAAAAGCTGGCGACATCGTCAATTTTTGTCCGCATCATTATATATGTTTTTTCGACTTTTAATCAACCGGCGGCGCTGAGCCGCCGAGGGCGGACAAGTCAAGCGCTCTGTCTTGGCAATTAAGGTCAGGAGCCTGCCGAAGGCGCGTTTGGCGGAAAAATAGCCTCAAAAAGACGGACGGCGAGACAGGCTCCCGACTCGCCGAACCGGAAAAGGGCCGATTTTTCCATTTTCCCCTAAAGTCTGGGCGAGACCGGCTTGCTCGCGGTTTTGGCGACTAATAGGCGACCAATAGCCGACCAATAGGCCCCTTTGGCCGATCGTTTCTCAGCCGTAGCTAAATTGTCGGCCTTAAGGGATCGTTTTGGGTTTTTGACCGCAAATTTTCTCGGCGACGAGCGGCCAGACCAAAAAAGCGACGGATTTTCGGGGCAAGCAGCCGCTCGCCCCCTTAGGCGGCCGAGCGGCTGCTCCTGAAACAGGCCGACGGCGTCATCCTTATTCGGTCGCCAACAGGCGGTCGGGGGCGAGGCTTGTTTCACGAAAAAATCCTGCCGTCGAAAACGTCGAGCCAAGGCCGGCAGGGCCGGCAGGTTCGGCATGGCCGGCAGGTCCGGACAAAAAAAGTCGGCCGAGGGACTGACTCTCTCGGCCGACGGAATATTTTAGGTCTTTGGCGACATGACGCCATAAGACCTAAAGGAAGCCAAAAACATGGATTTTTGGACGCGGTTTTCAACCGACGGGATTTGTCCTTCTTTTGACGGCAGCCGGGGGCTTGGCTTAAAGGGAGCCTTAATCTTTTATCGAGGCGGCCGAAGTTTTGCGAGTTTTGGTGGTTTTGGGCTTTTCGTCGGCCACGCTCTTGGCGCCGTCGACCGTTTTGGCTCTGGTCTTTTTCGCGGGCTTTGAAATGGCGCCCGCGTCCGTCTCGAGGGGCTTGACCTTGCGGGTCGCGGTCGTCTTTTTTACGGCCGTCGTCTTCATCTCGGCCGTTTTTTTGGCGGCCGTCCGCTTCGCCGCCGTTGGCTTGTCCGCCGTCAGCTTGGAGGACGAATTTTTGACGACCTTCGTTTTGCCGGCCGCCGTCTTGCTTGGGGTTTTGGCGTAGCCTTTGGCCTCGACCCAGGCGGGCGAAGAAGATTGTCCTTCGTTCTGGTTGGTCGGGCAATCCGGGTTGGGGCAAATCATTTCTCCGCGCCTGGCGGAAATGTTGGATTCGACCAGGTAGGGAAAATTGCATTTCGGGCAGCTTTCCTTTACTGGAGAGCCTTTGAGTATGAGCCGACAGGCGGGATAGTCGGAACAGCCGAAGAAAGGACCGCGTCGAGATTGTTTTTCCTCGATGACGCCGGAGCAGCCGGGTCTGGGGCAATGGAAGCCGGTCGGGAAGGATCTGGCCTCCTTGCATTTGGGATATCCTGAGCAGGCGATGAAAAAGTTGCCTCTTTTGGCTTTTTTCACCACCAGCGGTTTGCCGCATTTGGGGCAGTCGGGATCCATGCCTTCGGGCAGAGGGGGCAATTTCTCCTCCACCAGTTGAGTTTCGCCGTTTTCCTTGACCACTAGCGGTTTGGCGTTGCGGCAAGCCGGATAGCCGGTGCAGGCCAGAAAGGCGCCGTATTTGCCTTTTTTGATGGTCATGGGCTGGCCGCATTTTTCGCAGAAGAGCTCTTCGTTCAGCGACAAGGGCGCGGCGGGCAGAGGGGCGCCTTTCTCGTCGCGGGTGAAATCCGTGGTCTGATTGCAGTTGGAGCAGGAAAGATAAAAGCCGTTGCGCCCGTAACGAATGGACATATGCCCCCGTTCGCGACAGGACGGACATTCCGCGTCCACCGGCAGGCCGTCAATTTTGACGTTGGGCATGTTCGTCTTGGCCGTGGCCAGGCTGTCGATGAGAGGGGCGTAGAATTTGTTGAGAACGTCCAGATGGGCGGCCGCGCCTTCTTCTATCTGATCCAGATCTTCTTCCATGGCCGCAGTGAAGGCCACGTCCATCATTCTGGGAAAGCAGGCCACCAACAGATCGTTGACGGTGGTTCCCATTTCGGACGGCCTCAACTGGCCTTTTTTGCCTTCGACATATTCCTTGTCCCGCAGCACCGAGATGATGCTGGCGTAAGTGCTGGGACGACCAATGCCCTGTTCCTCCAGCTCTTTGACTAAAGTGGCTTCGTTGAATCTGGGCGGAGGCTGGGTGAAGTGCTGCTTCGGCTCGATTTTTTCCGGCCATAGCTCCTGGTTCAAATGAAGAGGCGGGAGCATGTTTTTGTCTTCGTCCGTTTCCGGGCTGTAGACGGCCAGAAAACCCTTGAAAGTGACCACCGAGCCGCTGGTTCTGAAGCAGTAGTCGTTGGCCGAGAGCTCGGCCGTAGTCTGCTTAATTGTGGCCGGGCTCATCTGACTGGCCACGAAGCGCCGCCAGACGAGATCGTATAGTTGCCATTGGTTCCCGTCCAGCTGGCCCCGGAGCGAATCCGGCGTCCTCTCCACGGAGGTCGGCCTGATGGCTTCGTGGGCGTCCTGCGCTCCTTTTTTGTTCTTGTAGTAGTTGGGTTTGTCGGGAACATAAGCGGAGCCGAGCGTCTTTTTGATGTGAGCTTGAGTTTCCTTGGCCGCCTGTTCGTTGATTCGGACCGAGTCCGTGCGCATATAAGTGATCAGACCGACGGTTCCGCCGGGAAGCTCGACCCCTTCGTAGAGAGATTGAGCCGTTTTCATGGTTCGGGAAGGATCCATCTTGTAGCGGTGGTAGGCGGCTTGCTGCAAGGTGGAGGTGGTGAAGGGCGGCGAAGGACGCCTTTGCCGGTCTTTGCTGTTCAGATCCGAAACGACGAAAACCTTGCCGGTCACGGCCTGAACGACCGCTTCAGCTTCTTCCTGGGTGGCGGGTTCGATTTTTTCGCCTTTGTGCTTGACCAGCGCCGCTTCGAAGGGGCTGCCGCCGCTTTCGAAAAAGCCGGTCACCGTCCAATATTCTACGGGCAGGAAGGCTTGTATGGATCTTTCCCTTTCCACCAGAATTCTGAGGGCGACCGACTGGACGCGGCCGGCGGACAAGCCGCGTTTCAGCTTGTCCCAGAGAATAGGCGAGATCATATAGCCGACCAGGCGATCCAGGATCCGGCGAGTCTGCTGGGAGTCGAAACGGGATTGAGAAAGAGCCGCCGGTTCGTTGATGGCCGCTTTGATGGCTTGCGGGGTGAGCTCGTGGAAAAGAACTCTTTTAAAGTTATGCTGGCCTTGGCCGAGGCTTTCGGCGATGTGCCAGGCGATGGCTTCTCCCTCTCGGTCAGGGTCGGGACCGAGGTAGACGACGTCTTTGCCTTTAGCCGCTTTTTTCAGGGCTAAGATTACTTTTTGCTTGCCTTCGATGGGGACGTATTCGGGCGAGAAATCGTTGTTCACGTCAACGCCGAGGCGGCTTTTGGGAAGATCTATTATATGGCCCACCGAAGCCATGACTTCGAAATCAGGGCCTAAATACTTGCCTATGGTTTTGGCCTTGGCCGGCGATTCAACGATAAGGAGATTTTTCGGCATACAGCTCCTGGTCAGCGTTGCTGGCAGAACTTTTAAGGACTGACGTCCTGTCGGAAGAAGTCGATCGCCATTCGTCTTGGCGACAATTTTGTTTTAATATCATATTTTGCGGTTTGGTTTCAATAAGGCCGAAAAATTAGAAAAAACGAAGGGAAGGGCGGAAAAAAACCAAGGGACGGCGGCGAAGGGAAGCCGTTCAAGCCTAAGATGGGCGAGTCCGGAAATGGATTCTATTTGGCTCCCTTGGCCAAAAAAAAGTTGTCCAAACATGGGCCGGACAATTTTCTTGCTTCACGCGAGCCTAAATGTTGCGGACCCGCTTTTTTTTGCGAATGGACTTTCCGAGATTCGCCAAGAAAAGTCCGGCTGAAGCTGACGGCGTTTCCTATGTTTGTTTGTCCGGCAGGAACTGCCTTTTTAGAATAAACGACAATTATGGGCGGACATTTAGAGACGAAATCGCTTGGCTATGGCCTCAAAAAAACTGTGAAAAATGGAATATGAGCGGAGAATGGAATTTTTGAAAAAAAAACGGATGGGCGCAAAATTTGGGGGAATAGTTTTAAATTTCCACTGTTTGGCCTTCGATGGCCAGATGTATTTCCATGTCGCGCTTGTTGCTCAAAAGTTTCGCGTAAGTTCTGGTTCTGACCAGCATGTCGAAAAGCTTGGCGTCGCTGTAGAAGGGGTCGTGGTGGAAGAGAAAAAATTTTTTCACGCCGGCGTGAAGAGCCATCTCGGCGACCCTCAGTGGGCTGGAGTGGCCCCAACCCTCTTTGGTCATGCTTTCTATGAACGTGTATTGGGTGTCGCTGATGAAGACGTCCGCGTCTTGGACGAATTCGGCCAAAGCTTGGCGATCTTTGTCGTCATCGTCTTCGTCGTCGGCGATGAATTCATAATCGGTGGCGAAGACGAGGACTTTGTCGTCGGCTTTCAGCTTGAAAGCCAAGCAGCCGCCAGGGTGGGGCAGAGAAATCGCCGTGACGGCGATGGAGCCGATTTGCAAACCTTCTTTCGGGAAAGTGCGAAAGTTTATGACCGCCGCCACCTCGTTCAGACTGACGGGGAAAAGAGTGGAGCAGCGTTGTTGACCGTGCAAGTTTTCGCGTATGCGCTCTCCGTCTAGGCCGTAAACGTCAATGACGTTTCCGCAGCGGTAAATAGGCGCGAAAAATGGAAATCCTTGAATGTGATCCCAGTGAGTGTGGGTCAGGAGGATGTTCAGGTGAAGAAAATGTTCAGGTTCGCGGTAGGGAGCGACCTTGATGGGGGTTTGGGGCTTTTCCACCAGATAGCGGAGTCGGTCGGAATCGGACGGAAATTCGTCGGGGCACAGCGTCTGGCCCAGTCCGTTGATGCCTGTGCCGGCGTCAATGATGACCCTGTCTTGGCCGGAGACTATTTCCAGGCAGGGCGTGTTGCCGCCGACGACGGTTTTGACCGAATCGGGCAGATCCTCGATGAATTGGTCAATCTCCTCCAATTGTATTTTCTGGCGCAAAGCGCGGGCCAGCGCGGTTTTGAGCTTTTCCAGGATGACCGGTTGTGTCGGCGGGGTCGGTATTGAACCGCGGACTCCCCAGAATTTGACGATCATAGAACCCGTTCCCTAAACCTTGCCTGAGCCTTCCTGCGGATGATCCGCTTCCGCAGGGCCAAAGCTCCGCTCGTCCGTGGCTTCGTCCGCCGGAACCGAAGAGTTCCGGCGGAACAAGTCGTAATGGTCATCGACGCCGCAAAAAACTGGTCACTTGGCGAAGTTGACCGCTCGCGTCTCCCGAATGACGGTCACTTTTATCTGACCGGGATAGGTCATCTCCTTTTCCACCTGACGGCAGATGTCGTTGGCCATGACGGCGGCGGCGTCGTCCGAGACCGCGTCGCTGTTGACCATTATTCGAATTTCGCGGCCGGCTTGGATGGCGTAGGATTTGGATATGCCCGAGTAGGAGTTGGCGATTCTTTCCAGATCCTCGAGCCTTTTCACGTAAGTCTCCATCATCTCCCGTCGGGCGCCTGGCCGGGCGCCGGAGAGAGAGTCGGCGGCTTGAACGAGAACGTCCAGAATCGTTTCCGGGGGCACGTCTTCATGGTGGGCCATGATGGCGTGGACCACGGCCGGGGATTCGCCGAAGCGCTTGGCCAGCTCCGCCCCGATCAGACCATGCGGTCCTTCGACTTCATGATCGACGGCTTTGCCTATGTCGTGCAGCAAGCCCGCTCGTTTGGCCTGTTTGACGTTCTGCTCCAGCTCGGCGGCCATGATGCCGCAGAGAAAAGCGACTTCCATCGAATGCTGCAGGACGTTCTGCGCGTAGCTGGTGCGATATTTCAGTTTGCCCAAAAGCTTTATCAGTTCGTTGTGAATGCCGTGCACCCCGACGTCGAAGGCCGCTTCCTTGCCCACTTCCCGCAGGGACAGCTCCATTTCCTCGCTGACCTTGGCCACGACTTCCTCGATGCGGGCCGGGTGAATTCGACCGTCGACGATGAGTCTTTCCAGAGACTGTCGGGCGATTTCGCGCCTTAGAGGAGAAAAGCTCGACAATATCACGGCTTCCGGCGTGTCGTCTATGATGACGTCAACGCCCGTGACCGCTTCGATGGCCCTTATGTTCCGGCCCTCGCGGCCTATGATCCGGCCTTTCATGTCCTCGCTGGGGAGGTTGACGACGGAGATGGTGTGTTCGGCCACGTAGTCGCTGGCGTAGCGCTTGACGGCCAGAGCGAGAATCTCTTTGGCTTTTTTGTCGGCCGTTTCTCTCGCTTCGGCTTCAATGCGGCGGATGAGTCGCCCGCCCTCGTGTCGGGCTTGCTCTTCCATTTTCTTCAAGAGAATGTCCTTGGCCTCATTGCTGGTCAGCTGAGCCAAATTCTCTGTTTTGACCACTTCGTCGGCGATGAGGCGATCCAATTCCTCGCTTTTCAGAACGAAGGACTTCTCTTTCTGCACCAGTTCGGCTTCCTGTTTGGCCGCCGCCGCTTCCCTCTGGGTCAAATTTTCCGAGCGGCGCTCGTAATTTTCTTCCTTTTGGTTAAGTCTGTCCTCCTGCTTTTTTTGTTCCAGACGACGTTCGTTTAGCTCTTTGTCGCACTCGCTTTTCATTTGGAAGACCAGGTCCTGGCCTTGCAATTGAGCTTCTTTTTTTATGTTGGCCACGTCGCGTTCGGCATCGGAGATTATTCTCTGGGAATAAGCGTTCAATTCGCCAAGTTTAGCCAGATAAAAGCGATTTCTCCACCAGTTGCCCAGCGCGAAACCGGCGACCAGGACGATGACCAGAGAAAAGGCCATCAGGATATAGGTGTGTGTCATTTCGGCCCCGCATATATATGATCCTCCCAAAAAAAGCCGCGTTGCGGAAAACGTCCTCATCCGAAAAAATGGAGAGGTTTTATGTCGCGAGAGGCTTGATTGGCGGAAGGGGATGCCTGACCAAGGTCTTTCAACCCTTCAAGCGTCGGTCTATGTTGGTGGTCAGTCTGTCCACCCGGTCTTCGGCTTCGTTCAGAGCGGAGATCAATTCTCCGTTCTGACTTAAACATTTCGACAGCCGGCGAGCCAGGCTGAAGGCCGCATGGGCGGCCAGATCAAGATCCGAAAGCAAGCCAGGGAACCTGCTTTCCACGTCGGCTATTTCATTGCGGACCATTCCGGCAATTTCTCTGACAAGATCAGGCCGATTGCTCCTGAAGGAACATTTCCGGCCCAAAATGTCGACGGTGACGACATCCAAAGCCGCTTGACTCCGCAGGCCTGAATCAAGATTCATCGAGTCCGGAGTTCGGTCGAAGGAGCCGGAGCCCGGAGATTTGTTATTTTTGCTGGAGTCCATGTAATGCCCAAAAAGGGAGTTCACGTCCCCCCTAATCCAATTTAGTCAGAAGCGATTCCACTCTGGTCAGAATGTTCTGACGGTCCTTGATCAGATCTTCGATCTTGTTTCTGGCCGATTCCTGAATTTCCGAAAGGGCTTCGTTGTCCATCTTCAGCTTGTTGACTTCCTGATTGGCCGATTCCAGAGCATTGTCCGATTCGGTCAGCTTCTTGGTCAACGAAGCCGCAGCCTCTTCGGCCTCGGCCAGTTTGCTCTCCAGTTCGGTTTTGGCCGATTCGGCTTCAGCGAGCTTGTTTATGAGGGAGGAGACTTTCTCCTCCAATAAATCGAATTTTGCAAAGTCCATGATGACCTCCTGCCGTCCGCCGCCAAGAAAGAAGTTTTATAATGACGGACGGCGTTCGTGACGCCTGGGATGCGATCGCTTCATCGACGCTGAAAAAAGGGCGATGAGGCGTCAGGCTCCTAATATGTGAAGACCGGCGCCGGAACCGAACAGATCGGCCGGCTTGTTGAATATGCTTGCGGTCAAAGGCCTAAGGCCGCCATTGACGGAACGACGAACTTCTTGGGACCGCTTTGAAAAAAAGCCAATGGACGTCTTTGGTCGGCGCCTTTGACTGGCCCATCGACGTTCGCGGCCTTAGGGCGTCCTGACGACTTGTTTTTGGTCGAACGCCGGAAATCGGCGGCCGGCTCCAGGGGACTTTTGGCCGACTATATTCCGAGCCGACGGGTTCGCGAACCAAAAGCCAAAAAGGGTCGCCGTCCGTTGGCCGAAAAAGATGCTCCTTCGAACCGAAAGAACTTTTGGCGAACAAGGCCGAAGAGAACCTTTTTGGGTCGAGGTCGGCTTTAGTCAATCATTGGAATTTTAAAAGTCGAAAACGCCAAAAAAGCGGCGCCTAAGCTAAAAAAACGTTCGCCGCGAATTATATGAATAAGTGACGGATGAAATGAACAAAAATACTGAAAACAGGATAGCCGCAAATGCGACTATGCCTAAATCAGCGGAAAAGATAGGCCAGCCTGGATAGCGGACGAGCAAAACGACGAATAAGAGGTTCAATGGCAGGCTAGGCTGCGGTCAATCTTGGACAAGTCGCCGAGAGGCGTCGCTTTTTTGCAAGAGGCAAAATTAAAGGCAGGAGCTATCAAAAAAGAATTATAGCACATTTTCGAAATAAAAAGAGTATTTTTGTGTTCTATTCGAAAGAAGATGATGACGCGCAATGGCCTTAAGGGCCTTAAAGGTCAAGAAAAAGGCGGGAGGCGGAGAAGAGGAGATCGCTTCGAGAGAGGGGAGGAAATAGTCAGCTTTCCGCTTGGGCCAGATTGGACAGGGCCACTTCCACGAGCATTTCCGGCTTAAGGCCGTCTTTTGGGTAGATGGCGTTGGAACGATGAAAAATGAAGCTGGCTCGGCCAGTTCTGGTGGGGATTGGCCAATTGCTCAAGCATTTTTGGAAAGATATAATTGTGTTGTTAAGTTTTTGTTCATCAGCTGTCGGAGCGGCGGCGGCGAAAAGGCCGTAGGAAAGGTGAGCCAGTTCCCAGTCCGGTCCGGAATTTTCCAATAGATTTTCGGCCAGTCCCTTCAAGAGTTTGGCGGCCTCGCGCTGGCCGTAGGCTAGGGCGAAACGGCCCAGTCCGGACACGCTCAGGAGAGAGAGGACGACTCCATCGTCTTTGTTGGCGTTGATGAACTCGCCCAGACGCTTTATGAAATACGTCCGGTGAGGCAGAACTGTCTGCGGATCGAGATGGTTCTGTTCGACCACCCTGTAGGTCAGCTTGTCCAATTGATACTGGGAAGTCAGTCTTAAGACCACATGATCTATGAAAGTGAGCTGATCGTTAGTCAGAAGTTGGCCGGCTTTGCCGACCAGAAGGAGAGCGCCACGGAGCTTGGAATTATAGATTATCGGCCAGCCGTAGAAGGAAACCGCTTTTTTCAGAGGTTCGCCTGGATGAAAGATGTAGTCGAGTTCGTCTATTTCCTTGATCGAGGGGACGGCCAGAGGCAAGAGCTTGGAGTGAACGTAGCCGGCCAGACCGGAGATCATGGGTTGTCTGGGAGCCAGATTCGGCGGCGCGGGTTGACTGGCCAGGAACACGAAATGTTTCGGGTCGCCGGTTATGATTTCGGTGAGAAAGGCCCAGGAAAGGTTGGTGCAGGAGAGGACGAATTTCAGCAGTTCCTGAGGCCAGGGAGGCGAGTGGTCTTCCAAGGAAAGAACTTCTTCCAGACGAGAGCATAAATCAAGGGTGGATTCGTCGATGATCTTTCGAGGAGGGGGCGACGTTTCGACGGTTTCTTTTTCTGGCGTCTCTTCCGGCTTTTTGTCGGCCTTGGCGCTGAATCTGTTCAAGACCTTGCTGCCGAGATTCTGAAATAGGCCGCTGCCGCCTGAAGGGGCATTGTTCTTTTTTGAACTCAAGACCATTCCTCCTGGAGAGCCGTGAAAGACTGCAATATTTAGACTTGTTGAGGGAAATCCGGGAAAACAGTCGACAAATTCTGGCCGATTCGGCGAATCTTCGTTTTTGGAGGAAGTTTTGGACTCTTCCGAAGAGAGGCCTCATCTGGCTTTCAAAAGCGTTTCGGTCTTTGGCGGACTAACCGAAAAGTCCACATGAAGTCGGCCAAAGATCTGATTCGGCAGGTTCGAAAAACCCGCCGAATCAGAAAAAAGGTCGGCTTCGTCGATCGGCGGCCGGGAAGGCCCCTAAGCCGCGGAAAGCTTAAGCCGCAGGGCCGCCTTCCGAGGTCGCCTCTTCGGCCGTTTCCGGAGAATTCCCCTCGGCGGAAGTCGATTCTTCGGCGGACAGGCCGTCGGTCTGGGCTGGCTCGGCGGCGTCAGCTTTCGCGCCCTTGGGAGCTCGGGTTTTTTTGCCTGGAGTCTCAAGAGCCTCCGCCGCTTCGTCCTGAGCGGGCGTCGGCGGCGCGTCGCTGATGACTTTGACCTTGAAAGTTCCCGTCACTTCGGCGTGCAGTTTTATGGTCACTTCGAAATCGCCGAGAGTTTTGATGGGTTCGGCCAGACGCAGCTTCTTGCGGTCGAGTTCGAAACCCTCGTCCTGGGCGGCGGAAACGATGTCCTGAGGGGTGACCGCGCCGTAGAGCTTGCCTTTTTCTCCGGATTTGCGGGGCAAGACCAGACAAAGGGCGGCCAGTTTGGTTTTCATGTCCGTGGCCAGATCTTTGCTTTCTTTGGCTCTGGTCTCGAACTCGGCCCTCTTCTTGGCCATGGCTTTGAGGTTGCCGGCCGTGGCTTCCATGGCCCTGCCCGAAGGCAACAGAAAGTTGCGGGCATAGCCGGGCGCCACCTTAAGCACCTGTCCGGCCATGCCTAGATTGACGACGTCTTTAGTCAAGATGATTTCCATTGATCCGGACCTCCGTCAATACTGGCTGGACGGCACCATGGCCGTGTAAGGCAGCAGGGCCATGTAGCGGGCTCTCAGGATAGTCTTGGTGATCAGTCTCTGATGCTTCGCGCAGTTGCCGCTGATGCGCCTGGGCACTATCTTGCCTCGTTCCGTCACGAAAGGCCTCAAGGCTTTTATGTCCTTATAGTCCACCGTCTGCACATGATCCGCGCAGAAACGGCATACTTTCCGGCGATGATACGGTTTCTTCTTCCCGCGTCCGCGGCGGGGATTCTTGTCGTCTGAACCGCTGTGGTCAGCCATGTCTAATCTCCTTTTTAGTTCGCCGCATCGGCGGAATCATCAGCCGTTTGAGGCTGGGGGGTTTCGGTCGGCTCCGAGGACTCGGCGGCGACTTCGGCTTCTTCGTTGAAGTCGCCGACATCGGCGTCCTCTCCGTCAGAGGGACTTTCTTCTTCGGAGCTGTCCGCTTTTTTGGCTTCGGCCAGCTGATTCAGCTCCTTTTCTTTGCGGGAGGCTTCGTCGGCCAAGCTGGCCAGAAGGGCTTCATGACGTTCGGCGGTGAAATTCTTGTCCAGAACCAGAGTCATGTATTTGAAGACTTTTTCGTCGATCTTCAGGTTGCGCTCCAGCTCGGCGGCCAGGGCCGATTGGGCCCGGTAGTCGAACAGCATGTAAAAGCCGTACAATTCTTTGCGAACGGGGTAGGCGAGTTTTTGTCTGCCGCGTTCTTCAATGCGGACGATCTGCCCTTCTCCTTTGGCGATTATGCCCTCGATTTTTTCTTTCATGCCAGAAAGCTGATCCGGGGACAATTGCGGAGAGAGCAAGATCAGGGTTTCGTACCTTCGATAAGTCATTGGTCAATCCTCGTGGACCTAAGGCCCCGTTTGACTGGTCGGCCCAGTTGCGGGGGCGAGAATTGTCGTCCTTTTGGGCGACTGATAGCGATCTGGCATCATGCCATATTTTTGGCGGAAAAACAAGATCCAATTTTTCTCGTTTCTCGGGTTTCAGGCTCCGCCAACAAGGCGCCCTGGCCAGGTCGGCAGAAAAGACCGCCTGGCGACCAAAACCGAGCTAGTCGGGGGCGACCGAAATGAAGCCCGAAGGCTTCGAAGCCCCGAAGGCGTCGAAGCGACGAAGCGTTGGAGCGCGGCCGGAAGCTTAAGACCCTAAATCTGGCTGGAGAAACCTTGGCGTCTGGGGCAGGAATGGGGAAAAAGAAAGGCTTTGGCTCTTTTTCGGAGAAATTTTTGGGGGAAAGACCGGTCGGCCGAGCCAGGGCGCCAAAGAAAACGAACGAACATCAGAGATCGTTTGGGGAGGCCAAAACCTGCCAGAGAGACTGGCGCCCCCGCGTCTAGGGTTCTTGGTCGAAATGGCTCCGGAAGGCGTCGTCGAAGCGGTTCAGACGGAAGGGCGGTTCAGACGGAAGGGCGCCAAAAACGCCGCCCCGGCTTAGGGGCGCCTACGCCGGGGCGGCGTTTTCTTCGCCAGTCAAGGCCGGGGGCTCGTCGAAGAAAAAGCCAAGGCGCCAAGTTGGCCTTTGTCCTTACGGCGCGACAAAATTCCGGTCTATTTTTATCTCCCAGTCTCCGTCGTTTCGAAGCTAGGGAGAGGCTTTCACTTCATTTGGACGTTTATGAGCCGGGCCAGTCGCTCGGCCGCTTCGACCAAAAGGGGCTCGGCGTCGCTCATGGCTTCGGCCAGGGTCATGGGCCGAGGGATGACGCTCATGACCGCCAGGATGTTTTTGTCGTACATCTTTTGATAACCCTCGGCCAAGCCGCCGGAAAGGCAGACGACGGGGACGCCCAGTTCCGCGCCTAGGGCGGAGACGCCGACGGGGGCTTTGCCCCACACGGTCTGGCCGTCGCTGCGGCCTTCTCCGGTGACGATGAGGGAAGCCCCTTGGGCTTTTTCTCGAAAACGTCCCTCAGCCAGAATTAATTCGACCCCTGGGCGGAATTCGGCGTTGGTGAAGAGTCTGAAGGCGGCCCCCAACCCGCCGGCCGCCCCTGAACCGGGACTCGTCAGGACGTTGCGGCCGGTGACTTTTTCGGCGCATTCGGCAAAACGCCCGAGGGCCCCATCGAGCTGCGGAACCAGTTCCGGGGTGGCCCCTTTTTGCGGCCCGAACACGGCCGAGGCTCCGTCGGGTCCAACCAGGGGGTTTTGGACGTCGGAGGCCACGGCGATGGGCAGGCGGGCCAGTTCCGGTCTTAAGCCCGACGGGTCTATGCGATCCAATTCGCGCAGAGGCAGCCCGCCGGGAGGCAGTTCGCGTCCGTCTTTATCCAAAAGCTTAAGGCCAAGAGCCTTAAGCATCCCCGACCCCGCGTCGTTGGTGCCGCTGCCGCCCAGACCGACGATTAATTTTTCCGCGCCTCGTTCAATGACTTGCAGAATTTGCTGCCCCAAACCATAAGTGCTGGCTTTGGTCGGATCAAGCTCTTCCGGAGCCAGTCTGGTCAGACCGGAGGCCGAAGCCGTTTCCACCACGGCCGTGCGGCCGTCGCCCAGAAAGCCGTAAATGGCTTTGACTGGACGGCCCAAGGGATCCAAGGCTTCGTCCTCGTAGAGAGTCCCGTTGGTCAGGGCGACCAGCGTTTCCACGGTTCCTTCCCCTCCGTCGGCGATGGGGAAAAGAACAAGTTCCGCCTCAGGCCAGACGCGAGCCAGTCCCAGGGCGACGCTTTGGGCGGCTTTCAAAGCCGACAGGCTTCCTTTGAACGAATCGGGGGCGATGACGATTTTCATAAAGCACCTTATATGAGAGGTCAAGGGTCGGTTCGCAAGGCGATAAATATAAGAAACGACAAAACAGGCGGCGCCGAAGGAAAAGAGGCGCAAAAAGGAAAAACGATTGAACGCGAAGAAATGAATCAAGGGCGAAAGCGCGACAAAGGCGCGAAACAGTCCTCTTTTTTGGGAAAGAGGCCCTTTTGTTCGATTTGACGCGGCTTTCGCCAAAAAGCGTCGAAGACGGGAAGCTAGCGGCTTCCGGCCAGTCTTCGGGCCAAATCGACCGCTTCGGCGGCATCGGCCGAGTAGCCGTCGGCGCCGATGTCGGCGGCGAATTTGGCGGTGACGGGGGCGCCGCCGACCATGACTTTCACTTTCTGGCGCAGACCGGCTTCGGCCAGAGATTCCAGCACCCTCGACATGGCCGGCATGGTCGTGGTCAGGAGGGCGGACAAGCCCAAGAGATCCGGCTGCCGGGTCTTTACGCAGTCGATGAAGGCGTCTTCGCTGACGTTGATGCCCAGATCCACCACCTTGAAGCCGGCTCCTCTGAGCATGGTGGCCACCATGTTTTTGCCTATGTCGTGGAGATCGCCGAAGACGGTTCCCAAAACGATGGTTTTGGCTTCCGTTTTGTCGTCTTCGCTTTTCAGATGCGGTTCCAGGCATTCCACGGCCTGGTTCATGGCCCTGGCCGAGAGAAGGACTTCAGGAATGAAGACCACGCCGGCTTTGAACAGAGGGCTGATGATGTCCATCGCCGCGATCAGTCCTTGGCGCATGATCTCGCCAGGGGGATGGCCGGCGTTGACGAGCTTGGTCACTTCGGCGACTATGGATTCGTCGTCGCCGTCCAAAACCATCTGGCGGGCTATGGAGAAGGGATCGCTTCGGCCGGCGGCCGGCTTGAAGTCGTCCGCGACGGAGCGATTCAACCTTTCGGCTTCCTTGGCCGGATCCGTCAAAACGGCGCCGGAAAGGGGCAGCGCTCCTTCGGCTCTGACTCGATCGCCTATTCGCCTCAGCCTGTCCCAGTTGGCCAGAGGCGGCGTCGTGTCGGCGACGCCCAAGATGAGGCCGTCGCCAGGGACGAGCTCTTTGAACAAAACGTCGAGATAAGCCTCGAAATCCGACTGGCTGGTCAGCTCGTCGAGGAGGATGTTGGAAGGAATTCCGCCGAATATGGTCAGCTTGCCTTTCCATTGGCGGTAGTAATCGGTAATTTTCACTTTGGTCATGGGAAACGGACAGATGGCTTCGGCGACCTGAAAGCCCGAGTCGGCCAAAAGCTCCATGAGCCCGAAATTTTCGCCGTCGCAGTGACAGATGCAGACCTGGTCGTTTTCTTTGAAGGCCGGACCGACCTTTCTGAGCCAGGGCTGAATTTCTTTGGCGAAATATCTGGGATAAGTGATCATGTCGTCGAAGTTGGCGCCCCATAGAACGACTTTGGCCGGAGAGGCGAGGATCACTTGAAAGACTTTTTCGTAAAAGACGGAAAGTCCCTCGGCCAGACGCCGCATGGGGCCGGCGTTGTCGTTGTAGTGATAGTAGAAATCGGTGGCGTCGAGAAACTCTTTTTGAACGTGGTGCATCGGCGAGGAGGCCAGAGAGGCGAAGGCCGCCTCTATGCCGTTGGAGCCGACTTCCGCATCGACCCAGTTCTGATACTCTTCATAATTGGGCGTGACGGAAAGGTTTTCGAAAATGTGGGCCACGACTTCGTAATCGGCCGGCTCCTTCAAGACGTGTTCGTCTATCCAGGTTATGGAGGCTCCGGAGTCCTTCATCTCGGCGGTGTACATGGTTCTGGTTCTGACGGTGCCTTTGGCGGTGCGGTATGTTTGGGTCGCGTAGTCGCCTTCCGTCGTCTGTTCGAAGACCACGTCGGGACCGAAAGCCACTTTGTAAGGCTGTTCGGGAAGGTCGTACAAGCCCAGAGCCCTATGCGGCTGCTGGCCTCGCCGCAAAAACGCGGGAACCAGATGATGGCTGCCCCAGCCTTCGGCTCGGCAGATCTCGGCTATGGTTCGGCCTTGATGTTCTTTGGGAAGCCCGCCTGAGCGAAGGTTGGCGTTGTGCCATAAATCTATTCTGGGAACGTAGGGCCAGAAGTCGACCATCTCTCCCTTGGCCGCGGCTAGGATGCGTTCGCGCATATCCATGGACGAAAATCTCCTTTGGCGTAAAAGCGAAGACAATCGC
>JAIRTO010000155.1 GCA_031254895.1 Deltaproteobacteria bacterium
TGAATCGGCTCCTGGCGACGGAGCCGTCGAAACGTCGACGAGCCAAGGGGCGACGACTGCCGAAACGTCTGGGGCGATGGAGCCTGAATTGGCTCCTAGCGACATGGCCGTTGAAACGAAAGTCGTCGAAACGTCGACGAGCGAAATGGCTGCGAGCGCCGAAGCGTCTGAGGCAAAGGAGCCTGAATCGGCTCCTGGCGACGGAGCCGCCGAACCTGACGGGCAAATTAAAGACTCCTTAAGCGGCGTCAAGGCGCCGTCTTCCGCAGAGAGCGTAGAGGACTCCGCCGGACAATTGACCGCCTCGCCGAGCGCCGAGACTTCTTCGCCTCTGGGGACGCCTCTGGCTTCTGCGCCGGTAGTTGAAAACAGTCCGATTGCCGCCGCGCCTGAGCAGAGCGAAGGCGGAGAGGCTGTCGGATCGACCGCCGGATCGTCTGCCGGAGCGCCTGCCGGGGCGACTGCCGGAGCGGCTTCGGATAAGACTTCGCCAGTTCAGTCCGTCCAAAACAAATCGGATCTTCAGACCGTCGCCGAGGGTCCAGCCGTTCATTTCCTGATCAAAACCTCGCCCGAATCCGAAAACGACCAAAAGACCTTCACTCAGATAAGATATCTGCTGGACAAGGCCGAGCCCATCATGGGCGAAACCGGAAAACGATTCTTTTACCCCTTTGACCTGAATTTCGACAAAAGCTTCAGCGTCGTCAAAGCCGAAGGCAACCGGGAATTGACCGAGACGCTCGGTTTGGCCACGACTTTGGAGGACGGGCAGATCGTCTTGCGGGGCTGCCCGCCGACAGGTTTCGACGGGCAACTCCAGTTTCGCTTCGCCAGGGTCGACCATGCCGAGAAGGTGGGAACTCACAAAAAGCCCATGTACATCGCCCACGATCCCAAAACGCTATGGCTGGATCTGCCGGTGGAGGATTTCGACGGCTATCCGTCGCCCAACGAAGCCTGGGAGGCCCGGAATTTGACCCGAACCGACAAGATGGCCCTGGCGGCCAGCTGTCGGGGTCGATCCCACGCCCACGCCGCCAAGCCTCGGGACGACAACTTCCTCATCGACGTAGACGAGGCGACCGGCTGGAATTTCGTGGCTGCGGCCGACGGCGCCGGCAGCGCCGTCTACTCCCGCCAAGGCTCGATGCTGGCCTGTGCGGCGGCTTTGAAAGAATTGAGAGACAGGCTGTCGTCGGACGGCTTAATCGATTATTTCCAAAAAAATGAGGAAATTTTGAAGGCTTGGAAGCGGGCCTCGGACGCCCGCCTTTTCGAGCCGACCGCGCAAGGCCAGAGCGTCGACCCGCCGGAGATTGAAAATATTCGCCGGACGCTAGACACGCTCGTCTATGCCGCCGTCTACAAAGGCTACATGGCCATCCATGAGGAAGCCGCGGCCAGAAAGGCCAACATTCGCGACTATCACACGACTTTGCTCTTCGCGGCCTTCAAGAAGTTCGACTTCGGCTGGTTCGTCATCTCCTACTGGGTGGGCGACGGAGGCATGGTCGTCTATGACTGGAATCGCCAGGATCGGGTTTTGGTTCTCGGCGCCCCGGACGGCGGCGAGTTCGCCGGACAGACCAGATTCCTGACCATGGCTCAGGAAGAAATCAATCAAGAGGCGGCGGCCAGGCGGGCCAGATACACTTTCGCCGACGACTTCGGAGCCTTGATCCTGGTCACCGACGGCGTCACCGACCCCTTTTTCCCTTCCGAAAAACGCGTTTTGGACGAGGCCGAATGGCGGAAATTTTGGACCGAAACCCTGCCGACGGGGGACGAGGACGCCCCGCCTTGCCCGGAACTGTTCGACGGCAGCCCTCCGGAAGTTCAAGCTGCGGCTCTCCGCCGCTGGCTGGATTTCTGGTCCAAGGGCAACCACGACGACCGCACCATTTTGATCGTCAAATGAGGACTTGAAGAATGACCATCGTAAAGACCAAGGCCACAGACGGAAGCGATGTGACCTTCGAGTTCGCCAACCCGCGACAAGGCGGCGTGAAGGATGTCTATTTCGATCCCAACCGCCGATATGCCGTGGCTTTCTTCCGCAAGAAGCTGGATCCGAACGGCAAAGACAGGCTCGAGCGCCTGGTGGGCCAATACCGGAAGGGCATTTTCGAACAGTCGGGAGCCGACTACTGGCGGAGCCTGTTCCGTTGGCCGGAAAAAATCGTCGAGCATAACGGTCTGACCGGCATCGTGGTGCCCTTCTACGAGCCCGAGTTTTTCTTCGGGGATCAGACCTCCCTCGACGGCGTGGAAAAGGACGGCAAGTGGTTCGCCTCGGCCAAGAATTTCAACCGCTTCGTGCCGCCCGAAGAAAAAGGCAATCTTCTCGGCTATCTGCGCATCTGCCTCAATCTGAGTCGGGCGGTGCGCCGGCTCCACGCGGCCGGGCTGGCTCATTCCGACCTTTCCTACAAGAACTGTCTGGTCAATCCTTCCAGCGGCGGAGCCTGCATCATCGACATCGACGGTCTGGTGGTGCCTGGCCTTTTTCCGCCCGACGTGGTCGGCACCCCCGACTTCATCGCCCCGGAGGTCGTGGCCACCTTGCACCTCTCCAAGAACGACCCCAACCGAAAAAACCCCCGTCGCGAGACGGATCAGCACGCCCTGGCCGTGCTCATCTACCAGTATCTGCTTCATCGGCATCCGCTGCGGGGCAGCAAGATCCACAGCCACGACACCGACGAGCAGGATCGTCTGGAAATGGGGGAAAGGGCGCTTTTCATAGAAAATCCGCGCGACAAGACCAACCGCTACATCGTCAACAAACAGGGCGACAAGGATTTTCTGCCCTGGGTGGACGCCGACAAGCTGCCCTACACCATTTTGGGCCCGTATTTGAAGATCCTTTTTGACCAGGCCTTCATCGAGGGACTCCACGAGCCTTCCCGGCGACCCACCGCCGACAACTGGGAAGACGCCCTGATTAAGACCTGCGACCTGGTTCAGCCCTGTCAGAACAAAAAATGCGTCAAAGGCTGGTACGTTTTCGACAACACGACCCGGCCCATCTGTCCCTACTGCGGCGAACCTTTCCGGGGCCAGCTGCCGGTGCTCGATTTCTATTCCAGCCGCAACGGGGTCGACTTCCGTCCCGACCAGCGCCGGTTGATGGTGTACAACAACCAATACATGTACCGCTGGCACTCGGACCGCAGCGTCTTTCCCAACGAACGGCTCAGCGAGGCGGACAAGAAGCCGGTGGGCTATTTCGTCTTTCATCAGTCCCGCTGGATCTTCATCAACCAAACCCTGACGGGCCTGAAGGATCTGAACGCTCAGCGACAAGTGGCTCCTGGCGAGTACGTCGAACTGAAAGACGGCGTCCAGCTTCTGCTGTCGCCGGAGAAGACTGGGCGACTGGTTCACGTGTCTCTGGTGCAATGCTGAAGCGAGCGCCAGCGGCGAAATTCGAAACGCGCCAAAAGGGCTCCTAAGGGGGGGCGCCAAAAAAAGCCCGCCTGCGGCTTTTTTGGCGAGCGAAATCCTTTCGAGACGGTCCTATAGGGGGCCGACCTTTTCTTGAGTCAAAGGAGAATGGCGACCATGCTAAGACGTCTGCCGGTTTATCTGCTGTTGGACTGCTCCGAATCGATGGCTGGACCGCCGTTGGACGCGGTGGAGAACGGAGTGGTCACCATGCTGGCCGCGCTGAGGAAAAATCCCTACGCCATGGAAACGGTCCACCTGAGCATAATCACCTTCGACGCCAAAGCCAGGGTGACCGTGCCTTTGACCGAGATCCCGTCCATCACTCCGCCGAGGCTGAAGATCCGCCCGGGCACCAGTCTGGGCGCGGCCCTGAACCTGCTTCAAGAGAGTTTGAAAAACGACGTCGTGAAGACCACTTCCGAGCGAAAAGGGGATTACCGGCCTCTGGTCTTCATCCTCACGGACGGCCAGCCCACCGACCAATGGCGTCCGGCGGCCGACCGCTTGCGCTCGACCTCGCCGAAGCCGGCCAACATCTACGGCATCGGCTGCGGCGACGAGGTCGACTTCACCGCCTTGAACCAGATCGCCGACGTCTGCTTGCACATGCGGGGCCTGTCCACGGAAAGCTTCGCTCAATTCTTCGTCTGGATGAGCGCCAGCGTTCAATCCATGAGCGTGGCTCCGGAAGAGAAAGTGAGCTTTGAGAAGATTCCGCTTCAGCCGGGCATGGAGCTGGTGGATCGAGCCAATCCTCCAGTCCTTTCCGAGCGGGGAGAACGCCTGTTCTTCCACGTCTGTTGCCGGAAAACCAAAAAGCACTACTTGATGCGGTACCGTTACGAGCCGGCCTTCGAACTCTACATCGCTCAGGACGCCATCCCTCTGGAAGACGACTTCTTTTCCGATGGGGCCTTGAAATCCCCGGCCGTGTCCTCGGAAATGCTTCACGGCAATGTCCCTTGTCCGCACTGCCACGCCGACAGCTGGGCCCAGTGCGGCTTCTGCAAGCATCTTTTCTGCATTGAGGAAGACTTTAACGAGCCGTTCCTGGTCTGTCCGCTCTGCGAGACCAAGCTCACCGGCTTTTCCGGCGGCTCCTTCGGAGTCGAAGGCTCCATGGGCTGAAGATCCGTCGTTCTTCGCCAAAAAGTTGACGGAAAAAAAAAGCCGGCCAAGTCCAGACTGAAAGTCCGGGCTGAAAGCTCGGGCTGAAAGCCCAGGACGCAAGTCCAGGCAGCCAGTCCAGACTGAAAGTCAGGCAGAAAGTCCAGGCCAAAAAAAGCCTGCCTGACTTGGAGGCCTGTCAGATTTTAAAGTCTGTTTGACTTTTTTGGCTTGTCAGATTTTAAAGTCTGTTCGACTTTTTTGGCCTGTCTGGTTTCAAGGCCTGTTTGACTTTTTTGGGTTGTATGACATCAAGGCCTGTTTGACTTTTTTTGGGCTGTATGGCTTTAAAGCCTATCGAACTTTAAAGCCTGCCTTGTTTTGAAGCCTACCAAACTTTGAAGTCCGTCGGACTTGGAGGTCCGCCGGGCTTTTTGGGAGGCGCCCGGATTTGAAGCGGCGCCGCTTTCACAAGGGCTGGCTCGTCGAGCCGCCTTTCCATAACGATTATTCGTTTTTCTTTTGCGCGGGGACGCTCCCCTGGCCCTCGCCGCAGTTTTCTTGCACGATCCGCGTGTCTTCATAACCAAAAGGGGATGATTAAAAGGAGTTTTCAACATGGCAGTATCTCTATCCAAAGGCGGCAACGTCTCTCTCAGCAAGGAGGCTCCGGGCCTCAAAGCCATCTTGATCGGTCTCGGCTGGGACGCTCGGGCCACCGACGGCGGAGACTTCGACCTTGACGCCAGCGCCTTTCTGCTGAAGGAAGACGGCAAAGTCAGAGGCGACGCCGACTTTATCTTCTACAACAACCTCAAGTCGTCCGACGGATCCATTGAGCACACCGGCGACAACCTCACCGGCGAAGGCGAGGGCGACGACGAAACCATCAAAGTGAACCTGGAAAAGGTGCCGGGGGACGTCAACCGCATTTCCTTCACCGTGACCATTCACGAAGCCGACTCCCGCCGTCAGAATTTCGGCATGGTCTCCAACGCCTACATCCGGGTCATCAATCAGGGCGACAACAAGGAAATCGCGCGTTTCGACCTTTCCGAGGACATGAGCACCGAGACGGCCATGATCTTCGGCGACTTGTATCGCCACAACAACGAGTGGAAATTCAAAGCCGTCGGTCAGGGCTTCAACGGAGGACTGCAGCCGTTGGCCAAGAACTTCGGCGTGAACGTCTAATCGGTTTTGGCCGGCGTTTTTTGCCGGTCTTTTCCGGCCGTCCTGGCCGCCTATGGGGCCTGGAGCCCTTTTTGGTTTAGGCTTGGACGGCCTCTATTATTTTTCCGTCAAGGGCGGACGACGCCTCCGACCCTCCGCTTCAGGACGGATTTTGAGAGTTTTTTGGCGGCTTTCAGCGCTCCGCCGCAACCAAAAGGCCGCCCAAGCGCAACCAAAAAGCCGCCCAGGCGCAACCAAAGGGCCGCCCCGGCCGCGATGTTGCCGCTTCAAATTGCTTGGAAGGGCCGGCCGACGATTGGTTCGCGACTTATTCGGCTTTAAATCTGGCGACAGGAGATGATTTATGAAAAGCATGGTCAAGGGCGAAAAGACCAAAATTGAAGACTTGGGCTTGTCCGGCAAATTAGAGGTGGGCGTCTCTTGCGGGATGGCCGGGGCGACTCCGGACATCAGCTGCTTCGGCGTCGACGCCGACGGCAAGCTGTCCGACGACAGGTATTTCATTTTCTACAATCAGCTTTCCTCTCCTGAAAAAGCCATCGAAATGAAGAGCGGCGTCGGCGGATTCGATAAGACTTTCTTGGTCGATCTGCAAGCCTTGCCGCCGAAAATTGTCCGGCTGGTCTTCGTGGCCACCCTCGACGGGAACGCCACTTTTGCGGACTTGTCCGCCGGCCGGTTGGAGCTTCTCGGCCCGGGCG
>JAIRTO010000163.1 GCA_031254895.1 Deltaproteobacteria bacterium
AACATTTGCGGCTCCCGGCCGCTCCGGCGAAAGAAGACGGTAAACGGCTCCCCTAAAAACGCCCCCAGAAAGCCGCCTCAGAAGGAGGCCTCAAGAAATCGACCTTAGATAGAGGCCCCCGGAAAGCGGCCGAGGGTTGGACGAGTTAGGGGCCTGGCTCCGCCGCCGGCCCCGAAAATGAAAGTCTCGGGCACAGCAGGAACCTGGAAACAGGGGTCTTAGGAAACCAAAGGCCACTGGAACAGAAGACTCAGAAAACAAAAGGCCACTGAAACAAAAGACTCAGGAAACAAAAGGCCATGGGAACAGAGGTCTCAAAAACCAAAGACCCCGGGAACAGACGGCTCAGGAAACTAAAGACCTCGGGAACAGAAGGCTCAGAAAACAAAGGGCCATGGTAACAGAGGTCTCAGAAAACTAAAGGGCCATGGGAACAGAGGTCTCAGAAAACAAAGGGCCACGGGAACAGAAGGCTCCGTAAACAAAATGGTCTCAGGATCTGGGGCTCCTAAATCAAGAGCTCCTGGAACAAGAGAACCGAAGACGGCCAGACGGAGGAGCGAGGCTGGAAGAAAGAGAATAGAGAAATGACGGGCATTTTGGGAACTTTTTGGAAAAAAGGCTGAAGCTTCAGCCAAAACCGAGGGCTGTCGACAAGTCTGTCGCCGACCGACCGCCCGTCGAACGAGAGAAGGGAGCGAGAATCGGAAAAAGAGAAGAGAGCGAGAATCGACAGGGAGGCGGCTTAAATGGCCGCCCCCCTAGAAAACTGGCCTCAGGACTTGCGGCTGTTTTTCTCCTGAGGCTCGTCGATGAAATGGGCCTTCAACACGGCCAAAATCTTCTCTCTGGTTCCGGGGGCGTATTTTCCGTTCAAGAGAATGACGAACGACAGCGGCTCGTTCGGCCGATCCGGGCGAATCAGATAGCCGGCCAAAGTCTGTATGTCGGACATGGTTCCGGTCTTGTAAAACACCGATTTGTCGTTGTTGGAGGTGGTCAAATGCCGATTGGATTCGAAGACGGACAAAATTTCGGACATCTGTCTGGCCGAAAGGCTGTTGTTGCGGCTCAAGCCGCTCCCTTCGACCAGTTTGAGCATGGACACGCCCTTTCGGCCCAGATAATCGAAAACCGCTTGGATGCTTTTAGCCGCATTGGCCGGCGGCCCGTAGGTCTCGGCCCCCATGATCAAAAAAATCTGGTTGGTCATGAAGTTGTTGGAATGCTCCAAAAGAGTCGTCACCATCTGCTCGAGATTGAGGCTGTTGACGTGGGTGTAGAGGGGCATGGCCGAAGCGGGAACCGTGCCGCCCAAAACGACTTCGCCGGTCACTACAACGCCGGATTTTTCCAATAGAGCCTTGATGAGCTGTCCTGACTGCTTCTCAGCCGTCTGAGGACTTTCGCTGATGTTTATTCTGTACTCGCCCGGCCTCGGTTTTTTGTTTTGCGGCCTATTTTTGCTGGCTAAATCGATAGTTATCGGCGTGAGAGGGGTGCAATCATTATATTCAACAACTTGCCCGGCCTTGTCGATAAGGTAGTTGACGGTGTTGAAGTTGACCCCCAAGGCCCCTGTATAGGCGTCGTAAGCGTAATTGGTGTTGGTCAGCCCGTCCAAAACCAGACCAGGCTCGAAATAGGAAGTGTCCAGGTAGATGTTGCCGACCTTCTTCAGGCCCAGCCTGGTCAGAGCTTCCACGGCGGAACAGAGCTCCTCGGAGACGAGGAACGGATCGCCCCGACCGACGACCCACAGACCTCCGTCGTCGTCGAGGGCGAAGTCGGTCTCGAACCGACGATCCGGTCCCAGAATGTCCAGAGCCGCCGCCGCCGTGACCAGCTTCAGGATGGACGCCGGCACGTACATTTGGTCGGGATTGAGGGCGAACAGTTCCTTCGGCTCGCCCCGCCTGGCGTAGCGATCCTGCACCAGGACGGCTCCGCTTCCGGCCAGTTTCGAGACGTTTTCCGGCCAAGGCAGATTGGCGGTTTCCTCCAGTCGCTTGGCTTCCTGATTACGTCTGTTTTGCGCCTGACTCCGCCTGTTTCGCGGTTGATTTCGCTTTTTGTTTCGCTGCCCGGACTTTTTTTGGGCGACGAGAATCGTTTGTGTTTCGTTAAGGCCAATGTTGGCCTCAGTTCCGGTGACCTTTTTTTGCGTGTCAGCTCCTAGAGCCGAATCGGGGACCTGCGCCCCGATCGACAGGAGGAATGCGAACAGGGTCGCCGCCACCAGGAGACGAAAATGACCTTTGCCTCCATTACTGCCCATGATCATGCCTTTTTTGCTCCCTCGAAGAAAGGTGTCGCTGTATTTTTAGCCGCCGCCTTGCTTGTTTTCAGCCTATTGGTCTCCGGCTGCGGAATCATCAGTTCGGGACCGAAGAGAAGCGGCAAGTCTTACGTCATCAACGGCAAACGCTACCATATCCTGGCATCCTCGGAAGGATACAAGGAAAAGGGGCTCGCCTCATGGTACGGCAAGCCTTTCCATGGCCGAAAAACGGCCAGCGGAGAGATCTACAACATGCACGCGATCTCGGCGGCTCACAAGACCCTGCCCTTGCAGACCTGGGTCGAAGTGAAAAACCTGGAATCGAACAAGAAAATGTACATAAGGATCAATGACCGCGGTCCCTTCATCGACGGACGCATCATCGATCTTAGCCAAGCCGCGGCCATAGAATTGGGCGTGTACAAACCGGGAATCGCCAAGGTTCTGGTGACGGCCGTCCCGAAAGAACTGGCCAAACGCCTGTCTTCGCAAAGGAAGAAAGCCGAACTGGGGCTGGATCTCTTCGATCGGAAGCTGGACTTCATCTTGCCCTTCTGATCTGGCCGCTTCGCCGCTTCGCCGACTCGCCGACTGACGTCGTCGACCGGCGTCGACGGTCAGGCGACGACGATCCGACCTTCCTTCGAACGGCCTTCCGACAGGCGTTCCGACAGGTCTTCCAACCTGCGCCAGAAATGCGAACCATCGCAAAGCTGACAAACCGCGCCAGCTTATACTGGCAAAGGCTTCCAAAAGAGAGCGCCAATCGAGTTCAGGTTGCGCCGTCCTTGACATTGAAGCGTCAGTAGCCTATATTTACCTCAAAATATGGCGTTATTCAAGCACAATTCAAGGCGCCCGGGACTCATGAATCATAAGAACCACTTGGCGAATCATAAAAACTATTTGGCGGAGGCGGCCTCGGTCATCGAGCGCGAAGCCGAAGGACTCCGACTTCTGGCCAAAAGTCTCGACGAATCGTTCAACCTGGCCGTGGAGGATATCCTGACCGCCTCCGGCCGGGTCGCCGTGACGGGCATGGGCAAAAGCGGCCATATAGCCCGCAAGGTGGCCGCCACTCTAGCTTCCACCGGCACGCCCGCCTTTTTCATTCATCCGGCCGAAGCCGGTCACGGCGATCTGGGCATGCTCACCGCCGGCGCCGACGTGCTTCTGGCCTACTCAAATTCCGGCCAAACCCCTGAACTAACCGTGATTTTAGATTATTGCGCCAGGAATTCCGTAAAAATTCTAGGCGTGACGCAAGATCCGGACAGCCTTTTGGGTCGCCATTCCGACGTTCTCTTCACCCTGCCCCGCCTATCCGAAGCCTGCCCTTTAGGCTGCGCCCCGACCACCTCCACGACCATGATGCTGGCTCTGGGAGACGCCCTGGCCTTGTGCCTCCTTTCGGCCAGAGGCTTCACCGTCGAAGACTTTCGTCAATACCACCCGGGCGGCAAGCTGGGCAGTCGTCTCAGATCCCTCTCCGAACTCATGCA
>JAIRTO010000347.1 GCA_031254895.1 Deltaproteobacteria bacterium
AAAGGAGAAAAGGCAAAAAAGAAGTCAAACTAAAGAAGAAGTCAAACTAAAGAAGAAGTCAAACCAAAAAAGGAGTTCATCAAAAGGAGTTCATCAAAAGAAGTTCATCAAAAAAAGAAGTTAATCAAAAAAGAAGTCAAACCAAAAAAGTCAAACAGAAAAGAAGTTCATCAAAAAAAGAAGTTAATCAAAAAGAAGTCAATCAAACAAAAAAATCAAGCAAAAAAACTAGCAAAAAAATCAAACAAAAAATCAAGCAAACAAAAAATTATTCGGAAACCAAAGTGCCGATCGGTTCGCCTAAGATGGTTCTTTTTATGTTGCCTTTGACCTGAAGATTGAAGACTATGGTCGGGATCTTGTTTTCCATGGCCAGGGAGATGGCGGTCGTGTCCATGACCCGAAGCCTTAGTTTGATGACGTCCATATAGTTGATGTGCTCGTACAGTTTGGCTTCTTTGTTTTTGACCGGGTCGCTGTCGTATATGCCGTCGACCTTGGTGGCTTTGAGGATTATGTCGGCCCCGATTTCGCTGGCTCTCAAGACGGCGGCCGTGTCGGTGGTCAGATAGGGGTTGCCCGTTCCGGCGGCGAATATGACCACTCGGCCTTTTTCCAGGTGTCTGATGGCCTTGCGACGGATATAGGGCTCGCAGACTTCCACCATGCGGACGGCGCTCTGAACCCTGGTCTCCAAGCCTTGACGCTCCAGAGAATCCTGCATGGCCAGGGCGTTGATGACCGTGGCCAGCATCCCCATATGATCGCCCGTGACGCGGTTTAGGCCTCTTTCGGCCAGGGCCTGTCCGCGAAAGATGTTGCCGCCCCCTATGACCAGCCCCAGGCGGACGCCGGCTCGGGAGACCTCGGCGATCTGCGAGGCTATGTCGTCGACGGTGTCGGGATCTAGGCCGAAGCCGGTGGAGCCTTGCAAGGCCTCGCCGGATATCTTGAGAAGGACTGTTTTATAGCGGTAAGGCATCTGGTCCCCCTGTCGTCTCCATAAAAAGAGGCTCTTTCGGGTTTAGAACGCAAAGGTTTTAGGGCTGACGGGAAAAAATTCTTTGAAATCGTCGAGATCCGCCAAATCGACAAGATCAGGCGTACAAGTCAACAAAGGCGGACTGTCGGTCTGACTGTCCGCCTTGTCGTTCGTCATGCGTTTATTCGGCTTCGCCCGGGATCTCCTCGCCCAGCTGGAATCTGACGAAGGAGACTAGCTTCACTTCGCCCAGATTCGCTTTGGCCTCGGCGAGAACGGCGGCGATGGTCTTCTTGGGCTCCTTCACGTAGGCTTGTTCCAGCAAAACGAGTTCCGCGAAAGATTTTTTCAATTTTCCTTCAACCATCTTGGCCAACATGCCCGGCAACTGATCGGGCGAGATGGGCTTGCCGCCTTTTTTGACTCGCTCGTCAATCTCCTCTTTGGCTTTGCCTTCCTGAACGGCTTTTTCCTTGTCGTAAAAGTCTTTCGAGATGTCTTCGTTTCTGAGGAACATGGGGTTGGCGGCGGCGACGTGCATGGCCAGGTTGTGAGCCAGATCGTCCGTTTCCGATCCGGTCTTTTCGACGTCCAACTCCACGAGGACGCCAATTTTGCCGCCGGCGTGGACGTAATCGTGAACAAGTCCCTTAGGCCCGGCTTTGACGACCTGGAAGCGGCGCAGACGCATGTTTTCGCCGGTGGTTCCCACCGCTCTGTTGACGACTTCGCCGAAGGTTTCTCCGCATTTGGGGCATTTGCATTGGAGCAGGGCCTCCAAATTGGCGGGAACTTGGGGCGTTTCAACCAGATAAGCGACGATCGATTCGGCTATGTCCTTAAACGAGTCCATCTTGGAGACGAAATCAGTTTCGCTGTTCAATTCGACCACGGCGCCGACTTTGCCGTCGCCGCTCACTTTGGTCAGCGCCAGACCTTCGCGGGTGGCGCGTCCGGCCCTTTTGCGGGCGGTCATCAGGCCTTTCTGGCGTAGCCAGTCGACGGCCTTTTCCAGATCGCATTCGCATTCTTGCAGGGCTCTTTTGCAGTCCATCATCCCGGCGTTGGTTTTCTCACGAAGGGTTTTGACCAGTTGCGCTGTCAGTTCCATTTTTCTTCACTCCCGTCTCTTTTGGGGCCATTTTTGGCCCGCGCTTTCGAGACGCCTTGCATAAACCGCCTGAAGAACGTCCGCATCGGCGATCTTCAGGCGGCGGCATTTTTTTGTTCAGCGGAGGCGATTAGACGAAAAGGCCTAAACTTCCGGATCGGCGGCTTGGGGGGCCGGGTCGGCTTGGACGGGCTCGGTTCGGGCCGGTTCGGCCGCTTCGGTTGTCGCCGGCTGAGGCTGAGCGGCGGTCGGCTCCGGCCTGTAGAACATCTCCTCGGCCCCGTCTTCGTCCTTGTCCGGCAGGCCTTGAGCGCCCCTGGCCTGTTCCTCGTAGCGGGAGCGGCCTTCCAGACAAGCGTCGGCCATTTTGGAGGCCATCAGCTTGATGGCCCGGATGGCGTCGTCGTTTCCGGGGATGATGTAGTCGACCTCGTCAGGATCGCAATTGGTGTCGACCACGGCCACGACGGGGATGCCCAGTCGTCTGGCTTCGGCCGTGGCGATGTTTTCCCGCCTGGGATCAATGACGAAGATGGCGCCGGGCAGACGATCCATCTCTTTGATTCCGCCGAGATTCTTGCGGAGCTTGTCCATCTGGTTTTCCAGCTGGAGTATCTCCTTTTTGTAATACATGTTGATGGAGCCGTCGGCCTTCATCTGCTCGAGCCTTTTGAGGCGTTCGATGCTCTTTTTGATGGTCACGAAGTTGGTCAGGGTGCCGCCCAGCCAGCGGGAGTTAATGAAGAACATCCCGGCGCGGTTGGCTTCTTCCTGAATGGCTTCGGCGGCTTGTTTCTTGGTGCCGACGAAGAGGATGCTGCGGCCTTCGGCCACGGTGTTGACCACGAAATTGTAGGCGGTCTTGAAGAGCTGGACGGTCTTCTGCAAATCGATGATGTAGATGCCGTTGCGGGCTCCGAAGATGTACGGCTTCATCTTCGGGTTCCAGCGTCTGGTTTGGTGACCGAAATGGACGCCGGCTTCCAGAAGCTGCTTCATGCTGACTAAAGTCATTTTTTCTCCTTAAGGTTCGATCCTCCGCCTGGCCAATACTTCCAATAAAGCACCTTAAGGGCCGGGCGTGCGAATATGCGGAAAAACAAAAAATGGGCCGATCGTTTTTCAGGCGACTTTTTTCCTTCTCGTTTTTTTCTCGCTCGTTCCTCTTTCTTTCGCTTTCTGGGCCATTTTCCGATCCTGGTCTTGAATCGTCCGAACTTGAACGCGCGAGGCGGCGGAACAAGAGCGAAAGTCTCAAAATTCAGGATTTTTGGAAGCGTCCCTAGCGGGAGGAACTCGAGATTTAAAAGCCGAAGATTTTGGGGCCGCCTGGACGGCCACAATCGATCCTAACGATTGTAATACTTTCCCGAGGCGATTTCAAGAGGTTCGGAAACGGTCTGACGGCCTTCGAAAGGTCGTCGAACAAAGGGAACCAAGGAGGCCAGGGGGGCGCAAGCGGGCCAGGGCGGCTATGGCGCCAGCGCGCCAAGGGGGCCAGGGCGTCAGAGAGGTCAGGGCACCAAGGTTTGGTTAGAGCTCCGAAGGTTGGCCAGGACGCCAAGGTTGGTCAGGGCGCCAAGGTTTGGTTAGAGCTCCGAAGGTTGGCCAGGGCGCCGAAGGTTGGTCAGGGCGCCTTTTCAGTTTTTCAAAGGCGCGGCGAGGCCGGAAGGGGTTATTAGGCGACGTTGTGCGCTCGTCATTTGCCTTTTTTCTTTTTGCCACTGAGGCCAAGAGCAGGAGCAGGACCATGGTTCGATTTTTGATCCCGCAAGAGCTTAATTTCTTCGGCGTAGCCGGGCAGATCGTTTGGGGTTTCCAGAACGAAAGGCAGGCCCTGAAGCTTGGGATGCCGCACGACGGCGGAGAGAGCCTCAAGACCAATGTGTCCCTGGCCAATTTTGGCGTGCCTGTCTTTGCGGCTGCCCAAGGGATTGAGGCTGTCGTTGACGTGGACAGCTTTCAGTCTGGAGAGGGACAGAATGTCGTCGAACTGTTTCAGAACGCCTTCGAGATCTCCTTTGACGTCGTAGCCTCCGTCGAAAACGTGACAAGTGTCCAGACAGACGCCGACTTTGGAGGACATGTCCACTTTTTCGATGATTTCGGCCAGCTCTTCGAAGGTGCGGCCTATTTCCGAGCCCTTGCCGGCCATCGTCTCCAATAGGATCATGTTCGGAGAGTCGTCGGACAATATTTCAGCCATGACTTCGTTCATGAGTTCGGCGGCCAGAGCGATGCCCTTTTCCGCTCCTTGGCCGACGTGGCTGCCGGGGTGCAGGTTGTAGAGGGCGCCAGGCAGAGTCGACAGCCTGGTCAGATCTTCCGTCAAAGCCAGTTTGGCGAAATTTCTGATCCTCGGGTCTGACGAACAAGGGTTGAGAGTATACGGGGCATGGGCTATAACGGGGCCGAAATCGTTCTCTTTCAGAAACGCCGTCAAAGCGGCCGCGTCTTCCGGATCCGGCTCTTTCGCTCCCCCGCCTCTGGGGTTGCGGGAAAAGAATTGAAAAGTGTCCGCCCCCAGAAGGGCGGCTTGCGTTCCCAAATTCAGCCAGCCTTTGCTGGTGGATAAATGACAGCCTAAATGCATGTCCCACTCTCCTGCCGACGGCGAAGTTCGACGATTTTTTTTGAGTTTATTCTCAATGCGTTTGATGGATTGACGACGACGTTATTGCCTGAGACGTTCGTCTCTTAGATGCTCATGATTGATAAAATGAGCCTATATGTTAAAAATTTAAAAATCTAAACATAATGAAAACAATTATGGCTCTATGGTTATGAAAATTCTCGGAAACTGGAGAATATTTCTGGTTTTTTTCATTTTTGGCATTTACCGACGAAAGCGACCGAGTCATGTCGTCGTCGGCTTGGAACGAAATAGAAAACTTCGAAGAAATGTCCGTCAAACGCGGCAAACGAGAGGCGTTCGTCATGGCCTTTTTGAGTATTGAACGCGGTTCAAGCGACCTTCTCGCCAAGCGAATCTATCTCCAAGCGATCCTCTATCTAAGCGGTCTTCTCTCCAAGCGACCCTCTATCTAAACGGTCTTCTCTCCAAGCGAACCTCTATCTAAACGGTCTACTCTCCAAGCGGCCTTCTCGATGACGCCGCAGACGGACTCTTCCAAAATGATCTTCCGGCGAGATTCGTTAGGCAAGATTCGTCTTGTAAGATTGGTCGTGATTGTGTATCCGCCATTTTAGTCCCTATTGTTTTTCCGTATTGTAGTCCATGGGCCATTTTGGGTCAAAATATCGGCGGCGGCCATCCCGCAAACCGCCGAACTTAGCCCCTTCCATGACCGCGTCGCCATTGTCGGCGTCGCCATTGTCGGCATCGCCATTGTCGGCATCGCCCATTTTCGCGCCGCCATTGTAGGCGTCGTCCTTCTCCGCTTTGCCCATGTCCGCTTTCCATTGGCCTGACCGTTCGGCTGAGCCAAGCCGTCGCCGAAAACTTCGCCAAAAAAGCGGACGACCAAGCGAGGGCGCAATAATTGACAAGAACGGCCGAAAAAGAGGGCGGTTGACAAGGGCGCCCTTGAAAAAGAGCGCGAAACAGCCTGATAGAAGAGAGCCTGATAGAAGAGAGTCCGATAGAAAAGAGCCAGACAGAAGAGAGCCCAATGGAAGAGAGCGTTGAAGCGACATCCTAAAAAAGTCGTCCTTTCCGCGTCTCCTTGGCTCGCCGGTAGGTCGGAAACGGCTTTCGTCGGCGCATTGAAGGTCATTTGGGGCCATATCCTTAATATTTAGCGCCGTCGATGGCAGGTTTTCTCGAATAGATCATAAAATCAAAAATTTCTTGAATTTGTCCACAAATTATGTTATAAAACTTCCCCCTGATAGATTTGTCTTGGGCATTCTCCGCCAAAACAGAAGATCCCTTTTGTTTTCGTCCATCAACGAGTTGATCCCTCCAAATTTTCTCCAAAAAGACTGGAGGCCCAGCTTCGGACTTTTTTCGTCAGTTTCGAACGCCCTCAATTCTGAGGCGGAACGGCGAACTCGTCCCTTCATCAAACCCGGCTTGCTGCCGGACAACTCCCCAACCGCTAATTTGGGAATCGACGCAGGTTTTTTCAGGAGCTGTTTTCATGACCAATTATCCTAAATCCAACGACGCTCTGGGCATCGCCAATCGCGGAAACGCCGCCGAGTCCGGTTTGTGCACCCTATGTCGGGCCGATTGCGCCGGGCGATGCGAGGTGTGGACTTCCTGTCTGAAAGGACGGGAGCTTTTGTATCCGAGAGATTTCGGCGCGACTACCGCCGGAGCCGGCAATATAGCTCCTTCTGGCGTCTCTTACGGCGGCATAAGGGTCATGGGCTATTGCTACGGCGCCCATCAAGCCCCTCCCTCGGCCAAACAAGGCGACGCCCTTTTTACTGAAGTGTCGCTGGAGACCACTTTTGGACAGACCAAAAAGACGGTATGTCGTTTGCCTTTCATGGCCGGCGCCTTGGGCTCGACCTTCATCGCCGCCAAATACTGGGACGCCATGGCGGCCGGCTGCGCCATCTGCGGCGTGCCCATAGTCATCGGCGAAAACGTCGTCGGGGTTGACCGCCAAAGCGAGATCAAAAACGGCCGGATCGCCGTCAGTCCGGAGATGGACAGAAGGCTGGAGTCGTATTTGCGCTATTTCGACGGCTACGGAGTGGCCATCGTCCAGCTCAACGTCGAAGACGCCCGCAACGGCGTGGCCGAGTACATAGCCGAGCGTTACCGCGACAAGGTCATGATCGAGCTGAAATGGGGCCAGGGGGCCAAAAACATCGGCGGAGAGATCCAGGTCAAGGACATCGAGTACGCCGATTTCCTCAAAGCCAGAGGCTATCTGGTGGATCCCGACTGTTCCAAGGAAGAGGTGAGGGAGGCTTACAAAAACCGCTCCATTCACGGATTCGCCAGGCACAGCCGCCTGGGCTACACCAACCTCAACACCTGGGAAGAGGTTAGAGAAAACTTCTTGGCCAACGTCAAGAATCTGCGACAGTTGGGCTTCGAGCGCATCTCTCTCAAAACAGGCGCCTACGGCATGGAAGCTCTGGCCATGGCCATTAGACTGGCCAGCGAAGCCGAGCTCGATCTTCTGACCATCGACGGAGCCGGCGGCGGCACCGGCATGAGTCCTTGGGACATGATGGAGCACTGGGGAGTTCCTCCCGTTCTCCTGCACGCCAAAGCCTATGAATACGCCAGCCTTTTGGCGGCCAGCGGCCAGAAGGTCGTCGACATCTCCTTCGCCGGCGGCTTCGCCCGTTCCAGCGCCATCTTCAAGGGACTGGCTCTTGGCTCTCCGTTCGTCAAACTCATTTGCATGGGCCGAGCCATGATGATCCCCGGTTTCCTGGGCTCCAACATCGAAGGCGTTCTGAAGCCGGCCAACAAAGCCAAGATCAACGGCAACTGGGATGAATTGCCCAAGTCCGTGAGCGATCGCGGCGGCAAAGCCGAAGAGATCTTCGCCGGATGGTACGACGTCCAGAAGAAGATCGGCCCGGAAGCCATGAAAGACCTGCCCTTTGGGGCCGTGGCCATGTGGGGCATGTTGGACAAGCTTTCCGCCGGACTTCAGCAGCTCATGGCCGGGGCCAGAAAATTCACGATTTCGGCCATCGATCGCGACGACATAGCCGCCTGCAACCGCGAGACCGAGCTGGAAACCGGCTTGGCTTTCGTGACCGACATCGGCGACGAGAAGGCTAAGGCCATCTTGAAGCAGAAGTTTTAGCGGCGAATCTCCGTTTCCGGTCTCCGGCCGGAAACGGAAAAAAGTCGGCTGGTGAGATTTTTGCAAACTTTTAGGCAAGCGAAAGCGTCAACGGGTCAGACATGTCTCTGACCCGTTTTTTTTAGCGGCGACGCGAAAGCCGATGGCCGAGTCATGAAGAATTTTTTTTTCGCTCTCGCTTGCTGAACGCTTCAGTTTCAGGCTCCAGATTTTTGGCTGCCCCTCGTGTTCCCAGTCAATGGATTTGATTATTTTTAAACTGATTCTGCCGCCAATTTTAATTTTATCGGCCAGTTTGGCGGGCCGCCGCTGGGGCGACGCCATAGGCGGCTGGGTGGTCGGCTTGCCGCTGACTTCCGGTCCGGTGGCGGCCTTTCTGGCCATCCAATACGGCCCGGAGTTCGCGTCCCTGTCAGCGAACGGCTCTCTGGTCGGCACGGCCGCCCAAGCCTGGTTCAGCTTGGGTTACGCCTATTTGGCGCGGCATGGTTGCGCTGCGGCTTTTTTGGGAGGAACGGCGGCCTACGCCGGAACGGCCTTCTTGTTTCAGGCGGTTCCTATGAGCAATTTGGCGTGTTTCGGTCTTGGCCTGGCGTCCCTGACCGTCGTCATAAAGCTCATTCCTCGGCGCCGCCTGGAGGCCAGTCCAGTCGCCATGCCCTGGTGGGATTTGCCGGCGCGCATGCTGACGGTCACGGTCATCGTCCTCGCCGTCACGGCCGCCGCTTCTTCAGTCGGCGCTCAAATCGCCGGCCTGCTGGCCACCTTTCCCGTTTTCGGCTCCACCATGGCTATTTTCGCTCATCGCCTCAAAGGGCCGGAAATGGCGGCTCAGATCCTGCGCGGCATGGCGCTAGGTCTCTACGGCTTTGCCGGGTTCTTTTTCATCCTGAGTTTGACGCTGACAAGAATTGGAACGGTCCCGGCGTTCCTGGCGGCCATAGCGAGCGCCTTGATTATTCAAGCCGTCATGCTCAAAACAAAATCGACTTTTCAAGTTGGCGCAAAACATGAGGACTAAGGCTTATTCGAGTCCGCCTCAGTCATTTGGCTAAATTGTTCGCGCCGAATGGGGATTTGTCAATTGGCCTAAGACCATTTCGAGCAAAATCCGTCTCCCTTGGCAGAGGCTTTCGCCAAAACAAAAAAGAGCGCCTGGATATTGACATGAACGATTTTCTCACGTTGTGGAATGACGGCCATATCCCTATTTTTGACGGCCTCTATTTTCCTGACGGAACCATATTTGACCTTCGCCTGCGATGCTGCCCGTCGCCGAGGATTATACGCGGACAACCATTTGTCGTCGATTGGCGAAACGTCGATTCCTCGCGGCTGACTTCCCTGACGGAAACGTTTTGTCTTGATCTTTTGGAATTTGGAAAAATGTCTCTTGGCGAAGGCTCTTATGGGTCTGAAGGGTTTTTTGCTTACTATAACGGCAAGAACGAACTTCAGTGGGCGTGTTACTCAGAGTTTTCCAACCCGTTCATCACAGCTGAATACAAAGGCGACGGTCAGGCAATTGTCGAATCAAGCGCTGATTATCGCATCAACGTTGACGTGCTGAGACCGCAAGATATGCATATTTTATAGCCATTATCGCCGTTGTATTTTTTATCTAAACTAAATAACTCGTTGCGGCCTGAAGATATTTTTAAAGGGGATTGATTATGCGGCCTCAGCCTCAGACGAAAAAAGTGTGTCCAGGCCGCCGACTCTGGCTGACGGGCATATATGACGGATTTTATGGCGGTTATGGCGTTCTGCTGAGCGGTTGTGGCAGGGATGGCTTGTCACTACAGATTGCTACACAATATAAATTATTTAACTTAATTTATGCAACTAATATATCGGCTAATATAATATAATTTGAGTATATTTTATAATTTTTATGTAAAATTATAAGTTGATTTTAGGCAAACTCAAAAAATCGTCGCAGGTTGAAGTTGTTTTTTATAGGGGATTGATTATGCGGCTTTTTGCCGCCGACGAAAAAAATGTGTCCAGGCCGCCGACTCTGGCCGAAGGCTCTATATGAGGGATTTTATGGCGGCTATGGCTGTTCTGCCTAAGCGGATCTGAGGCAGGAATGGCTTGTCACTACAGATTGCTACAAAATATGAACATGTTTCCATAAACAAAAACACTGTTATATCAATAAAATTATATAATATTGAGTATATTTTATAATTTTTCTGTAAAATTATAAGTTGAATTTAGGCAAACTCAAAAACTCGTCGCCGGGTGAAGTTGTTTTTTAAAGGGGATTGATCATGCGGCTTTAGCCGCCAACGAAAATAAAAATGTTTCCAGACCGCCGACTCTGCCGACGACCTTATATGTCGGTTTTTTTAGAGCGGTTATGGCCGCCGAAGAGGCGCGCGGGGACGCCTTTTTGGCGGTAGCAGCCTATCCACAGACGGCTTTTGGCTTCGAAAAAAACTTCAAAAGAGACGATTGAGGCTTTTCGGCGTCGGCAGTCCCAGGTGCTCGTAGGCCTGGGGAGAGGCTAGACGTCCTCGGGGAGAGCGCAGGATGAAGCCTTCTTGGATGAGGTAGGGTTCGTAGACTTCCAGAATCGTGTCGGCTTCTTCTCCTACGGCTGTGGCC
>JAIRTO010000354.1 GCA_031254895.1 Deltaproteobacteria bacterium
CCAATGACAACGCCACGAGACAAGCGCGTTGTTCCGCGAATCAGCAAAAATCGGAAAGAATTGCTTTCGAAATACGCTACGGCGGCGGGATTTCTGTACGGGGTAATAAGCATATCCGAGTTTGTAGAAGTATTCAATCATTACGAGGATGAAAAAGCCGACGCGCGGGAAATCCATCTTGCGTTGAAACGGCTTTCTAAAAGCGATGACGTGGAATACTCCTTTTATGATGACTATATTTTAGGGCCTAACTTTCTGCCGGATTTCCCGGAAGATTTGGAAAACATGAAAATCGTCCGCTCCGAACAGATGGGCAAACCTCGCTATCTCCCGGATAAGGACGAGTTTTTGCGTTACATTGCTCCCGGTT
The DNA here is from genome assembly GCA_031254895.1 of Deltaproteobacteria bacterium. GTDB lineage: Bacteria > Desulfobacterota > Desulfarculia > Adiutricales > Adiutricaceae > JAIRNQ01. The sequence continues at coordinate 371 of JAIRTO010000354.1, forward strand.
ATCGTGAACCAGAAAAGCCATACGCCGATCTAAAAGCGTATATTCTGAAACATAAACTGACCGTTAAAGAAGGGCTCGACGGGGTTGACGGAGACCTAATCGACATGCATGAAATGGTGCAGTCTGATTTCAGTCCTGCGGAGATGCTGCAATCGTTCATAGACAGAGGTTATGCGTTGCACGGCATTAAGGCGATAAACGACTTTTTGCAAAAATTATTAGGCGCATTCAATAATACCCGTTTATACGAGAACAAAGGTTTTACTCCTATGGAATTACTTGAGAATAAAAACGTTCAAAGCTAAATACAGAAGGCATCGTGATAAAATAAAAAAGCAGCCCGGCAACTCAACCAACTTCAACCGGACTGCTTTGCATCACAGCCGCTATGGGAGCGACTGGCCTCATCCCCATAGCGGCCGATCAACTCAACGTCTGTTCACTTATTTCAGAGAAAACTATAATACTTGATTAAGTTAGCTGATAGATTCTTCCGATTCAGAAGATCCGCCTTTTTTTTCTTGTTCGTGCCAGTTGCGACCGATCTCTAACAAGATTTAAAAAAATGCTTTATTAACGCATAGTTAAAGATCGTACGGCGCCACGAGCATCATTAACTATAGTACAGGTACAACTCTTTTAGAAATTTTTCAAAATTTTGGACTTATTTGTAGTGTATCGTATATCCTTAAATGTGTTATAGAAGAACATACGATTGGAGGTCAGGGGTATAAACTCGCGATAGTTTGCCTATTTCGAGGTTGGAGAAAAAATTTTGGAGGTCATATGGAGGTTTTTTCAAATAAAAAGGGCTCAGGAAAAACTCCTGAACCCTTGATATCGCTTGGAGCGGGAAACGGGATTTGAACCCGCGACTTCAACCTTGGCAAGGTTGCACTCTACCGCTGAGTTATTCCCGCGCCATAAACTGATGTTTGTCCGCTTAAGAGAATGGCTCTCTCAACGACGAATAGAAGTTATAACCTAAGAGAGCTTCCCTGTCAAGAGTGAAGTTGCAAACGCGTTTTTTTTGTCGTTTCGCGCTTTTTCCAAGAACGCTTTTTTGTCTCCTTTATGTAACGAGCAAAGGCGCATCGCCATTTTTTTTTGCAAAACGCCGATGCTTGCCCTTTTGGCGTCGTCGGAAAAAAATAATCAATCATGCTCTTTTCCGTCTGCTCTTTTCCGTCTGCTCTTTTCCGACAAGGCCGCAAACGTTTGGCTCCCTTTTTTCTTTCTCCCGCATCTTCTGCGGGAGCGCCTGACTGCGCGGCTTTGTCGCGTCAAGATTCAGAGGGGAAAACAATAAATTTTTCACTTTCGTCGACTGTTCATGTTCGAGGAGAACGAGCCCTTTCGGTTCGGTAAAATGTCGAATCGCGGCAATTCAAAAACATCGAGGCTGCCCAGTTCTGGGGCAAAGGCGACGGTCAAGGTTGAAGGGCCGTCTGACCGCCTGGAATGGCGGCCGTCTGGAATGGCGGCCATCTGGAATGGCGGCCATAGATCAGGTCATGGAAGTTCTGCCAAATCGATCCGGCCAAGACGGGAGGTTCGCGAAAAGCCTTTTGTCTTTTGCAAAAAAGTTTTTGGACGAGTCGACGGGGGAAGGAAATGTATCGACGCTTTTGGCCGCGTCGGAGAGTCGTTCGGAAGCGACCGAGCAAGCGGAATGGGAGCGGCAAGGGAAGCGAGCCTATGGTCCGTCGATGATTGTCAGGCGCTAGCCGAGACCAGGGCGGCCATTTGAATCAAAACAGTTCGGTTTCGTTCTTCCGAACCGATTTTGGGACATCCAGCCGCCAAATCTCGGTTTTTTTTTTTGACCAGATTTTCTCGTTTGTTCTTTTCGTTTTTCGGGGAAAAACAAAATGAAGGCGCTGGTTCGGCAAAAATAGGTCGGATTCGCCGCATTTTTGCCAATTACGCGAAAGTTGCCAAAAAAATAATTTCGAACGCTCTCTTTGACGGCGTTTCGCTGCAATCCTCACTCAAATATAAAAGTTTTTTCCTTTCTTTGTCGACAGATTTAGCTCCAGAGGTTGACTTATATGGCCAAAAAATGCTAGAATTTGCAAGGTATTTGTCCTGAAATGCTTTTTTGGCTAAGGCTGGTGCTGATGGATTTGACTGCTTTCCTGGCGCCTGGTGTCTACCCTGTATTTTTAGCTGACTGCGTATCTGATGGCGAGCCTTGGGGGCATGTCCTTTGTCGCCCGGGTCGTCGTTTGTCCTGGCTGGCTCAGGAATCGGCGGAAACAGGTCAAAGACTGTTGCTGACCCTGAAGATTCCAGGCTATTTCCTGGATTGCGACGGCAGTCTAAGGAACAGCGGCGGTTCTCCGGACATTTCCGAGTCCGTCGACGAGCCGCGATCTTCGGTTCCGGCGCCTCAGACGGAAGCTGTGGTGGTCATATCCGGACAGGTTCGCAGATGCCGCCTCTCTCCGGCCGGAAATTTCGTCTTGCGCCTTGCCGATTTGATGAGGCTTCTGGATTGAAGCCATAAGCTTTGGCGAATTTGCCGCGATAAAACTGCTTGTTCGGGGCTTTTTTTGACCATTTACTGGCGTCCGCCGGGGCGGATTAGGCCGAATGAACTCGAGTCGGTTTAGCTCATGACGCCTTGTCCCGAATCCGTCATCTGACGAAAGATGGCTGGTTTTGGCTGCGCGGCTGGTTTTTGAGGCGCAAAAGATGATGACGAAAAGATGATGGCGAAGGCGGAATAAGAATCTTTTTTTATCCGTCCGTTTTTTCATCGGCCATGCTCGCCTCTTCCGCGTCGCTTTCGCTGAATAATTTAATGCTTCACGTTGCCGGACTCTGGTTTTCGGCGACGCTCCGGCCAACCGAGCATGTTCGAACAGTCGTCCGAAAAAGGGGACTTTTGCGGTTTCCCCCGAGGCGAGATGATGTTCTGTTTTGTCGTCAAAGCTCCATTAGACCGATTCTGGACCAGAGAGGACTATAAAACTCCATGACCGACAATCCCCCGGTAATCGGATTTGAACTAGGCGTCGGCGAGTTCCGCATCGTCACCGCTGAAGCCATATATCAGATAAAGGTTCTGCCGGAGCTGATAACCGCCAACACGAACCTCGGGGTGATCAGCCAGCCTCTGGGCGAGGCGCCGGCTCCCGGCCCCGCTCCCTCAAATCCGCCCGCTTCAGGTTCCCAAGTCCCGGCTCCAGTTGGTTCTTCCTCCGTTCAGGATCCCTCCTTTTTTCAAGAATTGTCTCAGGAATTGTTTCAATCCGTCGGTCAGTTGGCCAGACAACTCTCCGTTTCTGTCGGGGAACTGCCCGAGGACGCGCCGGGGGGAGATCTTTCCAAGACGGGAGCCGATCTTGAGGACGCCAAAGGACAGCTTCAGGACGTCATTGAGCTGACGGAAAAGGCTTCCATGACCATCATGGATTTGGCCGACGAGATCCAGTCCGACATGGATGGCCTCATCGCTCAGATGCACGTCTTGAACAACTTGGGGTCCCTCCTGACCAGCGACGGCTCGACCGCCGCCGGCGATTCGAACGAGAATCTGACTCAGGCGCCGGGTCAGTCAGGTCTTTCCCTATCTTTCATGGAAAAATTCTCCGAGTTGCAATCCTTTGTGGAACGCTTCCAAATGGCCGGAACAGGCGACGCGACGACTCCTGAATCGGCGGCGGCTCCGTCCGCCGAAGCGGACAAGGAAGCCGCCGAGCCTCTCTCTGTCATCGCTTTCGATTTGGACGTGGTCTTTCAAACGATGTACGAATTTTGCACCAACGAATCGGTCAAGGAACACATCAAAGCCATGCGGGAAGCCAACGCTCAGGGAGGTTTCCGCACCCAGGCCGTGGAAGAGGAACTTTCCCGTCAGGCCGCCGATTTGGAGCCTGACGACGGGTTCTACAATTTTCCCACTCCGGGGATTCTGAAGCTCCTGTATTCCAATACGGCCAACGAAGAGTTCAAGCAAGTCCTTAAAAAAATGAATCAGACCGTCGACTCCATCTTTTTGGAAGGCCAGCTTCCGGTTGAAGGACGGGAAGTGACTCTGGCTCAAGAAGACTTGGCCGAACTCTCCGAGACCGTCCAGCCGCCAGCCGTCGCCGAAGAGTCTCCGCCTGAAGGCGGCGGCGAGGCGCCGACGCTCGAGGATATGCTGACCGTGGGGAGGCGCCTGAAGGATCTTGAAGAATTGCTGCCTGCGGCCTCGGCCGAAGGAGCGGCTGGTTCGCCCGGCGCGGGCTACGCTTCAATTTCCTTCGCCGACCGCGACACCATCGTCAAAGCGGTGGCTTCATCGGAAGATTTGATTCAAAACACGACAGTGCACTTGACCCACATAATGGAGGCCTTGTCCTTTCAGGATCTTTCCGGTCAACGCATAAAAAAGATCGTCAACCTCATCAGCGAGATCCAAGTTCAGCTTTTGTCCATGCTGGTATCCGTCAATTCCAAGATGAAAGCTCATCACGAAGCTCCTACCGTCGTCAGACCCAGAGAGGAGCAGGAAAAGGTGGCTCAGGAAGAAGTCGACAAAATGCTGGAAAAACTCTCCGCCGAACCGTCCGAACTCAAAGGTCCCGGCGGAGAAAACAGGCTCGATCAGGGAGCCGTCAACGACCTTCTGGCCCAATTGGGCTTTTGACGGTCGTTCGGCTTTTGCTCGCAAAAACATGGCCGATGGCGGAAGAGCTCGGCGTCCGGCCCTTTTGAACGTCTTCTTTTTTCTCGCCTCCTTGTCTTTCTGCTCTGGCGGACGTCATTTCGTCTGACGGAAATTTTTTTTCGATTTCGGGAACAAGTCGATCTTATCTTTTTTATTCAGCTTAACGGACGGTCGTTTTTTTCTTATTCGAGGGTAAAATGTTTGACTTCGGCCGGTCTCAGCGCCTGGTTTCGGCGCTGTGGGTCTTAACGCTTTCATTTCTATTAGCTTCCTGCGCCGTCGTCAGCGGACCGGGCAGTCCTTCCTCTCCTTCCGTCTCTGGCGGAGGCGAGCTGAGAGCCGCCGACGAGGCCTTCGAGCGAGGCGACTACACGACCGCCGCCGCCGCTTATCGGCAGGCCCTCGCTCAGGACGGCTCGAGCCCTAGAAGGGAAACCTTGCTGGGCCTTTACGCGCTCTCCTGCGAACGGGCGGGCAATTATCTGCAGGCGGCTCGCTCATATCAGGAATTGGCGAATCAGTATCCCAATTCAGATTTTTCCCGGGCTCAGACGGTTAGGATCGCCGATCTTTATCTTCTCGCCGGGCGTCCGTCCGAAGCCAAGTCGGCGGCGCAGGGCTTCATCGGCTCCGTGACCGACGTCGCCTCCAAGGCCGCCCTTCAACTCTCGATCGGCCGGGCCGATTACTCTTTGGGTCAGTACCGGGACGCTCTAGTTTCGTTCATCCTGGCCATGAGCGGGAGTTCCGGGGCCGTAAGAGACGAGGCCTCCAAAGGCGCGGAGGCTAGCCTGCTCAATATGACGCCTGTTCAGCTGGACGAGGTGGTCAGACAGTACGGCCAGAATTATCCGGGGCCGGAGGCCGGCTGGTATTTGGCCCGCCAAGCCGCCGTCTCAGGAGATCAGACCCAATACCGGCAATGGGCCGATTACTTTCAACGCTACTTTCCCAATCACCCTTGGGCCGTCAAGCTCAGGGCTCTGGAAATCAACCCGAATTCCGCCGAGGCCGCCCCGCCGGGCCAAAATTACGACCCCAGGCCAACGCTGGCTCAGATTAATCCCCCTCAGTTCGCCGACGGCGGTCCTCCCGCTCTTGGCGCCTTAAGCGGCTTGAAGGGCCAGGTGGTGGTCGGGGCCATGCTGCCCTTAAGCGATCCGGGAAACGCCAAGTTGGCCAGCTTCGTCCTGTCCGGCTTGCGGTTGGCTCTGGCCAACCAGCCCAACGTGGCCGTGGAGGAGATGGACACGGCCGGCGACCCTGGACAAACGGTCAAATTGGTTCATGAAGCGGCGGCAAGACCTGAAGTCATAGCTTTGGTCGGTCCCCTGACCAGCCGAGAAGCCCTCGCCGCCGCCCAAACGGCCCAGGCGGTGTCCATGCCAATGATCGCCGTCTCTCAGAGGCTGGGCCTGACCATTGGCCGACCTTTCGTTTTTCGGATATTCCTGACTCCCAAGCATCAGGCGGAAGCCGTCGCCCGCTACGCCATCAGAAACCTTGGCCTGGAGCGTTTGGGGGCTTTGTACCCCAATGATTCCTACGGGCAAGGCATGCTGCGTTTTTTCCAGGACGAGGTCCAAAGGCTGGGCGGTCAGATGGGCACGGTGGGCGGCTACAATCCTGGCCAGAGCGAGTTCACCGAAGCGGTCAACCGTTTGACCGGCGGCCGCTCCGTCAGAAGAGCTTCCATATCCTATCAGGCTTCCGTCGACTTTCAGGCTCTGTATCTGCCCGATTCGGCTTCGGCGGTGGCTCAAATCCTGCCTCTCTTGGCCTACAACGACGTGACGACCATGACTTTTCTGGGCAGCTCTCTGTGGCTGGTTCCGGAATTGGCTCAAAATTATGGGCGTTACATGCAGGGCTCCGTCATCCCCAGCGCCGTCAGCTCCCTGTCCGCCAGACCTGAAATGGTTCGTTTCAGCGAGGCTTTCTTGCAGGCCACCGGACAGCCCGCCGAACAATTTGGCGCCTACGGCTACGACGCCGGCATAGCTTTGCGAACCGCCTTTTCCGCCGGGGCCGGCTCCCGCAACGAATTGACCAGAGCTCTCCTGACCTTGAGACCCTTCGAAGGAGCCACCGGCCCCTTTAACTTCGGGCCAGACGGAGACTATCAGGTCGACCCCATGATGCTCACCGTGGACGGGAACGCCTTCAAGCTTCTGGTCGAGCCAAGCCAGTACAGATGAACGCGCGTCGCTCTTGACGGGAGTCCTTCGGCTGACGTCTAAGCTTCGCTTTTTTGGCTAAAAGCTTATTGACGGCGACGAGTGGCCTAGATTCAATTCCTCCGAATGGTTCTAACTTTTTATTCCGTCGGTCGCCGGAAATAGTCGCTCGGCGTCGTCGTCATTTTGGTTATTCCCGTTTCGACTTGATCGAAACGCCAAGAAAATCGGGTTTTGCCCGTTTGTCAACTAAACAGGCAGTCAAACTGCCAGGCGAGGTGCGGCATGATCATTTCAGATGTTCTGGCTAGGGAGATTTTGGACTCGCGGGGCAACCCCACCGTGGAGGTGGAGGTGCTCCTCAAAGACGGCGTAGGCGGATCGGCGGCGGTTCCTTCAGGGGCATCCACCGGCACCCACGAAGCTCTGGAGCTTCGCGACAAGGACGCCAAACGCTACGGGGGAAAAGGCGTTCTGAAGGCGGTCAAGAACGTGAACGAGGTTATCGCCCCGGCGCTGATCGGACAGGGAGTCCTCAATCAGCAAGCCATCGATAGGCTGCTGTTGGATCTGGACGGCACTCCCAACAAGTCCAAACTTGGAGCCAACGCCATCTTGGGAGTTTCCATGGCTTCAGCTTGCGCCGCCGCCGAAGAGGTCGGCCTGCCGCTGTATCAATATCTTGGCGGCGCGGGCGCTCGTCAGTTGCCGAGGCCGATGATGAACATCGTCAACGGCGGATCGCATGCCAGCAACAACGTCGATTTTCAGGAATTCATGATCATGCCGCTCTTCGGGGACACCTTCGCCGAGGCGCTCCGCTGCGGGGCGGAGGTTTTCCACGCCCTGAAAAAGATTCTGGCCGATTCCGGTCAGAGCACGGCCGTGGGCGACGAGGGCGGTTTCGCTCCTGATTTCAAGGACAACGAAAGCGCTCTGGAGGCCATCGTCAAGGCCATCAAGGCCGCCGGCTACAAGCCCGGAAAGGACGTGGTCATTTGTCTTGACGCGGCCGCTTCGGAGTTTTTCAACGCGAAAAGCGGAAAATACGTTTTCGCCAAGTCCGACAAGAGCTCCCGCTCGGCTGAGGATATGATTAAGCTTTATTCTCAGTGGATCAAAAAATACCCCATCAAGTCGATCGAAGACGGCTTGGCTGAGGACGATTGGGCCGGTTGGGCCAAAATGACCGCCGAACTCGGGCAGTCGACGCAATTGGTGGGCGACGACCTTTTCGTCACCAACACCGTCCGCTTGGCCAAGGGCATCAAGGAAAAAGTGGCCAACTCCATCTTGATCAAGGTCAATCAGATCGGCACCGTCTCAGAGACCATGGCCGCCATCGAGATGGCTCACAAAGCCGGCTACACCGCCGTCATTTCTCATCGTTCCGGGGAGACGGAAGACACCTTCATCGCCGATCTGGCCGTGGCCGTCAACGCCGGACAGATCAAGACCGGCAGTCTTTCCCGCAGCGAACGGATCTGCAAATACAACCGCTTGCTCCAGATTGAAGAAGAATTCGAAGGCTCTTCCGTCATCGAAAAACCTTTCTGAGAGGGCGAGGCTAGCTGACTTTCGCCTCGGTTCTCCCAGCAAGACCATTTTCATAAATCAGCCGCAAAAAAACCAGAGCCAAAAGCTCTGGTTTTTTTGCGTTTCTGAGGATATTTTTAATTTCGCTGCGACGGCGCTCCTTTGGCGACAGCCATAAACAAAGAGACTGCTTCCGATTGCCCCTGGTCAGATTCCAGACTGTTGAGTGGCCGCCTGGAGGAGGGCTTTGGGATCGATGCGTTGTTCGGAGATGGATTTGACCAGTCGAGCGGCTTTGTCGGGCGTGACCATGGCCAGAATTTTCCCGGCGTTACTGCCCGGCATGGCCGAGAGGATGGAAACGGCCACGGCGTCGTCCATGCTGGTGATGAGCGCTCCGGCTTGTTCCGGCTTCATGCTTTTGAAGGCGGTGACCAGGTGCTCGATCCGAGCGTCTTTAAGCTGTTCGTCTTCCGCCTGCTGCTGCTCTCTTAGAGCCTTCTGCTCGTCCAAGATGGCCTGATTGCGGGCGATCAGGGTCTCCATTTCGCCTTTGGCGCGTTCGGCGGCTAATATTCTGGTGTTGACGTCCGATTCGAGATTTTTAAGAGCTTCTTCTCTGGTGTTGAGCAGATCCTCGCGACGGTTGAGTTCAAATTCCCGGCGATTTAACGCCTCTTCGCGGGCGTTGTTGTTGACTTGATTCGGGGGAAGTTGAGGCGCGACGGATCTCGGCGGCGCAGGCGTCCCGGCTGGCTGCGCCGGCTGATTCTGGACTGAAGGCGGCTTTTGCGGTCTGAGGAGATCCTCGTCGCCTGGGGCCAAAGGAATGGCGGGTTCGGCGGCTAGAGCTCCCGAAGAGGACATGGCCACCAAGGCGGCGGCTCCGGAGGCCATGGAACTGACCGCTTGGACGGCGACGACCGGGGCCGGAACCGAGGCGGCGGCTGGAGCGATGGCGGCTTCCGCGTTGGGGGGAGTCGGCAGAACATGGATGGGGGCGTCCGAGGTCAGGTAAAAGCCGGAAACGATCAATCTGGCCAGGAGACCGAAGAGACAGACCACAAGCACGAACCGAAAAACGCCGCCGCCAGAATTAGCCGCCGATTTCTTGCCTTTGCCGACTTCCGCCGGCGTCGTCTGCGGAGCGGCAAGTTCGGACAAGACCGGGAGAGGACGAGTCTGACTAGCTGGACGAGTCTGACTGGCTGGACGAGTCGCTCCGGCGGAACGAGTGGCGCCGGCTGGGGCAACAGGCTTTCTAGGCGGAATCGCCGATCTTGGGGCTGAATTGGTCATTGGCCGGGGCATTGATTTTGCTGCTTGCATCGTCTGACTCCAGTCCGCGTCTGGCTTTGGCCAGGGCGGCTAATTCCTCCATGTTGTTTTGCTCTTCTTTCAAAAGCTCAGTTCGCCAAGCAAGTTTCTGATTATCTTTATATTTTTCGATGATGCGCCTGTCGATGACGGCTCTTTTCAAGGCCAGTCTCTCTTTGGCCTCTTCGCGTCGACTTAAGGCCAATAATTCCAACAACCTTTTGATTTCTTTTCTGAGTTTTTGCTGATATTCGCTGTACATGAGCAAGAGCGGACCGTTCAACCTGCCTGCCCGCCCTTTTTCCGAGAGTTCGTCGGCTATTTCCGACAATCTTAAGTGCAAAGAGTTTATTTGCTCTTCCAACTCGGCGATGCTGGCCAATCTTTTGGCCAGACGGACGGCCGCTTCTTCTTCCTTGCGCTTTCTGAGGCTGATCATGAAATCTAGTCTGAATTTGAAACGGGCCATCTTTTTACGCTTCCCTCGTCTGTGTGGCATTTTGGCTGATTTTCGAAGGAAATGCGCTCCGCTGGAAAACTATGACGAGTAGAACGCCTGCTAATTCAAGCAAGATGCGGGCCAAAAAAAGTTCGGGTTAGTTGGGGATTTTATTTG
>JAIRTO010000364.1 GCA_031254895.1 Deltaproteobacteria bacterium
GTCGAGGCGGGGAGGCGTCGAGACGGGGAGGCGGCGAGTCGGGAAGACGGCGAGACGGCGAGACGGCGAGACGGGGAGACGGCGAGATGGCGAGACGGCAAGACGGCGAGATGGCGAGATGGCGAGACGGCAAGACGGCGAGTCGGGAAGGCGGGGAGGCGGCAAGTCGCCGAGGCGGGAAGGCGGCGAGGCAGGGAGGCGGAGAGTCGGAGAGGCAGAGCGTGTGGGGGCGTCGAAGGGTTTTTTAAAGGCGGAAGGGAGCCGGAGAAAGACGAACAGGCTTTTAAATGTTCCTGGTCATGAGAGAAGAGCTTCCAGGGGTTCCATGGGTTCCGGCTTTCTGGACTCCCCGCCCGGTCGGTGATATACTTGTTACTGCTTTATCGGCTTTTTTGCGCCGTAACGTCGGGCTGACCGTCGGAGAGAATCCTTTGGAAGGCGATCGTCTTGTCGGCAAGTCCCTTGGCCGCCAAATCTCAGTGTCGGGCCGCCTCAAGGCGGGTCATCTAATTGAAGGAAAGACCAATCGCGCCGGCTGGCGTCCCCTGACTTTTCGCGGGGCTTGGCAGCAAAAATCAGGTTCGGCGCTTCGCCGCCATCTTTGCCGGCCTGAGGCCAAATTTAGGCGCCTAAAGGTTTTCTAGCCTGGCGGCGATTTAGCCTTGCTGTTTCCTGTCTTCTTTCGGGCGGCCGTCAAAATTTTTCTGGCGGCGCTTTAAGCGGCTTGCCGGTCGACGGCGCGCCTAAAGGACGATTTGTTTTTTGTCGGAGATTAACTAACGATTGACAGTTATCTTGCCGATTTCAGCGGCTTTTTAGGCCGCCGATCTTTTGAACATTTTTTTAGCTTGGATGGCGGGTCGTTTCCTTGGTCATGAAAACTGATGGCCAGGGGAACGTGGCGGTTTGACGGTTCTTCGCTTTATTTTGACGGCGTCGGCGAAGGACGCGCAGCCTGGACAGGAAGCCGATCGACCTCGACCAAGGGTCGGCGGCTCCATAAAGCTCCTGCGGGCCTGGGCCCAAAAGGCGCTGCAATTTGTTATGAGGTGGACATCATGCCTCTGGGTTCCGGTCAAAGGGTGCTTATCGTCGATGACTCTCCGGTTATGCGACAGATGCTCTTCAAGATGTTCGAAAAAGAGGGTTTTCAGGTGGTCGGTCAAGCCTGCGACGGAGAGGAGGCCCTCACGCTTTTTGATCAGCTCAAGCCGGATCTGATCACTTTGGACATCGTCATGCCCAAGATCAGAGGCACGGAGGTGCTGGAAACCATCATGGGCCAGAATCCGGAAAGTTGCGTCATCATGGCCTCGTCCGTTTCCGACGCCAGGACGGTCATGCACTGCCTGAAGATCGGAGCCAAACAGTACATCATCAAGCCCTACGACGAAGAAAAGGTCATGGCGGCGGTCAAAAAGGCCATGTCATTGACGTAGAGTCTTTTGTTTTTTTTCTTCTGCTGCAGGTCAGGATTCATAAAAGCTTCCAGCCGAATAGAAGATTCGCCGACGGAAGAGCAACAGGCCGCGGAGGGACTAAATGAGCGTTAGCGACGAAAATCTGGCCGAATTGTTCGAACAGTACAAGGACGAGGTTCGCGAGACCATAGGCACCCTTGATAACGAACTGGTGGCCATCGAGCAGGATCCCTCCTCGAGCGAGACGATTTTTTCGCTTTTCAGGCACATGCATTCGCTCAAGGGCTCGTCGAAGATGTTCAACGTCGACAACATCGCCAACATAGCCCATCGTCTTGAAGATTTGATGTCGATGATCGACAAGAACAACGCCATCCTGTCCAAATACCCCAAGATCATAGATCTGCTCTTCAAGGGCAACGACATTTTCCGGGACATAATCGCCAAGCTGGAAGACGACATCTCCTACACGACCATGACCGTCGATCATGTCGCCTTCGTCGGCGAAATACAGACGCAGATCGACAAAATCAATCGGCGCGATTCCCAGCTGGTAGATTCCGCCCGCAAGCTCATCGAAGATTTGGAGGCCCTTCTTCCGGCCATGGAAGAGATGGAAATTGAGCATCTGAAAAAGGACATTCATGAAGTCAACAACGGTTTGGCCATCATGACCCTTGAGGAGGACGGCTCCAGTCAGATCCGCTTCAATTACAACGGGGCCGACATCACCGAAGAAGTCCGGGCCATGGAAGAGCTGGTGGGCAAGTTCAAGGAGGAGAAAGCCTCTCCGGAAGACGGCAAACTGTTTCTGGAGGCGGCCAATCGGCTCTACAACAGCCTGGCCGACGTGGCCCAGGAAGACGCCATGAGTCTCATCGCCGAACTGGGCGACGGTCTGTCTCTCTTCACCGAAAGACGGCTGGAAATGGACCAGATGATGGTGGAGTTCTTCGCGGCCATGCTCAAGGAGTTGAAGGAGAAGTTTCAGGTCGAGGTGGAGACGACGGCGGTGAAGACCTCCGGTCCGGCCAAGAGCTCCGCTGCGGCCAAAGAGCCGCAGGTCAAGACCATCAGGGTGGACGAGGCCAAGATCGACTTGTTTCTGGATTCGGTCGGGAAGCTCATCACCAAAAGCGAAATTTTAAACCACTTGCAGTTCTCGTTCCGGCAGGCGGGCATCGACACCTCCCTACTTAGGGATTTTTCCACCGTCTCCAGAACCATCTCCAACGACATCGTCAACCTCCAGCGCTCCATCATGGAAGTTCGTCAAGTGGAGATGAACAACATCCTCAAGAAGTTTCCCCGCCTGGTCAGAGACATCTCCCATAAAATCGGCAAAGAGGCCGAAATGCTCATCTCCGGGGAGAGGGTGCCCATAGACAAGAGCCTCTTGGACGACGTCGAGCAGGCCATGGTGCACATCGTCCGCAACGCCGTCGATCACGGTCTCGAGTCTCCGGACGAAAGGGAAGCGTCCGGCAAGAACCGGCGCGGCATCGTCAACATTTCCGTGACGTCGGAAGAGGCTTCCATCTACATAGAGGTGTCCGACGACGGGCGGGGCCTGGATCTGGACAAAATCAAGAGCAAGGCTTTGGAAAGAGGCGTCGTCAGCGAGGATCAGGCCGAAACCATGTCCGACAAGGACGCGGCCATGCTGATCTTCAATTCCGGCTTGTCCACGAAAGATCAGGCCACCGATCTCTCCGGCCGGGGGGTGGGCATGGATGTGGTCATGACCAACCTCAAGAAGTGGAACGGGGAGGTCATAGTCGACAACCGTCCTGGTCAGGGATTGACCGTAGGGCTGCGCCTGCCGGTGACCAACACCCTTTTGACCAAGGAAGCCATCATGCTTCGGGTGGGAACCTCCACCTTCTGTCTGCCTCTGGAGTTCGTCAACGAGATAGTCACCGTCCCGAGCGAGGCGGTGCACCACCATAAGGAAGGCGCCGTTTTCCGGCACAGGGACATGGTCATCTCGGTCATCGATCTGAAGGGACTTTTGGGTCTGACCGACGACGACGGACTGTTCTTGTCCGGCCTCGACGAGCCTCTGGACGGCGCGGACGGGCTGCAAAGCCCGGACAAAAAGGAATTCATCTTCATCATCCTGCGGGGCAAGAGCGATTCCCGCCAGTCCATCAGAGCCGACGAGATCTTGGGTCAGCAAAAAATAGTCATAAAAGAGTTCGAGCTGGAAACTTTCCGCAGACTGCCGTACTTCAACGGCTTGACTCTTCTGGGAGACGGGCGGGTAGTTCTCATTCTGGATTCGGAAAAGCTCTTGGATTCCTAAAGATTTTGCCGGGTCAGGCGCTTCGAGTCTGACGCTTTGAGTTTGATGCTTTGAGTTTGACGCTTCGAGACGGAGCGTTCCCGAAGTCGAGACCGTACTTTTGACTTTTGGTCGAACGCCGAAAGACCAAAAAGCCGCTCGCCTGGCTGGCCATGTGGCTAGGTAGCCAGCCACCTGCCTAGCGCCCGCCCTTCTAAAATGAAAAGACCAGTTCCGCAAAGCCGAAATCAGAGCTTCATCGCTCTGGTTTCGGCTTTTTTTGTTGGCGAAAAGCGCGACACGAAACCGAAAGCGAATCTGTCGGCGGGTCAGGGTTTTTCTCGGCGAGAGAGAAGCGAGCCGATTCGAGTCGACAGAGGAATCGGCGACATTTTAACTATGGATAACAGACGACATTTTAACTCTGGCGCAACAAGAAGATCCGA
>JAIRTO010000117.1 GCA_031254895.1 Deltaproteobacteria bacterium
GCAAATTTTGCAATAACCACTCAGCACGGAGCATTCGCCTACGGCGGCATGCCCGCCATCATGTCCAAGGGGACGCATGAAGAAAAGGGCAAGTATCTAAAGGACTTGTTCGAGAAGACCTACATCGCGGACATTGTTGAACGACACAGGATGCTAAACGACAAAGCAGTCTTGGAAGTTCTCTTGGACTTCATCTCTGCGGCGGTAGGTTCGCTGACAAATGCGGCGAAGCTGTCCAAAACTTTTGACGGCGTAAAGCATGTCAAGATTGCCCCGCAGACCGTCAGCGCCTATCTCGACTATTTTGTAGACGCTTTCCTCGTGAGCAAGTCGTACAGATACGACATTAAAGGCAAGAGGCGTATGGGCTCCCCCTGGAAATGCTACTTTGCCGATGTCGGACTCAGGAACGCGCGTCTGAACTTCAGGCGACAAGAAGAAAATCGCGTGATGGAGAACATTATGTACAACGAGCTGGCTGCCAGAGAATACGACATTGACGTCGGCAGCGTAGAATACAATTTCAAAAGGGCAGGCAAAAGTCAGCGCGCTCAATTGGAAGTTGACTTCGTGGCCAACAAAGGAAGCAAGCGTTACTACATTCAGTCCGCTCCGACCGTCGCGGAAGAAGAAAAAAGGATGCGAGAAACGAACCCGCTAAACAGGATTTCGGATTCCTTCAAGAAAATCGTGGTCGTAAAGGACGATATGATTCCATGGCACGATGAAAACGGGGTTTTATATGTCGCGGTTACGCAGTTCCTTTTGGACGAAGAGGCAATGGACATATGATCGGCGGGGGCAGTCTCCCCTTACGCGTGAGCCGGCCGCAGACGGCAGCGTAGTCATCTTGTCTGCCGCCAATCGAGGCCGCCATGGTCTTAGGTTGGCGGCGTTTTTTTTTCGGCGAGCGCGACAAGCCCGCGCCGACCGTAGGTCGTCGGGAGCAAGGACGCCTATTATAATGGTGGAGGAAACTTTGGAGACATGACGCCGGAACGGGTCAAACGACCGCTCGCCAAAAAGGGCGGGGGCCGCGATCGAAGGGAAGGCGCCGGCGGACGGCTTGAGAGACGGCGTTTTTTGAGGACGAATTCCGTCAAACTTCTCGTTCGCTTTTCGCTCTATGACCGTTCAGCTCATTTCTTGACAAGCGGCGCGTTCATAAACCATAATTAGTCAAGACAAATTGATGATTGTCTAAGAATGCCTTGCCTTAGAACGAAATTTTCTTGCGGAATACGCTCGCGCGTCCTGTTCGCCGACAGGAAACGGCCTTATTCCGGCTAAACAACGGGGGGCTTTTCGCCTTATTCCAATTTGAGGTTAATATGACTTTGACGTTTAAGCAAATCAGAGACAAGGCCAGAGAGTTGACCAAGAGCTCCTGCCGGGTTTGCCCTGTCTGCGACGGACGGGTTTGTTCAGGAGAAATTCCCGGCATGGGCGGCGCCGGCTCCGGCATATCCTTCAGGAACAACGTTTCCGCTCTGTCCGAAATCCTTCTCAACACTAAGTTGATTCATCAGGTCAAGAATCCGTCCACCGAAACGGAGGTTCTCGGCTTCAAGCTCAAGCTGCCCATGATGGTCGCTCCCATTGGCGGAATAGGCTTCAACCTCAGCGGGGCGATGGAAGAGACCGCCTATCAGGAAGCCGTCGCCTGCGGCGCCGTCGACGCCGGCGTCATCGCCGGCACGCCCGACGCCGTTCCCATCGAAGTCATGAAGGCGGGACTCTCCATGGCCCAAAAGCTGGGCGGCAAGGCTCTGCCTTTCATTAAGCCCTGGGAGCCGGAAAAGATTAAAGAAAAATTGATCATGGCCAAAGAGGCCGGCTGCAAGACGGTGGCCTGCGATTTGGACAGCATCGGCCTCATCACCCTTCGCCTCATGGGACATCCCGCCTATCCCAAGAGCGAGCCGGAATTGAAGAGCATCGTGACGACCGCTCGCGAAATGGGTTTGAAGTTCGTGATAAAGGGCGTCATGTGTCCGGAGGACGCCGAAGCCTGTCTGGCCGCCGGCGTCGACGGAATTGTCGTCTCCAACCATGGCGGCCGCGTTTTGGATTCCGCGCCCGGAACCGCCAAGGTTCTTCCCGCCATCGTCGCCAAAGCGAAAGGCAAAGCGGCCATCTTGGTCGACGGAGGCGTGAGGTCAGGCGGGGACATCTTTAAAATGCTGGCTTTGGGAGCGGACTGCGTCATGATCGGTCGCCCTTGCTCCATTGCCGCCATCGGCGGCGGACGCGAAGGAGTGGCTCTTTACGTCGAGCTCTTGCGCTCGCAGCTGGAACAGGTCATGATCATGACCGGGTGTCCTGACGTGAAGTCGGCCGGATCGGCTCATCTGTGGAACTGACCTGAAATGGCCTGTTCATGAAGGACGAACCCGGGTTCTTTTTCGGATCCGGGTTCGTCGTTTTTGGGGGTTTTGTCGGCGAAAGGGCCGCAAATCGAAATAGGCGAGACATGGCCGTCGGTTCGCAAAAAGGGCGGCTTTCTAAAAGCCCTCTAGCGCCGGAGGGACGGCCGGCTCTCGAGGGGCGGTCGTTTTTTCGTCTGTTCGCCGCCTTTTTGTCGGCGCGAAAAAAAACGGGTAAAAAAAAGCGCAAGTCGACGGCCTGGCGTTTTTGGCGAAAAAAGCGGGAAGATTAATGTCCAGCCGCCCCGCCCGCCAAACTTCTTCGAAGCCGACGGAGGCGACATGATTCGTCGGCCTTTTTTTCTGCGGGCTTTTCCCGCAGGCTTTTTCCGCCGACTGTCGCCGTCGGAACCAGTCGGCGGCTCCCGGAACTTGATCAGGAAGCGTCTTTTTAGGAAACCGTCCCTCTAGGGAAGGATCCCTTGGGGAAGGAGTCGTTAGGGTGCGCTCCCCCCTAAGGAAGATAATCGAAACAGAGAGGATCGTCAGTCCAATGGACGAAAGAGGTTAAGAAATGGATCCCGACAAAACGAAACTGATCGACATGAGTCTGACCATTTTCCATGGATGTCCGGCCTATCCCAGGCTAGGAGTTCCTCAGGTCACCAGAACGTCTTATCGGGCCAGGGACGGCTTCAACGCCGAGCGGCTCGAGATGTCCAGCCACACTTGCACTCACGTGGATATGCCTGAACATTTTTATGAAGGAACCGGGGATGGAGCCAGTCTGCCCCTGGAGCGATTCTGGGGCTTAGGGGTCATCTTGGATTTTCGCGGTCGCGTGGAGGCTGGGGAGGGCTTGGGCGTGGACAAAATCGCCGAATTCGGTCAGGCCATCCAACCAGGCGATTTTGCGCTCATCAACACCGGCTGGAATCAAAAAAGGGGCTACGGCGTAGATTATCTGAAAAAATGGCCCTATTTGGACGGGGAGGCGGCCAGTTATCTGAAGGACAAAGGCGTGAAGGCGGTGGGCATCGACGCCTTAAGTCTGGGGGGATACGCCAAGGAGCAGGCGCAGCCTTGTCACGAGATTCTTCTGTCGGCGGGAATTCTCATCATTGAAGAGGTTTTTTTTCCGGAAGAGATCATGGACGGCAAAAAGAGGCTCGTTTCGGCCTTTCCCCTTAAAATCGAGAAGGGCACGGCTTCCCCGGTGCGTTTGGTGGCTTACGATCTGTGAAGCCAAGGCCGATTCGGAAAAAGGGTTCTTCGAACCGGAGAACTGGCCGCCGCTTTCCCGCCAGGCCCGTCTTTCAGTCAGGGCGCTTGTCCGGTCAGGCCGCTTGTCCGGCCGCCTTCGGATCCGTCGTCCGGCGAGTCCGGCTTGAGGCGAAAGATCGCCGAAAATCCGGTTCAGGGCCAGACTCGCCTTTCGAAGAAGTCGTTGATGAATCTCTGAGGCGCAATTTTATTGCGGCCTCAGAGAAAAATTCAATTCTCGTCCGACTCGGAAGGAGGCGTCGACGGCTCGAGGGGAGGCTGTTCGGGGGCGGCCGGCGTCTGAAAATCCGCCTGGACGACTGGCGGAATCGGCGAGTTGGCCGATTGGGGAAAAGCCAGAGGCTCGAAAACGGCTGAGGAAGGTTTGGGGGCGAACGCTTCCGCCACATATTCGGGCAAAGGGTTCACCGTTCTGGGACGTCCCCGACCTCGGCGGGGTTGAAGCAGATGCAGAGGATTCTCGTCGGAGTCGGCGGCGCGCGCTCTGTCGGCGACGGGACCAGAAATTTTTTCCGCAAAGTCGACGCCCATGCTCGTCAGTACGCCGTGGGCTTTGTGGAGCATGCTGGCGTAATGCAAAAGCTGCCTTTCGATTTCCTCCTTTTCGCGAGATAGGGCGTTCGCCCTGGCGACGCTCTGATCCAGTTCCATTCTCAGGTTTCGGTTTTCCACCAATAACGAGAAAGTGGAAGGGGCTTTCCCGGTCGGTTCGAAGGGTTCCTTCTCGGCCGGAAATGGCTCCGAGATTTTGGGAGCGCTGCGGGGCCTTAGCGGAGGGAGTCCTTTTTTGCCTTGCTTTTCCCAGTCCATGAGCGTGTTGCCCACTTCGACCATCTGGTCGTAATCCAAGTAGCCAAGGGAGTTGGACAGGATTTTTCGCGTCCGCAAAGAGCCTGTGGCTCGGCCGTTGACGATGTCGTTTATGAGGCTTTTGCTGACGCCCGATCTTGACGACAGTTCAGCTTGGCCGCCGAACCCCCTTTTGTTGATCTCGAACTTGATTGCGTGGCGAAAGGCGATGGAAGCGGAATCAAGGTTTTCGTTGTCCATAAAAAAACATCCGTGTGCTGAAACGGATCGTCGACAGCCAATTCGACGAAGGAAATCCCAGAAATGAAATCTCGACGGCGGCGAACCAAGGCTATTGACAATCCATTTGAAAAGAAGTAATTAATCTTGGCCGGACTATCGGAAAGCTTGGCGACTCCGACATTTTTCCGGCCTTGTCCGTCGTGAAGTCCATGGCCAAAGGCGTCCAGTTCCGTTGAAGCTTCGAGAAATCGGCTTTTGCGCCGCCAAAGGAGCAAAAGCAGGTTTCGCGTCTGGAGCGTCCCATTGGCCTATATAAAAAAACGAGCAAAAAGATTGCTCGTCCCGCAAACCGTACCTGAAAAAAAACGAGGAACGGCTATTATTAAGTCCAAAAAGCGAGAACGGCAAAAGGCGTTTAGAACCAACAATTTGATATTATAGTTCTTTTTGCCGTCATGACAAGAAAAAATGTAATTTATATTTATTTTTTTTGGCTGATTGTGACAGAATAAAATTTAATTCGAAATATATTCGCGTCATTGCGATAAGTTGCCTTCGCTGAAAAGATCGAAAAAAGAGCTGACGGGCCCTTTTGGCCGCCTCTCGGGCATTTTTTGGCCGAAGGCGGCGGGGACGGGACGATTAGAGGCGAAGGCGGAGGGATGACCAAGACGGACGGCGAAAGGTTTTTTTTTCGCCGACGACAGACCCAAAAAAAAGGCGGCGATGCTCATGCGACCACTCGACGAGGCGGAACGCGAAGACCTGGATGAAAGCCCAGAAAAAAAAGAATATTTTAAAGGACTTCATGAACGATTCCAGGCGGCCATGAAGGATTTGTGCCCTTTTTGGCCGGAAGGACGCTTCGTCTGCGCCTTTTCCGGGGGCGGAGATTCAACCTTTCTTTTGCGGCTGCTGGCCGACTTCCTCCCTCCGGATCGCTTGTTGGCCGCTCATCTGGATCATCAGCTGAGGGAAAGCAGCGCGGCGGAAGCCGACAGGGCGGCGACGGCGGCCGAAGAGATGGGCCTCGAGTTCGCCTCGGCCAGAGTCGACGTCAAGACGTTGGCCAAAAACAGGGGCAAAGGCATAGAAGAAGCCGCCAGATGGGCCAGGTACGATTTTTTGTATCAGACTTTAGGCTCCTGGCCGGGCGATTGCATAGTCACCGCCCATCAGGCGGAGGATCAGGCCGAGACGGTGCTGATGAAGATGGTCAGAGGCGGCGGACCGGGAGCTTTGCAGGGCATCCCAGCCGTCAACGATCGAGTGATCCGTCCGCTTCTCGGCTTCTCCAGAAAGGAAATCGAAAAATTTCTGACCTTGAAAGGTCTCAAATGGATTGAAGACCCCAGCAACAAGGAAAACAGATTCACCCGCAACAAGATCCGCAACGAGATCCTGCCGATTTTGGTGGATTTGAACCCGTCCTTTCTGGAGGCGATTGGCCGAGCGGCCAGATTGTCGGCGGCGGAAGAGGATTTTTGGAACCATCATTTGGACGAGCTTTTTTCGGTCATCGTCAAACCGGGGCCGGACGACGGCTTGTTGATGTCGGCCGCCGGCCTGTACGAGCTGTCGGTGGCCGAACAGCGCCGCATGGCCGGCCGAGCGCTCAGGCGGATCAAGATCCCCCGCGACGGCGGCGGGGAGCAGGTGTCTTTGGCCTCCGTCGACATTTTTTTGGAGATTTTGAACAGCCCTGGGGCGGGAGGACTGGATCTCCCGGGCGGGCGCCGGGTCGAATGGTCGGGCGCCGACCTTCATGTTGGGCCTGCCTCTCGCTACAAGACTAAATCTGGCGCTTGACATGTCGGGCGGCGATCGCTATTTTAGGCGTCTGGAAAAATTTCGCCCCAGTTGAGATTTTTCTTGACGAGAACTTTGGAAAATGTTATAAAGGCCGAATCCGCAAATGCGGTCCCTTTCAAGCAACCGAGTGAACCCGGAGCTGGGCCTAAAAAAGGGCATGTGGAGCTACGGAGGAAAACTTGGGGGATCGCAGGCATTGCTGGGCTGATTTTTCAGTCCAACCCCTTCCTGGGCGCACCTTGGGACCAAGGCCGACCGAAATGACGAGGTCGGCTCGCTTTGAATCATAAAGGTTCAAGCTAAAGGTCGGAGGTCTTAAGGCCTGGAGAAGGTGTTTTTTTGTCGCTTTTTCCAGTGAAGGCTTTTTTTCGTCTCTGGTCGATTTTGCTCGAAAGCTGCTTCAGCTGAACGATTTTAAGAATCTCCAGCGCCGGAGGGCCGGTAAAAACACAAAAAGGGCTTTTTAGTTCTAGGGCTTAGAAAGCCATATTTCGCCACAGGTGGTAAGATGCCGACGATTAACCAGCTAATACGCCTCGGTCGCCAGGCCCAGCTGAAAAAAAACACCGTGCCTGCCCTGAAGGGCTGCCCCCAGAAGAGAGGGGTCTGCATCAGGGTTTATACGGCCACTCCCAAAAAGCCCAACTCGGCTCTCCGGAAGGTGGCCCGCGTGCGCTTGACCAATTCCATGGAAGTGACCAGCTACATACCCGGAGAAGGTCACAACCTTCAGGAGCACTCGGTGGTCATGATTCGCGGGGGGCGCGTTAAGGATCTTCCCGGCGTTCGTTATCACATCATTCGCGGCAAGCTCGACTCCATCGGCGTGGCCAAAAGGCGTCAGGGCCGGAGCAAGTACGGCGCGAAGCGGCCGAAGTAAAAAGCTTTCGTCAGCGAGAGGCTTTTTTTTTGGCGACGCAAGTTCGCCTGAAAAAAGGTCGTTCAGTCTTCTTTCGCCATCGGTCGCCAAAGGGCGGCCTGAACTCCTGATTACGTCTCCCAAAGCGGGACTTCTCTTTTGGCCTTCGATTTGGCCGCAAGGGATCGCGGATCAGAAAAAAGCAGCAGAGGAACAAGGATGCCCAGGCGTAGAGAGGTCACCAAAAGGGAAACATTGCCCGACCCCAAGTACGGCAACAAAATGGTGGCCAGGTTCATCAACAGCTTGCTCAAGAGGGGCAAGAAAAGTTCTGCCGAACGTATTTTTTACGGGGCCATAGACATCATCGCCGAAAGGACCAAGGACGACCCGATCAAAGTCTTCGAAAGAGCTTTGGATCAGGTGAGGCCTTCTCTGGAAGTCAAAAGCCGCCGCGTCGGCGGTTCGACCTATCAGGTTCCGATGGAGATCAGGCCTGAGCGGCGGGCGGCTCTGTCCATTCGTTGGCTCATTAATTACGCCCAGAATCGCGGCGAAAAAGGGATGATGGCCAAACTGGCGGCTGAACTGCTGGACGCTTCGCAAGGGCGCGGCTCTTCAGTGAAAAAGCGCGAGGACACGCATCGCATGGCGGAGGCCAACAAGGCATTTTCTCATTACCGTTGGTAGCTTTTGTGATTTCAGAGGCCAATAGGGCAAGCGTTTTGCGGGAAGAACAATTCCCAAAAAGGCTCTTTGAAAAATGCAAGGCCCCAAAGGTCGTTCCGGCGCGGACGAGACTTGCGGTTCAGTCCGATTGGAGCGAAATTAGGGGATGACCTGTCCCTTTTTCGGTCGATGGGGGCTTAGCTTTTTGCGCCCTTATGGCCATTAAAAATAATGTCGTCGGCCCTCTTCGGCCGACGAAAAAGCGCGTCGACGTCGTTCGACCGCCTTTTCCGATCAGTCCAAGGATTTCGAAAGGCTTCAATTTGGCTCGTCAGGTTTCCATAGCCGACACTCGAAACATCGGCATCATCGCTCATATCGACGCCGGGAAAACGACCACCTCCGAGAGGATTCTTTTCTTCACCGGAGTGTCTCAGAAAATCGGCGAAGTCCACGACGGGCAGGCCGTCATGGATTGGATGGCTCAGGAGCAGGAACGCGGCATCACCATCACTTCGGCCGCCACCACCTGTTTTTGGCGTAATCGCCGGATTAATTTGATCGACACTCCTGGACACGTGGATTTCACAATTGAAGTCGAACGAAGCTTGCGGGTTTTGGATGGAGTCGTGGCCGTTTTTTGCGCCGTCGGCTGCGTTCAGCCTCAGTCGGAGACGGTCTGGCGCCAGGCCGACCGCTATGGAGTTCCCAGGATCGCCTTCATCAACAAAATGGACAGGTTGGGCTCCGACTACGTTCGATGCGTTCGGGAAATCAAAGACAAGCTTTCCGCCGTGCCCTGTCTCCTGCAGCTGCCGGTGGGCAAGGAAGACAAATTCGAAGGACTGATTGATCTTCTGGAGATGAAGTTTCTTTCCTACTCGAAAGACGCGGACGATCCCACCAAGTATGAAGTTCTGGACGTGCCCGAAGCTCTGCGGGCCGAAGCCGAAGAGGCCAGAAACAGTCTGGTCGAAACTTTGGCCGACGTTGACGACGATTTGATAGAGGATTTTTTGGAGGGCCGGGAGATAGAAGCCGCCAGACTGCGCGCCGCTTTGCGGAAGGGCGCTCTGGCTCTGAAATGCGTCCCGGTTCTCTTAGGTTCGGCCTTCAAAAACAAAGGCGTGCAGCCTCTTTTGGACGCGGTGGTGGACTACCTGCCCGCCCCGACGGACATAAAGCCCGTCTCCGGTCTCTCCCCGAAGGGAGAGCAGGAGGAAAGAGCCGCCGACGACGCGGCTCCTCTCTCGGCTTTGGCTTTCAAGCTGATGAGCGACCCCTACGTGGGGCATCTGACCTTCCTTAGAATCTATTCCGGCGTCCTGAAAAGCGGCGATCAGGTTTATAACTCCACCAGGGACGGCCGAGAGAAGATTGGTCGTCTTTTGAAGATGCACGCCAACAAGCGGGAAGAAATCAAGGAAGCCGGCGCTGGAGACATCGTGGCCGCCGTGGGGCTCAAAAATTCCACCACCGGCGACACTCTGTGCGATGAAGGCAAGCCTCTGGTTCTGGAGCAGATGCATATTCCTGAACCGGTCATACACATCGCCCTGAGTCCCAAAAAGAAGGACGACGCGGACAAGCTCAGCCAGGCTTTGACGAAGCTGACCGGCGAAGATCCTTCTTTTCGGGTCAAAACGGATCCGGAGACCGCTGAAATCGTCATCTCCGGAATGGGCGAGCTGCATTTGGAGATCATCGCCGATCGTCTTCAGCGCGAGTTCAAGGTCGCCGTCAATTTGGGCGCGCCCCAGGTGGCCTATCGCGAGACCATAACCAAGACGATGGAATGCGAATACAAGCACGTCAGACAGACGGGCGGCCGCGGTCAATACGGCCACGTCTGGCTGCGGCTGGAGCCTCTGGAACCCGGCTCGGGCTTGGTTTACGAGACGGCGGTGGTGGGCGGCACGGTGCCCAAGGAATATCACAACGCCGTCGGCGAAGGAGCTCTGGAAGCTTGCCGAAAAGGCGGCGTCAGAGCCGGCTTTCCCGTCACCGATCTCAAGGTCACTCTTTTCGACGGCTCCTTCCATGACGTGGATTCGTCGGAAATGGCCTTCAACGTGGCCGGCTCCATGTGCATGAAGGAAGGCCTGAGAAAGGCCGGTTCGATCATGCTCGAACCCATCATGAATCTCGAGGTGGTCACGCCTGACGACTTCGTCGGCGACGTCATAGGCGACATCAATTCCCGCCGGGGGAAGGTTTCTTCTCTAGACACCGTCGGCGGCTCGAAAGTCGTCACGGCCGACGTTCCTTTGGGCAACATGTTCGGATATTCTTCCGAACTGCGCAACCGCACTCAGGGACGGGCCACTTTCAGCATGCAATTCGGGCGCTATAATCCCCTGCCTGAGAACGTGGCTTTGGAAGTCATCGCTCAACGGGAGAAAAAGCTTCAGGAGAACCAGAAGTAGTCGCCCTTTTTGATTCTTTGGCGAACTTGACGTCTTGCTCGTCGGAGCAAGACGGGATCGACCCGAAAAAAGGCTGGGACGATCTTTTCGACGAATAGCCGCAAATAAACTTTTTCAGGTTCAGTTCGGCTGTCCAAAACGACACTTTCTAGGGTGTCAGTATTTTAGGCCTTATTCCTTACGGAGGCTCACCATGGCCAAAAAGAAGTTTGACCGCTCAAAACCTCATGTCAATGTCGGCACCATCGGACATATCGATCATGGAAAAACAACGCTGACAGCGGCGATCACGCTTATCCTCTCCAAGGCTGGCGGCGGCGAGTACGTTCCCTTTGACCAGATCGACAAGGCTCCGGAAGAGAAGGAACGCGGCATAACCATCGCGGCGGCTCACGTCGAGTACGAGACCGCCAAACGTCACTACGCCCATGTCGACTGTCCCGGTCACGCCGACTACATCAAGAACATGATCACCGGTGCGGCCCAGATGGA
>JAIRTO010000118.1 GCA_031254895.1 Deltaproteobacteria bacterium
TTTTTTGGGGGCGTCCAGGGCGAATTCCCCCAATCTTAAAAAACCTAATACCCCAGAGTGGGAATTCCCGGGTGTGCGGGCGCCCCGGCCCGCCGCCGCCAGTCTGGGACTGGAGTTCACTTTGCCCGAGATAACGCAAACTCTCATCTTGACGAGGACGGCCGGACGAACCCCCATGCCCTCCGGAGAAGATTTGAAGGACCTGGCCGCTCACGGAGCCTCTCTGGCCCTGTATCTGTCGGCCGCCCAAGCTCAGGAAACGGGCGAAAGGCTGGCGGAGGCCTATGGAGATGACGCCGTTCTGGCCATCTGTCACAAGGTGTCCTGGCCGGACGGCCGCACTTTTTTCGCCGCGCCGAAAGACCTGGCCAAAACCTTGAAGGAAAACGGCATAGATCGCCACGCGCTCATCCTGGCCAGTCCCGCCCTCACCATTCTCAGGAGCGGCGCGGACTCGCCCCAATCGAAGCTATATGACCCAAAATTCTCCCATGGCCGCCGCCAGGCGAAAAAAGACGATCGCTAAATGAACGGCCAAAGCCGAACAGGTTCGCGAGCCCGCGTCGAGTCCAATTCCCTTCGCCGAAAATCGAAGGCGAAACTTTAGGCTTGTTCGGCTTTGACTTTGTTGGTTTTGGTTTTATTTGTTTGAGCCTGACCGGTTTTGGCTTCAGGGAGGGTTGGCTTCAGAGGGCTTTGGTTTCAGGGAGAGTTGGCTTCAAGATTTTTTGGCTTTAGGGGCTTTGGCTTTTTGGCCGTTGGTTTGACCGACTTTAACCTGCTCGGCTTTATGGGTGTTGGTTTGACCGATTTTAACCTGCTCGGCTTTGGCTTTATGGGCTTTGGTTTGACCGGTTTTGACTTGAACAGCTTTGGCCCGGCTCCTTTTCCTTTTTTGGCGGCGCGATTTGACCTATCGTGTTTTTCCGCCAGGGCGGCCGAATAGAGGTCGACGCTCCGCGCTCGACTTCGGCGGCAGCCGGAGACTTTGACGAACGGCGAGTTTGGCTTGTGAACAACGACGAAAAACATCAAACAAAAAGATCCAGCCCGGCTCTTTCGTCGGCTGAAGGAAAATCTTCCGGCGCTTCCCTTCGGCGGCTGGCCGTCTACGCCCTGACCGCGCCCGGGGCCGAGTTGGCCGCGAAAATAGCCGCCGCTTTGGGCGGAACCGTCTTCTTGCCAAAACGCCTGGAAAATATGGATCTCCCTCCCGGCCTGGAAGCGAGCTTCTTCGACAAGCTGGCCGAGCCGCTGAGCAGCCGCTTCAACGACTTCGACGGTCACGTCGTCGTGGCCGCCACAGGTCTGACGGTTAGGCTCATCGGCCCTCTTTTGAGGGACAAAAAAACCGACCCCGCTGTCGTCGCCTTAGGCCAAGACGGCCGCTTCGTCGTCAGTCTCCTCTCCGGCCACCTTGGCGGAGCCGACAATCTGGCCAGACAAGTGGCTCTGACGACCATGGGTCAAGCGGTGATCAACACGGCCACGGACATAGAAAAAGTCCCGTCCTTGGAAGTGACGGCCAGGGATCTTGGCCTTCGGGCTCCCGATCTGTTCCCTTTGCCGGAAATCAGTAGGCGCTTGTCGGAACATGACCCAGTGGCCGTTTACGATCCGGGAAATCATCTTCTGCCCAGTCTGCGCCAACACTTGAATCTTTTCCAAACTCTGTCCAGTCCTCCCCGGAAGGACAAACCGGCCGTCAGCGTGGACTACCGCCTGACGCCGCCGGAAACCTATGCAGCCTCGGCCGCTCGCCAGAGCGTCCTCGGCCAGAGCGTCCTCGGCCAGACGGAGATGGGCGCGAACGCTAGAAGCCTCGGCCAAGGAGACGACTCGAAAGTCCTCCATCTCTATCCGCCGGTTCTGGCGGCGGGACTGGGCTGTCACCGCGATTGCCCGGCGGAGGATCTTTTGGCTTTGCTGGAGGAGAGCCTAATCAGCTCTAATCTCTCCATCCATTCCCTAGCCGTCCTGGCCACCGTCGTCAGCCGGGGAGACCCGCAGCTGGCCCCGTCCGTCCTGGCCAGACGTCTGTCCTTGCCTTTATTAACCTACAGTCCGGATCAGCTCGACTCGGTCCAGACGCCCAACCCCTCGGAAACCGTCCGCCGAAGAATCGGCGCGGCTTCAGTATGCGAAGCGGCGGCCAGACTGGCCGCCCGTCTAGGACCTTTGTTGGTCGACAAGCGAAAAGGAGAGAAATCAACGTGCGCCATAGCTTTAATCAGCTCCTCATAGTCGGCTTGGGCTCAGCCGGACCGGCCGGTCTGTCCATAGCCGCCGCCGACGCTTTGGAATCGGCCGAGATCGTTCTGGGCTACAAGCTTTACGTCGAAGAAGCCAAACCCTTCCTGAAGCGGGAAACCGTCGTCGAAGTCAGCGGCATGACCGCCGAGGTGGCCCGCGCGGAGAGGGCTTTGCAATTGGCCGCCGAAGGCCGCCGAGCGGCTCTCGTCTCCGGCGGAGACCCGGGAGTGTACGCCATGGCCGGGGCCGTCTTCGAAGTGGCCGCCCGTCAGGGGCTCAAGCTGGGAACGGCTCAAGGAGAAATGGACGTCAAGGTCATAACGGGAACCCCGGCCGTGACGGCCGCCGCCGCCCTCCTGGGCGCCCCTCTGACCCATGATTTTTGCTGCATCTCCCTGTCCGACCGTCTGACCAAATGGGAAACCATAGAAATGAGATTGGATCTGGCCTCCCGAGCCGGATTCGTCATCGCCCTGTACAACCCGAAAAGCAAGGGGCGGACTTGGCAGCTTGGCCGGGCCGTCGAAGTTCTTCTCCAAAATTTGTCTCCTGACACCTGCGTCGGCCTGGCCAGCCGACTCGGCCGACCAGGCGAAGCCGTCTCCATCACCGTTCTGGGACAACTGGCCGAAGCGAAAATAGACATGCAGACCATCGTCGTCGTCGGCAATTCCAGCACCTTCGCCTACCAGGGCAAGATGATCACTCCCAGAGGCTATATCGCCAAATACGCCGACGACGAATCCGGCTCGACGACGGAAGAATGAAGAGAGGCCGAAAAAAGCGCCGCTCTTTTTGACGTCGGGCTGGGCTTTTCGGAGTTTTGGGGGCGTCGATTTGCCTGCTTAAATTCTCTTCCCCCAGCG
>JAIRTO010000119.1 GCA_031254895.1 Deltaproteobacteria bacterium
TTGCTGACCACCATCAGGATGGCCGGCTTGGTGGCTCCTACCAGCAGAGGCGGGCGGCTGTAGTAGTCGGAGGCCGTCGGCGGGACGGCTTGAGCGGCCGGAAGGAAAAAAACCAGAGACCAAAAGACGGACAATATGGCGTAAATTATGTTATGCATAAAAAAACCTATTTTAGCTCTAAAAAAGCATATGACAAGGCGTCTTAAAACATGCTAAGAGACTAAAAAAATTCCCAAAAACAGGCTTCAAAAACAGGCTTTTGGAATAGGCCGATCCGCCGCAGGCCGCCTGTTTGTTCATTTCTTCCGGGCCGTCCTCGATTGGCGCGGAAATAGGCGGGAAAAAAACGGTCGAGAGGCGAAGCCATGTTCTCCAAAAAAGCGGCCAGGCTCTTCCAAAAGCGGGGACGCGCATTCCAAAAAAGCGGGACAGTCCGAACGAGGGGCCGTTAGCGGGAGGGACGGCGTCAGTCCGCCGGAAACAAGTCGGCCGACCCGAGACGGCTTAAATATCAATGGCCGCAATAGTCAAAAATCATCCAAAAACTGATCCTAAGACGTATTATAAACGCCGCACTGATCTCAAGTCAATCTTAGTAGTGATTATCATTAGAGAAAATTGTCGATAATGAACCGCCAAACGCCATTTGGCGCAGGTCGGCGCAGGAAAAGCGGATGCGTTTTGGCGGACGACTTGACTGATAGGTGGATCAACCCCAGACGAAGAGGCCAAAAAGCGCGGTCAAGGAACCTTCGTCCTCTGAAAGGACGAAGGTTCAGCTTGGCTTGGCGCGGAAAGACGAAGATAGTTCCGACCAAGCCAAAGAGAGTGGAAAGGCCAGGGGAAAAGGCCGAAGGGAAAGGCCAGGGCCAGAAAAGTGGAGGAGCGATTCGTCAAAAAATGAACTTGGCCGTGATTGTCTTTTTTTTTCGGCGGAACCATTAAGGGCGCGCGAAGCGCCGAGGCTTTCGGCGAGGAAGTCCGAAATCCCCTCGCTGTCGGAGAAAAAACGCCGAAGGACGTCAGCGCGGCGCGTGAAGAGCCGGGCGGCGGCGCCAAAGCCGGTCGGAAAAAGGTCGGGACAGTCGTTCGGTTTGTCGTTTCGGGATCTAGAAGGCGCGGAAAAAGCCAGGCAAGATTCGTCGCTTCCGGCGAGGCCGACCAGAGAGGATCCGGCAGGAGCATTTTGTGGTCAAGTCGGTTTTGTTCACCATATTTTGTGTTAAAATAGGCAAAAATATGGAGCCGCGTTTTGTTTTTTTTGTTTTTGCGCGCCCCTATTTTCTGGCCGCGCTTGGCTTTTCTCTTCCATAATCGAAACGATCGTCGAGCGAAAGAGTCTACGATTGAGAGGGGCGTCGAACGAAAGGGTCGCCGATTGAAAGGCTCGTCGGCTTCGACGCCAAGAAGTTGCTGACGCGTCGAAAGTTTTCGGGATGGTCGTCCATCGGCTTTTTAAAGTTTTTCGGCCAGCCTTTCTCGAGGAAAGTTTGGCTGCACGGGCGGAAGGCGAACTTGTTCGCGAACTTGTTCGCCTACTTTTATGCCGGCCATTTTTGCCTATTTTGCCTACTTTGGCGGCCTGGACGCGCCGAGACCATTCATTGGAACATGCGCTAATTTTCAACCTTCTAACTTCTGCCTGACATTGGGTATTCGTCATGAAAAAACTTCTCGAGCCCTTGAACGTTCCGGGGCTGAAGCTGAAAAATCGGCTGGTCATGCCGCCTATGGCCACGTCCAAAGGCGAGCCTGACGGCTCGATCAACCAGGCGGTCTTGGATTATTATCGAGAGAGAACAAAGGACGGCTTGATTGGTCTGGTCATCACGGAGCATTTTTTCGTCCGGCCGGATGGCCAAGCCCATCCCCGCCAACTCTCGGCCGCCGACGACGGCAAGCTGGAGGGCTTGAAAAGGCTGGCCGAGGTCGTCAATCAAAGCGGCTCTCCGAGCGTTTTGCAGATTAGTCACGCCGGCGGCTGGACGTCCAGCTCCAGAACCTCTCTGCCGATCCTCGCCCCTTCGGCCGTGCCTCATCCCAAGAACGCCGACCAGGAAGTTCCTCGAGCGATGACGGACGAAGACGTCGAAGCCGTCGCCGCCGCTTTCGCGGCCGCAGCCGGAAGGGCCAAAAAGGCCGGCTTCTCGGGGGTGGAATTGCATGCGGCCCACGGTTTTTTGCTCTATCAGTTCTTCACCCCGTTGCTGAATCGCCGTCAGGATCGTTTTGGCGGCTCCGTCCAGAACAGGCTGCGGCTCATCTTGGACGTTTATGAGGCCGTCCGCCAGGAAGTCGGCGGCGACTATCCGATTTTGGTTCGTTTAGGCGGCTCGGACTACGCCGAAGGCGGCGTAAGTCTCAGCGACGTCTCGGCGGCGGCCAAAAGGCTGGAAACGATGGGAGTCCCCATTCTTGACGTCTCCGGCGGCCTCAACGGCTTCGCCGTTCCCGGCGGAGGAGACGACAAGCCGGGCTATTTCGCCCCCTTGGCGGAGGCGGCCAAGAAAGAGGCCAGCCTGCCCGTCATTTTGACCGGCGGCGTGACGACTCTCGCTCAAGCGGAAAAGCTTTTGGAGGAGAACAAAGCCGATCTCATAGGGGTCGGCCGAGCCATATTCCATGACCCGGACTGGGCGAGGCGAGAATTCGCCTCTTTCGGCCGGTGATGGCGACAAATCGAAGAACTGTCTTTCTTAAGGTTTCGTCGGGAGAGTTTTTTTCAAAAAGAACTCTCCCGACGAAGAAGCCTTTTGCTTTTGCGGCCAAAAGACGAAAAGGGATGGCCGCGAGCCGTTTTCCTGACCCTGGCCGAGACGAATCAGCCGGGGTTCCGCCCCTCTCAAATGGAGAGGCGGCGCCAAGTCGCTTTTTGACGGGTTCCATAGCGCGAAAGGGTTTTAAATGAAGCTTTTCATAGTCGAGTCTCCCGGGAAAATTAAAAAGATACAGCAATGCCTCGGGTCGGACTGGCGGGTGGCCGCCAGCGTCGGGCACATCCGAGATCTGCCCGTCAAAGAGACGGGCGTTTCCCCGCCCGATTTCAAGCCTCATTACGTTTTGACGGAGAGGGGGCGGAAGGTCGTCGACGATCTCAAGGGACTCGCCGACAGAGCGGAATCCGTCTGGCTGGCCACTGACTGCGATCGGGAGGGCGAAGCCATAGCCTGGCACATCCAGCAGTCGCTGGCGCTCGAAGATCCCAGAAGAGTGACTTATACGGAAATAACTGAACCGGCCATAAAAAAAGCCATAGAGCGGCCAGGCCGAATCGATCTCAACCTCGTCCGGGCTCAGGAGGGCCGCCGGGTTCTCGACCGTCTGGTCGGCTACACCGTTTCCCCGATCGTCTGCCAGGCGGCCGGCAAAGTCTTGTCGGCGGGTCGGGTCCAGTCTCCGGCCTTGCGGCTGGTCGTCGAAAGGGAACAGGCCATTCGCGCGTTCGTTTCCACCGTTCATTACGGCGTCGAACTCAAATACGGCGTGGACGACTGTCTCGTCAAAGAGGCCGCGACGGGGCCAGGGGCTGCGGCGACGGACGGCTCGGGCGCTCCTTCGTCCAGCGGCGTCGTTTTGACGGAACCCGTCCAAAAGGCTCAGAACTCTTCTGAAGAGCCCGGCGGCGAGGCTCTTTCCGGCCCTCAGTTCTGGAAGGCCGTTTGGAACAACAAAAACTGGCTGCCGGCGGGCCAGGAATATTTCACCGACAAGACCGCGGCCGAAAAAATAGCGGCCCTGCCCATACAATCCGTCAGTTCCTACGAGCAGGGACAAAGTCGTCAGGCTCCTCCTCCGCCTTTCACCACCTCCACCCTGCAGCAGGCGGCCAGCAACATCCTGAAGCTCGATCCCAAGAAAACCATGGAAGTGGCCCAGAAGCTCTATGAAGACGGGTTCATCACCTACATGAGGACGGACAATCCGAACATCTCTCAAGAAGCCGCCGAAGATGTGCGGAAGCTGGCCGAGGAGAAAAACTGGCCGCTGCCCAAAACGCCGAGAAATTTCAAAGCCAAGCAAGGCGCTCAGGAAGCTCACGAGGCCATCAGGCCGACGGACGTCAGATTGGAGAGCGCGGGCAACTCGGACCTCGAACGAGATTTGTACGATCTCGTCCGAAAAAGAACTTTGGCGAGTCAACTGGACGACGCCTCCTTCGCCACGGCCAAGGCGGTTTTGAAGTCGCAACTGGACGGACGGGAAGTGGTCTTCGAAGCCAAAGGCCGAAGGCTGGTCAGTCCGGGCTGGAAGATCGTTTCGGGCGTCGACCAGGCCAATGAAGCCGACAAGGACAAGGACAGCGAGGAGTTCAACAATCCGGTTCCGAAGCTTTCGGCGGGACTCCAGGTCCAAGCCGCCTCGGGAGAAGTGAAGACCAAAAAGACCGTGCCGCCTCTCAGGTACACTCAAGCGGCCCTCATTAGGGAATTGGAAAAACGCGGCATAGGCCGGCCATCCACCTACGCCCCCATTTTGGACAATATCGCTTCCAGAGCTTACGTGACGACCAACAAGAAAAGACAGTTGGAAGCGACTGGACTGGGCGAGGAGCTGATCAGCCGTCTCAGCGACAGATTCCAATTTTTGGATTTCGAGTACACCAGAAACCTGGAAGAAAAATTGGACGACATCGCCAAAGGGAACTCCGAATACCTGGCCGTAGTCAGCGAGACTTTCGGAATCATCGACAGCGAAGTGAAAGCCTTCGTCCGCAATTCCGGGCTGACCTGTCCGGTTTGCGGCCAGATGATTCGACATCTTGTCCGCGAGGGCGAGGGCGGCTATAATTTTTGGGCTTGTTCCGACAGGGACAATTGCGGGGCCAAGTTCAAAGACCAAGACGGAACTAGAGGAGAAAGGATAGCCACGAAAGAATTGACCGATCATCAATGTCCCGACTGCGGGCAGCCCTTGCGGCATATAGTTAAGGAAGGGGAAGGCGGCTACGATTTCTGGGCCTGCTCGGACCGAGAGACCTGCGGGGCCAAATTCCGGGACCAAGACGGGGCGCCGGGCGAGCGGCAGGGCTCCGGATATGATTTGAGCGACTTCAACTGTCCCGACTGCGGGCAGCCTTTGCGGCATATAGTCAAGGCCGGCGAAGGCGGCTACAATTTCTGGGCCTGTTCGGACCGAGAGACGTGCGGGGCCAAATTCCGGGACAAAGGCGGGGAGCCGGGCGAGCGGCAGGGCTCCGGATACGGCTTGACCGACTTCAAATGCGCCGAGTGCGGGCAGCCTTTGCGGCATATAGTCAAGACCGGCGAAGGCGGCTACAATTTCTGGGCCTGCTCGGATCGAGAGACGTGCGGAGCCAAGTATCGGGACCAAGGCGGGGAACCGGGCGAGCGGCAGGGCGCCGGATACGGCTTGACCGACTTCAAATGCGCCGACTGCGGTCAGCCATTGCGGCATATAGTCAAGGAAGGCGAAGGCGGCTACGATTTCTGGGCCTGTTCGGACCGAGAGACCTGCGGAGCCAAGTATCGGGATCAAAACGGGGAACCGGGCGAGCGGCAGGGGGCCAGACGCGCCTTGACCGACTTCAAATGCGCCGAGTGCGGTCAGCCTTTGCGGCATATAGTCAAGGAAGGCGAAGGCGGCTACAATTTCTGGGCCTGTTCGGATCGGGAGACTTGCGGGGCCAAATACCAGGATCAAGGCGGGGAACCGGGCGAGCGGCAGGGGGCCAGATACGGCTTGACCGACTTCAAATGCGCCGAGTGCGGTCAGCCTTTGCGTCATATAGTCAAGGAAGGCGAAGGCGGCTACAATTTCTGGGCCTGTTCGGATCGAGAGACTTGCGGGGCCAAATACCAGGATCAAGGCGGGGAGCCCGGCGAGCGGCAGGGCCCCAGATACGGCTTGACCGACTTCAAATGCGCCGACTGCGGGCAGCCTTTGCGGCATATAGTCAAGGAAGGCGAAGGCGGCTACGATTTCTGGGCCTGTTCGGATCGGGAGACCTGCGGAGCCAAGTTCAAAAACCAAGACGGGGCCCCGGGCGAACGGCAGGTCCGGTATGAATTGAGCGAATATGGCTGCCTCGTTTGCGGTCGTCCTTTGCGGCATGTCGTCAAAAAAGGCGAGGGCGGCTATAACTTCTGGGGTTGTTCGAATCGCTCCTGCAACGCCACCTACAGGGACGACGACGGAGAGCCTGGGGAACAGACTCTAAGAAAACCGAAACAGCCTCCTTCCGAACATCAGTGTCCCAACTGCCGGACGCCGCTATACCATCGGAAAGGCGTCAGTCAGAGGAACGGTCGGGAATACGACTTCTTTTCCTGTCCCAACGGCTCTTGCCGGGCCACTTTCCCTGCTCGAGACGGAAAGCCTTTGGTCTGAAGGCTGGCGGGAGAGAACGTTTCCCAAAAAAACGTCGGCCGAGCGTGGAGGTCGGCCGACGCGGTTCCATGGCCGACGCGCCCAAACGCTTTTTCGGGCTCAGGCTTTTGACGCTCCGGCGCCTCGCTCGCTCGTTCGCTCCCTTTCCGGCGGGCCTCGGCGTCGTCAGAAATAAAAACGCCAAAAACCGTCGTTCCGGCGCCGGAGCGACTGTTTTTGGCGTTTTCTGCGGCCTCTCCCTCGCCGACCGTCGTTTTTTTCCAAGGCGAGCGGACTGCGCCGAAATTCTGGCGACGATTCGTTTCGGGAGGACTTTTTTCGACTCCGTTCATTCCGGGTTTCTCTAGGCGGAGAGCGGCTCGCGGCGAAAGAAAATGTCGCTTGACTTTGAACTCCATAAGATGTATATACCTTCTGACTTTGGTTTGGGCGGGAGCTGATTTTTTTGGCTGGCCGCCGTATTTTCCGTTCTCTTTCGTTCCTCATCGCCTTATGGAGCGGAGACCGAAAAGGCTTGGTCGAGCGAAGAGCTCGATCGTTTTTTTTGAAATCTTGATTATTCTTCGGCAATCATGTATGATTGTCCGTTGCCGATGGCAGCTTCGGCAGTCGCCCCTGAAAATGCGGGGCGAAAGGAGCTGAAAGCCGCTTTCGGCGACTCGTGTCCGCCCACATAGCTCAGCAGGTAGAGCACGTCCTTGGTAAGGACGAGGTCATCGGTTCAAGTCCGATTGTGGGCTCCATAGCTTTCCGAAGAAGACTGGCTCTTCCCGGGAATCCCCGTAAAACAGCGCGGCGAAAAAATAAAAGTCGACCAAGTTCCGGAAGTTTTGAAAAACGTCTCTTCGGAACTCTGGAGAAGCGATTGTCGGCTGCCCATCGGCTACTGCAAAGGACGCCGAGTTTTCGACCAAAAGCCTGGAGCTTCATGGTCAATAATTGCACGAAAGTAAGGAGGCGATTGCAATGGCCAAAAAGAAGTTTGACCGTTCCAAACCCCATGTCAATGTCGGCACCATCGGACATATCGATCATGGAAAAACCACATTAACAGCGGCCATCACGCTTATCCTCTCCAAAGCGGGCGGCGGCGAGTACGTTCCCTTTGATCAGATCGACAAGGCTCCGGAAGAGAAGGAGCGCGGGATAACCATCGCGGCGGCTCACGTCGAGTACGAGACCGCCAAACGTCACTACGCCCATGTCGACTGTCCCGGTCACGCCGACTACATCAAGAACATGATCACCGGTGCGGCCCAGATGGA
>JAIRTO010000154.1 GCA_031254895.1 Deltaproteobacteria bacterium
AAATTCGTCTGGCCGCCATGTTTCATAATGGAGAAGGCGTCGCCAAGAATGCTCAGGAAGCCTTCAAATGGTATAGCGCGGCGGCTCTTCAAGGACATGCCGAGGCTCAATTTAATGTAGGCAGGTCGTATTTTTTCGGCGAAGGCGTCTCGCAAGACAAAGCCAAGGCGGCCGAATGGTTCCAAAAAGCCGCAGAACTTGGCGATGCGCCCGCTCAATCTAATTTAGCCAGCGTGCTTCAAACTGGAGAAGGCGTCGCCAAGAATGTTGCGGAAGCCTACAAATGGAAACGCGCGGCGGCTCTTCAAGGATTTGTCCAGGCTCAATTTACTGTAGGCGCGTCGTATTTTTTAGGCGAAGGCGTCCCGCAAGACAAAGCCAAGGCGGCCGAATGGTACCGAAAAGCCGCCGAGCAAGGCCATGCGCTCGCTCAATTTTATCTGGGCAGCTTGCTTCATAATGGAGAAGGCGTCGCCAAGAATTTTGCGGAAGCCTTCAAATGGTATAACGCGGCGGCGATTCAAGGACATGTCACGGCTCAATTGAATGTAGGCGCGGCGTATTTTGCAGGCGAAGGCGTCCCTGAAGACAAAGCCAAGGCGGCCGAATGGTTTCGAAAAGCCGCCGAGCAAGGCCAGGCGCTTGCTCAATTGTATCTAGGAGACTTGCTTCATAATGGAGAATTCGTCGCCAAGAATGCTCCGGAAGCCTTCAAATGGCTTCACGCGTCGGCTCTTCAGGGAAATGCCCAGGCTCAATTTTATGTAGGCACGTTGTATTTTGCTGGCGAAGGCGTCCCTGAAGACAAAGCCAAGGCGGCCGAATGGTTCCGAAAAGCCGCCAAGCAAGGACTGGCGCCCGGGCAAAACAATCTGGGTCTTATGCTGTATCGAGGCGACGGCGTGCCTATGGACAAGTCTGAGGGCAAAAAGTGGCTAAAGGCGGCCGCTCGGCAAGCCGACGACAATTTGCGACGGGTTATGGTCGAAGACCCCGATCTCGCCAAAATTATCTCGCAAGATGACGAGCTTAAAAGACTTCTTCAAAAAAAATGAGCAAAGCCGCGAAGTCCTTTTGGGAAATGACGTCGGAAGGCGAGTCGTCCGCCTATTTTGAGGCGATGATTAATCCTTTGGGAGCCAGGGCGGCTGCCTGCCCTCGCGGAAATATGGCCTGCGAAAATGCGCTTTGGCCGGAAATCCCTATGGCGCGTCAATAGCGTCGACGATAAAAATGGATCCTCTCAATCGAAAGGGCGCCGCTTTTGAGCTCATTTTATTACATTTCTCCGCTAAAAGGATACCGCCAATAAATCGCGCGGGGTATATCTTTTTGCGAGTGAACTCCACTATTAGCCATTATTTTTCTCTTTTTTGTGTCTGCAAATCGCAATTTTTTGAAAAACTCAATTTCAAAATTAATGTTGAACAAACCCCTCAACGGCTTTCTTTAGCCAGCACAGCAAATGCTTGAACCGGCCGATTTTGTCCATCTCCAGAATAGTCTGTATGGTTTATGGATTGTTATCCATTTTTTTAGCGACAACTCGAAAGTCGATTGTGGCGATAATTATTGTTTATCTTGACCATTTCCGGCTTCTGCGCAAATGCCGAAGGCCATGTCTCGAATAAAAGGAATATTGCTCTTTTGCAGTTCCTCCTGTAGTCGAAGCTCCAGCGTTTCGACCTCCAATTCTTCCGCTCTGACGACCTTATGTTTGAACATTCGGGGCGCCATCATTTTAGCTACCCATCCCAGATCGCTGCCGGATTCGCAAGTATGCAAGATTGCCTCTGCGCGTAATATTGAAATCCGCAGACCGGCGTTTTTCATTTCCTGATACAGCTGCCTGCCAATATGAGTATTTCCGCCTTCTTTTGTTACGACGCTCCAGATCCAATTTAGCGCTTTTGCGTGCAACGGCAACATTGGAGAACTAAAAGAAGCGGCTATGCCGTCACTTTCTTGAAAAATCATTTTTCCATTTTCCGATAAAAATGGAAGCAAATGGCCGATGCTCTGAGCTGCATTGTTTTGGTACATTAAAACCCTACGGCCAACAATCAGGTCAAATACGCCGAGATTTTTCGGCAATTCCATAATATCGGCTTGTATGAACGTCACTTTTGAAAGACATTTTTCCTCAACCGCTTTTTTGGCCGCTGCCAAAGCCTCTGGGGAAATGTCAAAACCGACGACTTCTCCAGCCTCGCCTACTAATTCGGCCGCCATTATGCTTATGTCGCCGAGGCCGCACCCAACATCCAAAACGCGCAGGCCCTTTTTAACGCCGCGATCAATAAGCAATCGATGGAAAAATTCATTCCTTAAATTCTTCATTTCTAAAACTCCTTTATTTTATCCTTATTGAACGCGCGGGACGAAAAAAAACGGTCGTCGGCTCGTGAAACGGCCATGACCTGTCGCCGAAGTTTTGCCCGTTTCCTGCTCGCGCTTGCGGGCCTTCCGCTCGGCGCCGGGCCAATCCAAGGCGCCAGACTCCAAAAAAAAAAATCAAGGTTCCGCTTTAGCCAAAATCACATTTTTTTTCCGTAATTGGGCTATTCTTTCGATTCGAAGTCCATAGCCGTTTGATTCGGGCGCTTCTTTTTCCCGTCAATCGCGCGGGGCCTGGAGACTCGCCTGAAAGCCGCCTATTTTTCGCTCATCTTTCTCTGCGCCTTTATGTCTTCTATTTTAGTCGCCGCCGAACCATCCGTAAGTAATGACGACCAGTCCCTGTTTTCCGAGTCCGGACGGAGTTTCGAAGCCGAGCGGGGCCGAAAAGATCAAGACGGCCAACGGGTTCGGAGAGCCGCGCGAATTTGGCGATCCTGGCCGAAGTCGAAAGCTCTCGCGTCTTGACCGAAGGCGGTTCGGACCGAACAGATTTCAAAAAAAAGGCGCAAAAAAGCGCCTTCCGGAAAGAGCAAAGCCGTTTCGGAGGAAGATGGGGCATTATACCGTAAGGCCTCGCCAATTGGCTTTTTTCGCGCAACGAAAATAATGCATTTGGCTGACTTGCCGCGAGCCGGTTGTCAAGCATTTTTTAATCTGACAGAAGAATTTCCGTTGAACCCTGAAAAATCATGATTCAATGGGGTATTGGCCATTATATTATGGAGCTGCGCGGATTTTGTTTGACGTTCCGGCTGTATACGACGTTTTGGCCAGCCCGATAAAGGAAACCGCAGATTTCCAAGGCTTCCAAAAATGTTGGTGAAGCGCGGCGCGGGAATGGAGCGCAGCGCCATGACCTAGCCGCGCGGAACCCCGAGCCGCCGCCGCGGCGAAGCATATGCAGTCCTGTTATGCGCAGCGCCTTTTTTTTATTTATTTTTCAATATGGCGTCAATTTCTTCAACTGTTTGGTTTGGCTGTTGATATTTTTCTTTCGTATAATCTCCATAGCCATTTTCAAACAGCTGAATAAATCTAACCATTCCGGCAGGTCCCAATGCTTCCCTTAACGCCTGCAAGCCCTTTTTTCTGATTTCAACCAAATTATTAATGTTAATTGTTGCCTTCATCACTTCCTCCCTCCGATAAAAAATCCAACGGATTCATTACCTTTATTTTTAAACTTAATTTTGAACACGCCTTTTCAAAATTGTCATATGTCGTCAATAATGCATCAACTCCCGCAGTTTCCGCAAATGCCAATAGAAACCGGTCAAATGTCCTCATTTTCGTTAGAAGCCTCTTTTCGTCCTCCTGGCCATTATTGGCCATAGAGCCCCGCAGAGCTTCTCGCTCCAGGCTCGTCGCCGCCTGTCTGACGGACTCAGCCAGCGCTTTTTTGGGGGGGCTCCCCGCCAACATTTCGTCAGTCGGCCAACCCTTGCAGTTGCGCCAGATGGTAGTAAAAGCCTTTTGAGCGAACCAATGAGGCGTGGTCGCCGCTTTCGATCAGTTGGCCCCGATTGAGGACCAAAATGCAATCCGCTCGTCTGACGGTGGAAAGACGGTGGGCGATGATGACGGAAGTCCGGCCCTTGAAAAGGGTTTTCATGGCCTCTTCGATTAGAAGCTCCGTCTCGGAGTCGACGAAGGCGGTCGCTTCGTCCAGAATGACCAGTTCCGGGGCTTCAATCAACGCCCTGGCGCAAGCGATGAGCTGTTTTTGGCCGGCGGAGACGCCTCGGCCGCCTGGACCGAGCCTTTCCTCATAGCCATTGGGCAGGCCGCGAATGAAATCGTCGGCTCCGACCGCTTTGGCCGCCTGGATGACCATCTCTTCCGTCAGATCTTTTCTGCCCAAGC
Source organism: Deltaproteobacteria bacterium (assembly GCA_031254895.1). Taxonomy (GTDB): domain Bacteria; phylum Desulfobacterota; class Desulfarculia; order Adiutricales; family Adiutricaceae; genus JAIRNQ01. The sequence goes on from JAIRTO010000154.1 coordinate 4,264, forward strand.
GCAGATTGTCGATGACCGAAGCCGAATACAGATAGACGTCCTGAGTGACCAGACCGATGCGTCGACGGTGTTTTTTGAGATCGAGATCCTTCAGATCCGTGCCGTCGAACAAAATCTGTCCCTCCGCCGGGTCGTAGAACCGCAGCATCAGGTTGATGAGGCTGGATTTGCCGCTGCCCGTGCTTCCGACCAAGGCCACCGACTGGCCTCTCTCCACGGTGAAGCTGATGTTTTTCAAAACCATCGGGCCGTCGTCCGCGTAGCGGAAACTCAAATTTTTAAATTCTATCCGGCCCCCCGGCTTCACGGGTTCGACCGAACCGGAGGGAATGGTTTCGTCCGCTTCCAAAAGCCCGGCCAGACGCTCCAGAGAGGCGAAGGCCGACTGGAAAGTGTTGACCTTTTCGGCCAGATCCTTGATGGGATTGAAAAACCTGTTGGCGTAGCCGACGAAGGCGGCCAAAATGCCCAAACTGACGGAGTTGTCGATGACGCCCAGCCCCCCGACCCACAACACCAGACCCAGCACCAGAGAAGAGCACAGATCCACCAGAGGCAGAAAGATGGCCACCGAGTGAACCTGAGCGTAGCCGGTCAGATAATTGTCCTTGTTCAAGGCGGAGAACTCTTCGGCGGTCGTTTTTTCCCTTCTGAAAGCCTGGATGACCGACATGCCCGCCATGGACTCGTTGAAGGCCTGGTTGATGGCGGCCAGTTTGGCTCGCAGATCTCGCTGAAGGATCCTGGCCTCTCGGCTGAAATGGTAGGAAAGAAAGGCGGCCAGCGGCGTCAGAACCAAAGCGGCCGCCGCCAGCTTCGGGGAGAGGGAGATCATGATGATCATGACGCCGATCAGGCTCAGGACGTCGCTGAAAAACGAGGCCGCCGTGGATTTGACCAGAGCGTTGATGTTGTTGATGTCCGAGGTGAGTCGGGAGGTCAGTCTGGCCGTTTGCTGCCGATCGAAGAAAGATTGGGAGAGGCCGAAGAGATGCGACAGAAGAGTCTCCCTCAGATGATGACCCAGCTTTTGGGCGCCGGCTTCCAGAAAATACCTCTGCCCGACGTCGAAAATGTAACCGATCGCCATCAGAATCCCGAACATTATGGCCAGCCGGCGCAGACCTGAGACGTCCGCTTCGCGCAGGGTCATGGCCAGACCCTTGGACAGGCGGCGCAGATCCGTCTCGCTGAAGGCCAGATAGCGGCCAAGTCGACGGGCGTCAGGGGACTCGGCAAGAATTTGTTTCATTTCTTCCTGAGTCGTCCCTCCCGGCCCTTCGACGAGGCGGAAATAGTATTTTTCTTGTTCCAGAATCCGCTCGTCGACCAGATCCCGCTCCTGGCGCCGATCGATCAAGGCCGCGTTCGAGGCCGGCAGGATGTAGATCCCGTCTTCGGCTTTTTCGAACATCGCCTCAGTTAGTCTTCCGGCGAGTTCCGGTCGGAGAGCGGCCGGGCTTTCCATATGGAAGACTCGGCCCAAAGGGAGAATATATTTGTCGATGGACACTTTGGTCAGGTAAGGCAGAGCCAGACTGACCAAAGCGGCGGCGACGATCATGAAGGTGCCCCAGCCAAGCAGGTTCCGGAAAGGCTTGGTGATCGGCCACAAGATCTTCAGGAGTTTGAGATCGCTCATGGACAGCGGTCTGGTTCTTTCCTCTTCCGTCAAGCCCTCGAAATCCGTCGAAGGGTTGTCGGAAGTTTCGGCCGAAGTCTTGGCTGAAGTTTTAGGCAAAGCATGAGTCGATGAAGTCTCGGTCGGGGCGGTTTGGGCCATAGTCGCGGTCGAAGCCTCGGACGGCTTAGTCTCAGCCGAAACCTCGGTCGAAGCTTCGCTCGGCGTAGTTTCGGTCGAAGTCTCAGCCGACGAAGCCTCGGACGGCTTAGTTTCGACCGAAACCGCGGCCGAAGTCTCGGTCGAAGCCTCGGCTGGCTTCAGCGTCTCGTCAGGGGCAATGTCGCGGCCGGTTTTCGGTCCTTGAGGGTTGTCGGTCAATTTAGCGTCCCCCTCCAGGAGCGGCTGGGGCGGAATCCGTCCGCTCCCAGGCGAGCCAGTTCGGCTATTCGGGACAGGTAGCCTTCTTGGGAGATTATTTCCTCAAAGGTTCCTTCCTGCGTGATGCGGCCATCTTCCAGAACGGCCACGGTCGAAGCTTTGGAAAGACTGGTGATGCGATGGCTGATGATCAGCCCGCCCCGGCCGGCGCGCAAGGGAGCCAGTCTGGACAGGATCTCCTCTTCCACGGCCGCGTCCACGGCCGACAAGGTGTCGTCCAAAATGAGATAGGGCGGATCGATCAGAAGCGCTCTGGCCAGAGCCAGACGCTGTCTTTGTCCGCCGGAGAGGGTCAGGCCCCTTTCGCCGATCATGGTGTCCAGGCCTTGAGGAAAGATGGCCGGATCGATGGGTAGGGCGGCCGCTTCGGCCACTCGGACGAGACTGTCGTCGTCGGCTCCCGGGCGTCCGAAGGCCAGATTTTGCCGCAAGGTGCCGGTGAAGACATGGCCTTCCTGCGGCACGTAGCCGAACAGGCCTCGCAGTCTCTCCAGCGGCCATTCGGTCGACGGCCTTCCGTTGACGAGAATATGCCCCGCCGACGGCTCGTAGAGAGCCGGGAGGAGGGCGGCCAGGGTGCTCTTGCCCGAGCCGGTGGGACCGGCCACGGCGCAAAGCTTGCCCGCCGGCAGGATGAGACTGAGCTCGTTCAAAACGGGCTCGTGCCTTTGGGGGTAGGCGAATCTGACTTTGTCGAAAATGATTTCAAAGGGGCCGTCTGGATCCGGAAAGGAGGTTCGAGACGGGTGGCTGGTCGTCTCCTCGGCTTCCATGACTCGGGCCAATCTGGCCAAGGAGGCCAGTCCGGACTGGATGATGCCGAGGGTCATGCCCATGGCCAGCATGGGCCAGGAGAGCAGGGCCAGATAAGTGATGAAGGCCACGAAATCCCCAGGCGAGATGTCGCCGACGATGGTCGCCTTGCCGCCGACGTACAGGGCCAGGGCCAGAGCCAGATTGGTCAGGAGGGTCATCATAGGGAAGAAGCCGCCCATGACCAGAGCCAGATGGACGTTTTTCTTCATGTAGAATTGACTGACGCGAGAGACTTCCGCCTGGGAGAGACGCTCCAGAGTCATGGCCCGGATGATCTTGAAGCCGCTGAGCTGCTCTCTGACGATCTCGGTCAGCTGCCCGAAGACGTCTTGGACTTCCAGCATTCTGGCGAAGATGGCCCGTCCGAAGCGGGCGGTCAGGATGCTGATTAAGGGCATGGGAATGAAAGCCCAAAGACTTAGATAGGGATCGATGGAGAGCATGAAGCCCACGGCCGACAAGCCCAACACCAGAGCGTCCACCAGACTGACCAGACCGAAGCCCACGGCCATGCGAACCGCGTCTATGTCGTTGGTGGACAGGGCCATCATGTCGCCGCTGTAGTTGGTCTGATGCCAGCTGAGCGACAAGGAGAGGAAACGCGACTGCAGCTTTTGACGCATGTCCATTTCCAGTCTTCGGGAAAACCCGTAAATCATGTGCCGCCAGACGTAGCGCAGAAAGGCCACCAAGGCGGCCAGACCCAGCAGCAGAGCCAACGCGGGCCAAATGATTCTGATGGACAGTTCGTAGTCGGCCAGAAGATCGAAAATATGCCCGACGATCCTGGGAATGACCATCTGACCTAGGTCGCATACGGCCAACGCCGCGAAGCCGAGAGCCAAAAGACCGGCGTTTTGTCGGAAATACGGCTTTATCAGCTCCAAACCTATTTTTGGCTTGTCGGTTTTGGTCACAGGTACTCGGCCAGAAAGGCCAGATGGGCCGGAAAGTCGTTTCGCCAAAGCTGCCAGCCGTGCCCGCCGGACACTTCGAAGTATTGGTGAGGAATGGCCAGATCGTTCAAAAGACGGTTGAATTGTCGATTCTCGGCCAGGCAGAGCTTGTCGCCCAAGCCCACGGTGAGTCTGATGGGGACGGAAGAGAGCGCTTCCGGGCGTCGGCGGACGAGATGATAGGCCGAAAAATTGCGGTAATTGTCGGCCTCCGGGGCGTCGGGAGCGGACGAGCCCAGAACGTTTTCCAGCCTCAGATACTTGTCCAGAGCCTCGTCCGTCTTGTGGCTGTCCAGATCCAGGACGGCGCTCAAAGTCGCGATGGCCTTGAAGAGGCCGGGATTGTTGACGGCCATGGCCACCGCGCCGTGGCCGCCCATGGAGATGCCCAAGACGCCCAGCCGGTTCGGATCGACGGGGAAACGCGTCAAGACGTCGGGCAGAAGTTCCTTGATGAGGTAATCCTCAATTTGGCTGTCCGAGATGATGGGACTGTTGAGGTACCAGCCGAAAGGATCTCCGTCCGGCATGATGAGGATGACGCCGAACATGGAAGCCAGCTGCGTGAGTTCGGTGCCCAGGCCTTTGAAGAAATAGTTGTGATCGCCCTCCGCTCCGTGCAGAAGGAGAACCGCCGGCAAAAGGCCGTTTTCCGGGTCGTAGCCGGACGGCACGGCCGTCAGATAGCGGGTTTGTCCCCTGGTTGAGGACAATAAGGTCGTCTCGGACAAAATGAAAGGCAGGCCCGAGGCCGGAGTCTGTCGGATTTGCCCCTCGGCTCGGCTGCCGGCCGCCGGAGGAAAAGGCGTTTCTTCGGCGCTTTCGGCCTGAGATTCGGCCTGAGATTCGGCTTGATTTTGAGCCTGATTAAGGGCTTGATTTTGAGCGTGATTTTGGGACTGATTTGGGGCCTGCGTCTGAGCCGATGCGTCGGTCGGGGCGTCGACGGGCGCGGCGACGCTAGCGGACGGCGGCGCCGATTCCCCGGCGGAGACGGAGGCCTCAGGCTCGTCGGCGGAGGTGGCCGGAGCGGGCGGATCGCCCAGAGAGTCCAGGAAAGGCAGATCTTTCAGAAGATCGGCCAACATGATCTTGCCGCCGGCT
>JAIRTO010000263.1 GCA_031254895.1 Deltaproteobacteria bacterium
AAGTCGACGCTCTCGTTCTCAGATTGAACCGAAGGAGCGGACTCGGCCGTTTCCGGAGAGAAAGAAACGTCTGCCGGCCAAGGCGGCGAGGGGTCTTGGACCGCCTCCGTCGGCTCGAAGCCTGGAGCTGGGGGAGGCCCCAAACGCATGGCTATTGTCGGAGCCGTCGCCGGAGCGGGAGGAGCCGCCGCGGCGGCCTGAACGTTCTCCAAAACTGCTTCCGCCGGAGGAGCGGCGGCCTCCGGGTGAAACAGAGACAGGGCAATCCACCCGATGAGGAGAGCCGCCGTCCCCCAAATGGCCAAGGCTTTGATTTTATTGGCCGAGCCCACGTTTCCGGCGCGATAACGAGTCGGCAGATCTTTGGCCCTAGAGGAGCTGTTCGCTCCTCTGGCGCCGGCGACCTTCCGCTTCGTTCTGGCCAGTCGCCAGACGATGGACGCGACAGCCAGAACCGCTAAGGCGAGCAAAACCTTCATTAGCGGGCTTTGAATCATGAACGCTGCCTGAGGGAACGATTTTTCGTCTAAAAAAACGCTCGAAAAGCGTCCAATGACGACAATAGGGCTACAACAGAAAGGGTTTTCAAAAACCGTCAAAATGAGACGAGTCGTTCCCGCCTCTCCGACGGCTGGAAAAGATCCTTTTTTCTCCTGGCCGGGGCTCGCGGTTAGACCTGTAAAGTTCCGTCAGGAGAATATAATTGCCGAGATCCGCAAACAAAATCTTGTCTAATATAACACATTGGCGTTGTTTTTCAATTATATCTATAAACAGTCAACCGGAACGCCCGTTTCCAAAAGTTTTAGTCTTCTTCGAACAATTGGCGGCTAGCCCGCCTCTCGACCAAAAAAGCCTTGGGCCTCCGGACGAAGCCAAAAACTTGCGGCCAAAAAGACCATGGACTTCAAGAATCGGCGTCTTCGGCTTCGCCGCCCTGCTCGGCGTCCCTCGTTTCGTCTCTGGAGTCGTCCCTGGAGTCGTCCCTGGCGTCGTCTCGGGAGTCGTCCCTGGAATCGTCTTTGCCGTCGCCGAGCGGCGCCTGGCCCTTTTTGCGAAGTCTTCTAACCACAGTCACGATCGGGCCGGAAACGAGATAGATCATGCCGATGGGAAACAAGACGGTCTTGGCTTTGATGATCATGAAAGCCAAGAGAGTGATCATGCCGACCAGAGTTTCGAAGGGGTGGTTGTTTTTGGTCAAGGCTTTGTTTTTCAGGCTGAAGAAATCCAGGTTGGAGACCATCAGGTAGGACAAAACCAAGACGAAAATCAAAATCATGGGGCCGTTTGGCTCGATGGGCCCTCTCGGCAGACGATGGTGCCACAGACAGAGGGCGGCCAAGATGCCGGCCCCGCCTGGAATGGGCATGCCTTGAAAGAAGCCGGGATCCCGGCGGCCGGCCGAAACGTTGAAGCGGGCCAGACGCATGGCCCCGCAAGCCAGGAAGATGAAGGCCACGATCACGCCCAGTCCGATGGTTTTGTAGTCAGGCGAAGGCAAGGCGCTCATGCGCACGTTGTCCAGAGCCCACAGGTAGACGAGGACGCTGGGGGCGGCTCCGAAGGAGAGGAGATCGCACAACGAGTCGTATTCGACGCCGAAGCGGCTGGTGGTGTTGGTCATGCGAGCCACTGTTCCGTCCAGCGCGTCCATGATGGCCGCCACCAGGATAAGATAAGAGGCCAGGGTGTAATTGCCGCGCACGGAGCTTATTATGGAGTAAAAACCGCAAAAGAGGCTCATGGTCGTAAAAAGATTGGGGAAAATGTAGATGGCGCGTCGGCTTTCTCCCCTCTTCCGCTTCTGAGACATGTCTTCACCTCGATGTTTGGCCGAAAATTCGCGCCGATCCTCGCCGACAGGGAAAAGACAAAAGCGGCGAACCTGACGTTTTGAGGCGCTGTTTTCGACAGTGCCATATTACCCTAGAAAAAAGACTATAACCAGAGAGTTTTAGAGTTTTAGCGCTTTGTTTTTTTTTCCGGCTTCTATCGGCCAGAAAAAGCGTCTCGACTAATTCGACCTGGTCGAACCGCAGCCTGTCGAAGTCTCGGACGACCATCTTTCAAACGACTTTTGATGTCGACAATACGTTTATTATTGATTAAAGAATAATTTTTTATGAAAATTCCAAATAAAATTCCAATAAAATGATTTTTATATATTCGGAGTAAAATATATACTCTTAGAAACTCGAAATATACGATTAAAATCTAGTGTATCGAAAGAATACTAACTAATTTCATTTTATTATTTATTTCCCTTTTTATGCGCATGACAAATCTTACTAAAATATCCTATTTTTAATATTTATTAATTTTATTAAGTTTTAACATACTTTTATCATTTTAGACAACTCATCATATAGGTTTAAAAAAGGTAAAATCTATTATAAACGCTAATTTAGCTTTATTATCTTGTGGTCGATTTTTCGACGACCACAAGATATGGCGCTGGAAAAAGCGCTCGGCCTTTACTATAATTATCGCTGTAATGGGTCGTTCATATCCTTCGGAATTCTTTTCCGGCTCATTCTAGGAGTCTTAGCGACTTTATCTTTCGTCAGCCGTTTTTCGCCAGGCCATGGCCATGGCGATCAACCGGGCAGGCTAAAAGCCCCCTTTTGTTTTATCGCGGCGTTTACCCGCCGTTCGCCAAAAAACAAGCGCGGCGCGATTTCGTCAAAGCCAAAAAAGCCTGTTCGTCAAGCTTCAAAAAGGTTTCGCTCGAAACTCGCCCTTGTCGGCCATTTTTTGGATTTTGGTCTTTTCAGGCTCTTTGTCTTTTCAAGATCATCAACTCTCTTTTGGAGCATCGTCTCTTCAGGAGCATCGTCTCTTCAGGAGCAGCGTCTCCTCAGGATCATGGCCTAACAGTTCATGGTCGTATATAGTTTCAAACACTCCGAACCTTTCGGCTTTGCCGCTTTTCGGGCGGTTGCCAACCGGCCTTCAATTTTGCTACTATCTTGAAGTTCGAATTTTTCTAGGATTGGCCGCCGTTTATTCTACGCTGTTTAGGAAAGGTTGAATTTTAGTCACTCATGTCCCGTCGATTCCGCATATGTCTGATGAACGAGGGAGAAACGCGCTTATCGGTTAAGAGCTTCTCCTTCTCCGTTCTGTCTTTGACCGTCCTGGCCTTTCTTCTTCTTCTCGTAATCGGCGCTATGGCCGTCTATTCCGCTTATTCCTGGATCACCTTGGACGGAGTGCAAGATCAGACCATTGAACTGGAAATCCTCAAAAGTCAAAACGCCGGCAAAGACGTCCAGCTTATGGCCATAGGCGAACGACTAGAGGACATGGACAGAAAATTCGAGTCCTTGCGAGAGCGGGAAAAAAATCTTGACCTTCTGACCAGGGAATACAATCAGCTGCTGGGGCTGCCCGACACGGCGGTTCTGAAGGACGTTTGGCCCGCTCTGGCCAACACGGTGGCCTGGACTTGGGGCGGTTTGGAGGGTCAAGGCGGCCTTCCGGCTTCGGTTCCCGCCTCCAGTCAGACCTGGCGCAATCCCGCCGAAGCCATACGGGGCATCCACGCCGATCTGGATCGCCTGGAGCGCAACGCGGCCGGCGTGGATTTGGCCTTGAGCGAGCTGATTTCGGCCTTGGAAGGCTCTCGCAACCTCCTTGACGCCACGCCCACCACCATTCCCGTGGTCAAAGCCAGAATGACCTCTTCCTTCGGCTATCGGGCGTCTCCTTTCGGCTACGGCTCCGACATGCATTCGGGAATGGACATGGCCGCCCCCATCGGGACGCCGGTCTACGCTCCCGCCGCCGGCGTCGTTCTGACGGCCGACTGGTCCGGCAACGGCTACGGCCTGATGATCACCATCGATCACGGCTTTGGCCTGACCACCAGATACGCGCACCTGTCCGAAGTCCTGGTCGAGGCCGGGCAGAAGGTCGAACGCGGCGCCCATATCGCCAAGATCGGCAACACCGGACGCTCGACCGGTCCCCATCTCCACTTTGAGACTGTTTTAGGCGGCGTCCCCGTGGACCCCATGATCTTTCTGAAGGCCAACAACCGCAAAGTAGCCTCAGCTTCCCCTCAAGGTCCGTAAAATCTCTCCCCGACTATTCCCCTAAGACCTCCGCTCTGCTATTGTGTTCTCTGCCCGGTCGACCTTTCCGAAGGTCTTCGGGGGGGCAACGTCCAAACGCCGTCGGCGAGGGAAAATTTCCAAAATGTTCAACATCTTAAAAAAGGTCTTCGGCTCCGCCAACGACCGGATCATTGCCGGTCTTAGCCATAGGGTCGACGCCATAAACGCGCTGGAGCCCGGGTTGAGGAAGCTCTCGGACGCGGATCTGCAAGCCTGCACCGCCAAATTCAAAGAACGTCTGGACAACGGGGAGGATTTGGATTCCATAGTCAACGAAGCTTTCGCCGTTGTCCGCGAAGCCGGGGCCAGAACCCTGGGTCAAAGACATTTCGACGTGCAGCTCATCGGGGGCCTGGTCCTGCATCAGGGCAAGATCGCCGAAATGAAGACCGGCGAAGGCAAGACCCTGGCCGCCACTCTGCCGGTCTACGCCAACGCCCTGACCGGGAAAGGCGTGCACGTGGTCACGGTCAACGATTATCTGGCCAAACGCGACTCCGAGTGGATGGGCCAAATTTATTCCTTTCTGGGACTGACCACCGGGACCATAGTTCACGGCCTCAACGAAAAACAGAGACGCGACGCCTATTATTCCGACATCACTTACGGCACCAACAACGAGCTGGGCTTCGACTACCTCCGGGACAACATGAAGTTCTATCAGTCCGAGTTCGTTCAGAGGGACTTCAATTTCGCCATCGTCGACGAAGTGGACTCCATTTTGATCGACGAGGCGAGGACGCCCCTCATCATTTCCGGACCGGCCGAAGAGTCGACGGAGCTGTACGTTCGAGTCGACGACGTCATTCCCAGATTGGTCAAGGAAGTCGACTACACTTTGGACGAAAAAACCCGATCCTGCAATCTGACCGAAAACGGCGTGTCCAAATGCGAAACCGCGCTGAACGTCGGCAATCTCTACGATCCGGTCAACATGGAAATGCTCCATCACGTCAACCAGGCTTTGAAGGCTCACGTCGTCTTCAAGCGGGACAAGGACTACATGGTCAAAGAAGGTCAGGTGGTCATCGTCGACGAGCACAGCGGCCGTCCCATGGAGGGCCGCAGATTCTCCGACGGCCTCCATCAAGCTTTGGAGGCGAAGGAGAAGGTTAAAATTGAAAACGAAAATCAGACCCTGGCTTCCATAACCTTCCAAAATTTCTTCCGCATGTACTCCAAACTGAGCGGCATGACCGGCACGGCCGACACTGAAGCGGCCGAGTTCGCGAAAATATACAATCTTGAGGTGGCGGTCATTCCGACTCACCGCAAGATGATCCGCAAGGATCACAACGACGTCGTTTTCCGCACGGTCGACGAAAAGTACAAGGCGGCCATAGAAGAGATCGAGGAGCTGCACCAAAAAGGTCAGCCTGTTCTGGTCGGCACGATTTCCATCGACAATTCGGAACAACTCTCCCGACTCCTGAAGAAAAGAGGCATCCCCCACCAAGTGCTGAACGCCAAGCACTTGGAGAAAGAGGCCATGATCGTCGCGCAAGCCGGTCAGAAGGGCATGGTCACCATTTCCACCAACATGGCCGGCCGCGGCACGGACATTGTTTTGGGTCCGGAAGTTCCAGCCTTGGGAGGTCTTTTCATCCTCGGCACCGAGCGGCACGAATCCAGGCGCATCGACAATCAGCTTCGAGGCCGCAGCGGTCGTCAGGGCGACCCGGGCGAGACGAGATTCTACATTTCCATGGAAGACGAGCTCATGCGCAGGTTCGGCGGAGAACGCTACAAGAACATCCTTTCCCGCCTGGGCATGGAGGAAGGCATGACTCTCGTTTCGCCGATGATCACCAAGGGCATCGAAAACGCCCAAAAGCACGTGGAAAGCATCAACTTCGACATCAGAAAGCAGCTTTTGGACTACGACGACGTCATGAACAAGCAAAGAGAAGTGATTTACTCTCAACGCCGTCATATCCTCAAAAATGAGAACATGATCAAAGATCTGTCCAACATGCTCGACGAAGAATCTCAAGTCCTCATCCTGTCCCACTTCGGCGACGCCCGCAATCCTTTGGAGGTGGAATGGGCCGATTTCGAAAACGAATGCCGATCCACTTTCGGCTTCAAGCCCGTCCAGTCGGAAATGGAGTCTTTGGACACCGAAGGAATGATGGACTACATCCTCAACAAGGCCCTCGACAGGATGAACGAAAGGAGAAAATATTTCGGCGAAGGCGTCTACACCTCCATGGTCAACTGGCTCATGCTTCAATCTTTGGACAACCAGTGGAAGGATCATCTCCTCAACATGGACCGCCTCAAGGAGGGCATAGGCTTGCGGGGCTACGCTCAAAAGGATCCTCTCCGGGAATATCAGAAGGAGGGCTTCGGCTTGTTCGAAGAGATGGCGGACAGGATCAGAACTCAAAGCGTGACCAACATCTCCAATTTCAACCTCTCCTACTTCTCTCCTGAGACGCCCGACGAGACCGCGGAAGAGCCGAACCAGCTTGGCGAGGAGGAGCGCCTCCTCGAAAAGATCGCCAATGGGGTCATAGCCTCCCGCAGAGCCAATTTGGACGCGTCGGAGGAAAGGGCCGGCGAACGGAAAACGGAGTTCACTCCCCCAGGAAAGCCCAAGCGAAAAGCTGACGATTTCACCTACCGCCACGGCTCGTCCTCGGCGGGTCAGGCTCCGCAGACCGAATACCGAAGCGCCCCGAAAATAGGCCGAAACGAGCCTTGTCCTTGCGGATCCGGCAAAAAATACAAAAACTGTTGCGGAAACAAGTGACCTCTGCCCCCTATTTCTTCGGCCTTTTTCCGCGCTTCGAAAGCTTTTCCGAAAAATAAGCGGGCCTTGGCCCAAAGCTCGCGCTTTTTGGCCAAGGGATCGGCTGTTTATTTAATCTCCGCGCCCGCCCCAGCGGGCGCTTCGCCAAAAAAAGTCTTCGGTTTTTTTGGCGCGGCAGACCCAAAACAAAATAGAGTCCGGTCGACGAGGGAAGGCTTTCTTGATAGCCTTGTCCGTTTTATCTGTTTTTTCCGACATTGACCGCCTTGTCCATCTTGTCCGTCTTGCCCAACTTGTCCGCCTTATCCATCTACCCCGCCATTAGCCAACTTGTCCGACTGCCCCGCCATTAGCCAACTTGTCCGACTGCCCCGCCTTCAGCCAACTTGTCCGACTGCCCCGCCTTCAGCCATCTATCCGCCTTATCCGACTTGTCCGCATTATCCGTCTTGTTCTTGTCAACCTTGCCCGTCTTATTCGTCTTGTCCGCCTTTTTCCGTCTTGTCTGTCTGATCCGTCCGCCTGCCTCGCCGTCATCCGCCTTCTCCGCCGCGTCAATCTTTCGCGCCTTGCCCGCCCTCGGCCGTCTTCGCTCGTCAAGATCCGATTCGCGCCGAACTTTTGCCCGTCATTTAGAAGCAATCTCCCTAAAATAAGCTGTCGCGGAAACTTCCGAATCGC
>JAIRTO010000264.1 GCA_031254895.1 Deltaproteobacteria bacterium
GCCAAAAACGCGGCCTTGGCCTTTTTTGTCGATTTTTGGCCTCAAGCTTGGCGAGCCTTTGAGGTCAAGCCTGCCCGCCCTCATTTATTTTCGCGTCCGTCGAAGAACCATTTGCTGGAGTTTCGATGAAAGTAAAAGATTTTCTGGACATAATCGAATGTCTGACCCCGTCTGGTCTGGCTCTAGACTGGGACAATTCGGGTCTACAGGCAGGCGATCCGATGGCCAAGGTCAACAAAGCGGCCTTGGCTCTGGATCCGACTCTGGAGACGATAAAACAAGCCATAGATTCCGAATGCCAGCTTCTCGTCACCCACCACCCGCTCATATTCAAAGCGACAAAATGCCTGAACTTTCAAGACCCTGTGACCGCTCCAGTCTGTCTGGCCCTGTCAAAGGGTCTTTCAGTTATATCCGCCCACTATAATTGGGACAACGCCGGAGTGGCCGACGAATTGGCGGATCTCCTCGAGTTGAAGGAACGCCGAATTCTCTGTCCCGAACCTCAAAAACTCCTGAAAGTCGTCATCTTCGTTCCCTCTTCCCATCAAGAGATCGTCCGCCAAGCCGTCTTCCAAACCGGAGCTGGCGTCGTCGGGGCTTACGCAGACTGCTATTTCAAATCTTCCGGACTGGGAGGCTTTCATGTTCCGCCGAACGCCGCGCCCTTTTGCGGCGAGCCCGGCTCTAGCTGCGAAACTCCGGAAGAAAGACTGGAGATGATTCTCGCCCCTGGCCTTCGAAACGCCGTCGATCGGGCCGTCAGGTCTTCCCATCCCTATGAGGAGCCCGCCTTCGAATTTCACGACGTGACAGTGACCGGAAAAGGGGTTGGCCTAATCGGCGTGTGGGAGAAACAGGAGCCGAGGAAGAAGCTTTATGAAATATTGGGCGATCAAGGGTTGTGGGCCGGTCCCGAGCCAGGTCCGGTCACGAAGCTGGCCCTGCTGCCGGGTTCGGGCGGCGGAGCCGTCCTGACGGCCAAAGCGGCCGGAGCGGAGCTTCTGGTCACCGGCGACGTGAATCATCATCAGGCCATCCTGGCCAACAGCGTCTCTCTGCCAGTGTATTCAGCTGGTCATTTTGAAACGGAAAGGCCAGGCGTGCGCCGCCTGGCCCGCGAGATAGCCGCGGCGATCGAGCGCAGAGGCGGGAAAATTTCCCTTTCCGTCCTGGAGGAAAGCCCTCCCTTGCGCCGCTTGCCAGGCTAAATGTTCTTTCATTCCTTTGGAGCTGCCAGTGCAAGAAACCATTCTAAAACTCATCAACCTTCAGAATCTCGACAACAAAATCAGGCTATGGCATCAGACCTCCGTCGAGGGGCCGGGCAAAATCGATTCCGCCAGAAAAAAGCTGACGGCCTTGGAGAATCAGCTTCAGGAGCTGGAAGCGAAGCTAGCCGAAAATTCCGACGCCCAAAAAGAGCTCAAAGAGGTCATCGCCCAATGGGCGCAGAGAAAAGACACCAATCAGAGCAGGCAGCTGAAAGCCCGCAACACCGAAGAGTACAGGGCGGTCGTGAAGGAATCTGAGGCCATCGTCCAGACCCAAACGGCCAAAGACGACGAATTGCTCATCCTCATGGCCGAAGCCGAAAAGCTCGAAAGCAACCTGCCTGGCCTGAGGAGCGACATAGCCGAAGAAACCAAGTCGTTTTTGGAAAAGGAAGCCGAGATCCTGGCCATCATCGCCGACGGCCAAAAAAACGAATCCGGCGCCCTCCGCGAAAGGGAAGAGCTCGTTCCCCGCATCCCGGCCCAAATTCTCGCTCAATACTCCATGATCGCCAAAAGCCGAGAAGGTCAGGGCATCGCCCCCGTGGTGCAAGGGATGTGCCGCTGCTGCCGTCTGAGCATTCCGCCTCAGCTCTACAACGAACTGCAACGAAGCGACAAAATCATCAGCTGCCCCAATTGTTCCAGGATACTGTACTGGATGCATCACCCCGCCTTTCAAGAGTATTGCACCGAACCGCTCGTCGCCGCGCCGGAAAAACCGGAGAAGCCCGCCAAGGCCGAAACCGCGAAAAAGCGCAAAAATTCTAAATCCAAAGAAGACCTTTCCGCCGATGCCGAGTCGAAAAAAAACGACCTTCTTTCCGAGTTGGAGTCTCCCGAAGGCGGAAATGAGGTCGCCAGTCTTTAATTGAACAAGTTATGTCAATACGCTCCGTCTGCATCTTCCTGCTGTTCGCCCTTCTTTCAGCCAATTCGGTTCAGGCCCAGCCTCCGCCTTGGCCGTCAGGGCTGAAGCCTTTCCCTGAGATCGCCGGAAAAGAAGCCCTTCTGGACGCCTTTTCCGGAATCCCTTACCGGGCCGACGGAGCCGTGTCCGACGAAGGCCATTGGGCCACCTGGAACGAACCAGAGGCGCGTCTGTCGAGCCCAGGCTTCAATTGTTCAGGCTATCTTCTCGAGGCCGTCAGACAACTGACCGGCTTGAACATTTCTTTAAGTCAGGCCTCCCGCGATCGCGACAAGGACTCCGGATCCGATTCGGAGCTTGGCCAAGACTGGGATTTCGGACTCGATCTCATCTTGAACCTGTCCGGCCAGTCTCTGGACGACGTGCTCGCCGCCGCCAAAAGCAAAAGGGAGCTCAACAAGACCGGTCGGGCGGAGGGCGCCGGGGTGAACATCAACGGCCCGGAATTCGTCAATCTTCTGAACAGCCTGGAAGACGGAGCCGTGTATCTCTTCGCGGTCTCCAAGCCCGCCAACGCCTTCAAAGGCGGTCTTTCCTACTACCACGTCGGCTTGATACAACCTGAGGACGGCGACGTCTGGATCCGCCAGTCCACTCCCCGCGTCGGAGTCCACAGCCTCAACCTCAACAATCAGGCCGGCATAGACGCCATCAGACGTTATTTTCCCCCCATCAGATCGGCGGAAAGACGCATGGCTCTGGTTAAACTTGAGCCGGAGCGTCTCAAAAACCGCCTGGCGGCGCCTCCTGAGGGCTTGGCGCCAGAGGGTGCGCCGGAGGAATCGCCAGACGGCGCCGACCTGGGTTCGTCCCAGCCTGGGACGAGTCCGGCCCCAATGACC
>JAIRTO010000269.1 GCA_031254895.1 Deltaproteobacteria bacterium
CTTGGCGAACCGTCTTGTCCCTCTGGAACGAGAGCGTCCGACCGTTTGTCTTCGGTCATGTCTTCCACCTCTGTTCTGCAAAATATATGGCCCGTCTCAGCAATCTTCAGAAAAAACGAGTCCGAGGCGACCGGCCGAAGCCTGGACGGCCGCCAGCGACTCTTGATCCATAAAATTTTAACAGAATCTTTCCTGTGAAGTCCAACCTACAGGACAACGACGGGCCGATTCAGTCGGACAAACTGGCTGACGACCAAACAAGGCGAAAGCTTTGGCGCGAGCGACTGATCCCCGTCTTTGTCGTTTGACTCCTCGCCGTCCAAACTGTGCAGTCTGAACTCTGCGGTCTAAACTCTGCGGCTAAGGCTAGCGCCATATTTTTTCTCGCCTGAAACAACGCCCCCAGTTGACCGTTTTATTGAAGCAATCGAGAATAACGTCAAATTTTGGTTGATCTTGCAGTTTTTGTTCGTCCTTTCAGGCAAAAACAGACTCATAAAATCAATTTTGTTCCTTGACGAGGCTTTATGCCGGACGTTTGGCGGCAAGGCGAAAAATAACAAAGTTGCGAATTGCCAACGTCGCGCCGCCAGGGTTGGTCACGAAACATCTTGCCTCCCTTCAGGAGCAGTCATCCTTCAACATCAAGGCAAAAACGGGTCATCAACGCCAAGGCTTTTTTGCCGAAACCCCGAGCTGGAGACAAGCGGCCAAAATTGGCGCGGTTTTGTCCGAGATGTCCATGGCCGCCTGACTGGAACAACACAGAAATTCAGAATATTTTAGGGAGATTGAAGAAAAGAAACCGGACAGGCGCCGCCTTGGAAGATGAATCAAAAATACATTGGCTAGTCAAAAACTTTGTATAGATGACTTAAAGACAATCAATAAACATGTTAAACAATATAATAGTAACTTATACAATGTATTGAAACATTGATTTATATGCCAATATATAGATACAAAAAGTTATTTATTCATATTTAGCAATAAATAATATAACATTCCTTCGCAGTTCCTGTCTTTACCCTTGCGGAAATTCATTAAAATTGTTATGTTGTCTGCGGGAAGGAAAAGAGGCCTTTTCTGTTTTCCCGCGTGGCGAACAAACTCCGCCTTCGGAAAGGAACGCTTTTGGGCGGTTTTGAGATATTTCGGAACGCTTCGCCGTTGAGCCCCTGTTTTTTCGTTTTTTTTGAGGAGAATCGTTTATGTCTGACTTCAACGTCGAGCGACCTGAAACCCTTGTCAAGAATCTTGAGCAGCGCCTGGACGAAATCATGTCTCTGGCCACGTCTCTGGGCTTGATGCCTAACGACAACGGAGAATTCCGCGCTCCCCCCGAAACGAGCCAAACCCATCGCAACAGAGCCAAATTCGCTCTGGCGCTGGTCGGCGTCAGAGACGCGGTCGACGCCCTCTCCTCTCTCAAAGACGACCTGACCGAGGAGCCTCTCGGCTTGGATTTGGCGATTGCCCAACTGACGTCCGTCTTCTCTCAGCTTCGCCTTCTGGACGAAGCCAAAGCCTATCACGCCGCTTTAAAAGTTCTCGTCAAAAGCAAAAAAGCGGCCTGGAACATGGCCGGAGCAGCTTATAACCTAATAATAGGCTTGGCGGAGAATCGACGGATCCCTGAAGCTCAAGAATTGTATTTTTCCTTTTTGAAGTCCAATCCGCCTGCCATGACCTACATTTACATGGCCAGGGCCGGCTTCGAACTCGTCAGACACCGCTCTTCCTTAGGAGAGATGGAGCAGTCCCAGATCATCTTCGACTCCTTGCGAAGCCTTTTGGGGCAAGAAGCCGACCTGACCTTGATCAACAGGAAAGAAAGCCAAAACAACGCGCCCGACATTTCCTTGCTCCCGCCCGGTCGGAGTTCCGCTAGGCCAAAGCTGACTCTCGTCTCCTCAAAACCGGCGACGGAAGAAATGGCGCTGAAGTCTCCCGTTCCCTTGAGTCCCGAGGCTTACGACTTTGACGAGATAAAGACCATCCTCAACCAGTGCGCCGTAAACATGACTTCAGGCTATTCCCAGACCAAGCAGCCTCTCTTGGGTCAAAAGCTTTACGACGAACTGCCTTTCCCCGGAAACGGCTACGAAGACGTGATCTCGAAGTTCATGGCGGCCAGCAACGTCATTCACGGTTGGCTCGCGGCCGGCCAATGGGAACCGGCCAAAAAGACGTATCTGGAAATGCTCGAGATGCACGGAAAGCATCCTCAACCGCATTACATCGTCAGCGTGTCCATAGAGCTCATAGGCTACGCCAACGAAAGCCGCATAGCCGAAGCCGAGGAAATATATCATTTTCTCAAGGGGCTGGACGACTCCCCAGAATACGAGCTTGAGCGCTGCAAGGCTTTTGGAAACCTGGGCTTCATTTACGGCGAGTTCGGCCAAATGGACAAGGCTTATAAGATCATCGACTCCTTCGACGAATTTGGGAAGTCGTTAAAAATACAGAGACTGCGCCTCAAGTCGATGGTCAACTTGCTGACCGATCTGCTGGACAAAGGTCTCTTCGACGAGGCTGAGGCTTTTTTCGAAAAGATCAATGAAGCCGTCGGAGACGTTCCGGAACTGGCTCCGGAAAAGCTTTACGCCGCCTATCTGCTTATGGACGGCTATGCGGAAAAAAAACGTTATCTCAAAGCCGAGAAACTCTATCGCGATTTCTTCGAATGGGGGGAAAATATTCCCGTCGTCGCGGAAGTGACGGCCGTAGCCTGTTTTTCCCTGCTCACCTCCTACATCTCGGACAACATGTTGGATAAGGCCTTAAAATTATACAAGGATTTTGACCAATTCCCGAAAACGATGAAGGTTCTGTTCGAAATGGGCAAAGCTCAGGTCAATCTGGTCAGCTATTTGGGCAGCTGCGGACTCATATCTTCAGCCAGTCGGATCTATCAGGAATACTTCGCGATCGTCGAGGAGTTCTTGAAAACTTACGTGGAAGAGGACGTAAGACCGGGCTCGTATTTTGACGACGACGACGACTTCTTCTACGATGACGACGACTACGACGCTGGTTTGTTGGCTCTTGACGAAAACGACCATGGGACCCTCAAAAACACCGCCTTTTACGGTCCGAACGGCGAAGATTTCGACGAGAACATGGACGTCGAAGCGTTCGAAGCTTGTCTGGAAGAGCTGGACGAAAACTCCGATTTCTACGGCAATCTCCACCATCTTCTGTCAAAGTCCGCCTTCAACCTGATCATTGACAATCTGCAAATGTGGAAATTCAACGAAGCGACGAAATTGTACGAATCTCTGCTTTCCCTCGACATCAGGGCCAATTGCGCGGCTTCTCAAGTGGCCGCGCAGGCGGCTGACTGCCTGGTCGCCGCCTTTATGGAAGAGAACATGTGGTCGTCGGCCTCCAATATCTTCGAGACAGTCAAAAACATGCCCAACAACCCCATCGTGAATCGCCAAAAATGCCTGATCGCCGTGGACATGATCAAACTTTGCAATAAAAAGAAACACACGCGAATCAAGCAATTGTACGACTTCATGAGAGAGCTTGAGCCTCGTCATATTTTGGGCGAACATATCACCAGAGCTTCCATTGACGTGATAAAGAGCTCTTTGAAACGCGGCGATTACAACCAAGCCTTGGAGGTCTACAACGACATGACCTCCATGGGCTCGACGAACGAAATAGTGAACAGGCGAGCTCAAGCCGGCTTAGTCCTCATCACCGCCTTAAGCAAAATTGGCCGGCTTTCTGAAGCCAGAAAAGTCTACGCCGAACTTGGCTCCCTGCGACAGACCCCCATCACCTTGAAATGCCGCCGAAAATCAGGAACCACTCTGGCCCATTTCATGAAAAAGAGCGGACTTTTGGAACTGGCCGACGAAATCGTCAAGGAAGTCGACAATCTCGATGGCTCCGCCGGCGAGGCGTAGAAGCTAAGCGCCACGCCCGCGCGGCGTGAG
>JAIRTO010000270.1 GCA_031254895.1 Deltaproteobacteria bacterium
ATCGTTTTTTTTCATTACTCAATATCGAAATTAGCTGTTTGACTGTTGGATCTGGCCAAAACTGAATTTTTGCCCTTAAAGAGCTAAAGTAATTTAAATTATTTAAGTTTTATCATTCCATTTTTATTTCAATCGCATAAATGAGCAATTTCTTTAGCGCTCGCATAGCTGAATCATATTATTTCGCCAAAAGGACAGTCATGTTTACTTTAGCGATATGTATTATCCAAAGTTTTGTTCTACCGCGACATTGATGATAAATATTTCACTTTATACCGTTAAAAAAATTTAACTCTCTCCACCAGACAAGCCCTAATTAACCAAATAGCCAAAGAAAAATTTAGTCGGTCGATGGCCTTGATTTAGCTTAACCGAGCCCAAAACAGACCAGCCAAGTCAGACAACCATGCCGCCCACGCTCTAGGCTTGCGCTTGTGCGCTTAGGGATAATTTGAAAAACATGCCATCGGCTCGGCCCGAAGAAGGCCATGGGTCAGACAGGGCCTTCTAAACGGAAATATTCCGGGCGCTTTCCCGGAACAGACCGTCTTTCGAAGACAAACTGTTGGAGTCGGCCAACTCCTCCGTCCTTGACCGAAATGAACCTTGGCCCATGCGCTTCCTGGCCGAAAAAGCAGTCGACAGCAACAACAACAACTTGGTCAGGCATTTGACCGTCTACTGACTTTTGATGAAAAATAGTTGCGAACTGGTCAATCCTTTTCAATGATCGGCCTTGGCCAATAAATCGAGTTAACCTGCCTAGAAGGCGTAGAGAGAATAATCCTTGCCCCTTCGCCCGCCGAACAATCGTCCCGCAGATAGAACAGATTGACGGTCGAGACTGCTATACGACGAAGAGAGGTTGCATAATTTGAACTTTGACGGCAGCTGTTCCGATATCGGAATAACTTGCGTCTACGTTTCCCCTTGGGGACGCAAAAAAATAAGGACTTAGAGAAAAATCTAAGTCCTTTTTTCTTTATCGAGCGTTTTCTTCACTATATGCCCTACTGATCAGGAACAACTAGACTATAAGGCTCTATGCGCCATAAATGACCCTTTTTCTAGACTTGTTTTGACGCCGTCAATTACATTCGCTGAGCTCCGGAAGCGGAGCGGATTATTGATCTCGCCGGATAGATTGTCAGTTCCGCGTCAAAACCGCCCAGATGATCGTATGGATGCTGTTTTGACGCGCCGGCTGCGGCGGAAGCGCGGTTCCCCTTGCTCCCTGGCCAACCGGTCGAGCGCGGTTGGCCAGAGAACGCAATTGACTGCAATTGACGCGGCCGACTTCCCAAAGCCGTCACAGCCGCATAAATTGTTTGCAGTTCCCGTAAAAGACATCCTCCAGTTCCGCCTCCGTCAGCCCGCAGACCTCGGTGCGCAGAATTTCCACGGCATGATGATGGAAGGGGGCGTCGCTTCCCCAAAAAATCCGCTCCCGGCCCACCTGCCGATAAGCCTCCCTGATTTTGGTGTGCATGGGCATGCCTGAATTTTCCAGCCAGATGTTGTCATGCTTGACGGCGACGTCAAGGGCGGCCTGGATGTATACTCCATGCCCGTGCCCCATATGGACCATGACGAAACGCGCGTCGGAATATGCCTCCGCCAGCTGTCCTATGCTCCAGGGCAGGGAAAAGGGGGGATGCCCCGAGTGGATGAACACGGGCAGATCCTTTTTCCGGGCCTGCTCGATCAAGGGAAAAACAACTGCGTCGTTCGCCGTGTAGGCGTTGAAGAGCGGATGCAGCTTCAGACCGACAAAATTCCCTTCGTCCACAAGAGAGGAAAACTCGTCAAGGGCCTTCTCCCCCTGGTTGGGATCCATCCAGGCCAGACCCAGAAATTTCTCCGGGTATAGTTTCAACGCCTCGCGGGTGACGGAGTTGTCGGGATAGCTGATAAGGCTCTTTTCAATTTCATGTTCCCCCATGCAGGAAACCATCTCCTGAGCCGTCAGCCCGACGTCGCACCAGGAACCGAAATAGCCCACATGGGCATGGGCGTCAATTTTCTTCATTTTTCCTTCCTTTTCCTATCAAGTTGAAATCGAAACGGCGTCATTGGAACATGCCTGGTTTGGCGCCGAAATGACGCTTGTTTCGGCCCGCCGTTCGGGCCATTGCCTATCTGACCGACCGAACAGAGCGACGTTCGGCCTATGGGCTTCCCCGGCTTAGGCCATATTCATTTTTAGCGGCGCAGAGTCTTTTGGGCACAGGCTGGAACATGACGGCGTCCGGACGAATACGGCAATTTGCTTTTGACGACTCTCTTTTGACTTCAAAGTCAAAGGCCAGACGGCGGCGTTCATCCGTTTGGGCCGCAGATGATCGCTGTTGGGATAGAGCCTAAATTTCGGAGATATCCAAAAGCGAACTCCAACGCAATAGCCGCATGGGCAAAAATTCCGGCGCCAGCTCCGCCGGAGGGGATTGAAGACTTAGGGCGTCGGCGATTGGCATCCCTTTTGAGGAGAGAGTTTAAAAAAGTTGTGGCCGGCTGATATTTTAACGCGATCGAATTCGACCATGACAGAAAATTTTTGGGTTGTTCAGCTGTTCCCCTAATCCTAAGAGAGCAACTATTAAAGACCCCTCCCTCAGCCATACGCAAGCGACGTCTCACAGCTTGCTCTCAGAGCAATCCCTATATTCCGCCGAAATAAGTGTTCCGGGGTTTTTCGTCGCCATCTCGCGCCGCCTGCTCGCTGAAGAACGGCAAAAAAAAGAGCCCATTAGGTTGTCGACAGGGCCTTTTTGGGCAACGCCAAGATGATTGACGCCTGTTAAGCGGCTGTCTTTGCCCTTTCGCACTCTAGATTTTATTCCACCATGACGGGAGGAAATATTCCACATAGTCTAGGTCGATGTACCGGCTGCCGATGGAAAATGCCGAAAGAGCTTCTCAATAGCTTTCGCTCGTCAGGATGCCGAAAACGACAATCGGCAAATCTAGCTGGTCTCCATTACAAATTGCGACGTTTCTCCGCGAAAGAGTATTTTTTGGGCTTCCGCATGGTTCAAGAAGTTTCGTCGGCAGCTGCGAACGAAGCTGCGTATAACGGTGCCTTCCTCGTTTCGAAAATAATCTAATATTTTATCATGGATCTTATATGCACGAATGTCACCTCCTTGGCAGCTTGTCAGATGTTTCGGATATGCGGCCGAATATCTTATTTTATTATCAGTTTAGTTCCTTCCACATCCGCCCAAGACCAAGGAGAGCCTGAAAGCCTCTTGTCAGAAATCTAAAGGGCAAAAGAGAATAGTTACAAAAAGATATTGTTCTCTTGTCAATTACGCTATAATATTCCTAAATCCATATAATATTAACCAAAGGGATACATTTTAGATATCTACAATGTGAAATTTATCACAATAAAATTAGTTAAATACTTATCTTGCTTGCTTGCTTGCTTGCTTGCTTGCTTAGTCAAACTTAAGCAAAAGATAAATTTAAATAAATCCAAGACAAAATATTTCCAAGCTGATCGAAAAGGCTTTTCACAGCGAATCGTTTGTCAATGCCAAATCAGGTAAGCCCATGGTGACAGAGAGTGCTTACGCGCCACTGCCTGATCACGCCAATAGAGTAGACTTCTCAAGGGAAGGCTGGAAATACCAGAGGATTTTGACTCTATAGGCAAAGACGAAATCCAGGCCATGTTCGAGTGGTCAAAATGAAGCTCTTACTTGATACGCAAATGCTGCTCTGGCTCGCAGCCGGGACGCTTCCTAATGAAGCCGAGACGCTCGTTCTTGATGTCGATAACAAACTTTATTTTAGCTCGGTCAGCATCTGGAAAATCTGTATCGACAAAAGCTTTGGTAGGGATGATTTCAAAGTTAACTCTGAAGCGCTCCGGAGCAGCCTACTGGACAACCGGGACCAAGAACTGTCAATCACCAGCCTGCATATCCTGTCGGTCAATGATCCACCCCAGATCCACAAAAATCCTTTTGACAGAATGCCCATAGCACAGCCAAAAACTGAAGGCATATTGCTCCTGACCTCGGACAGCGATTTGCGAGAGCATACTGGGCCGAGGATATTTGTCCCAAAACGGTGACTATGAACAGCAAGTGTTGGTGGTATTCCGCTTCGTATTTCTTGGAAATTAATGGTGTAAAATCCTCCACTGCATGGGTTATTTTACAGCACTGTATGACTGATTATACAGTACGACGAACTAGTCGCGCACAATCGCTGCAGTTATGGTGTAAAATCCTCCACTGCATGGGCGATTTTACAGCACTACCTGACTGATTATACAGTACGACGAACTAGTTCACCCTCGATCGCTGTAGTTAACGTAAAACATGTTACACAAAAGGTTAGATACGCCCTTCCCGGCGAATATGCTACGATTCCTTTCGTCTGGGATGACGAACAGGTAGGCATATTGCCCTTTGCCCTTAAAGAGGGTTTCTCGACTACAGCGAGTTTTATAACTTTGCTCCCAAGATAAATGTCATTATATCCGCCACTTGCCGAATGTCGCTGCCGCCGTGTTGGACACTACATGCAGGTGTGGGAACACCACTGAAACGATAGTTCTAGCGATCATGGTTTTAGTTTCTGATAAGACGAGATTGTTTAAATAGTTGTTTTCTTGCTCGAGCACATTTTAAATTCATCATCTTGTAAAATCCACCACAGTATGGTAAATTTTACACCATGAATAAGCGTACATTACACACACAGTTGATTGATGCTTTGGCCGACACTCCGGTCGTTTTTCTCTGCGGGGCACGCCAGACCGGCAAAACTACTCTGGTGAAGCAACTGGCCGAAGAGTCTTCTAAATTTGAAAACAGTCGCCAATACATCAGCCTCGATTCAGCAACTGCTCTGGCCAGAGCGCGGGAAGATCCCACAGGCTTCTTACAGGAGCTAAAAAAGCCGGTAATCATCGACGAAGTGCAACGGGCAACTGCTCTGATGCTAGCCATCAAAGAGGACGTGGATCGCGAACGGCATGCCGGGCGTTACCTTCTGACCGGTTCAGCCAACTTCCTAACCTTGCCGGGCATAGCGGATTCTTTGGCGGGCCGCGTGGAAGTGCAGACTCTATACCCTTTTTCGCAAGGGGAAATAGCTGGAACAAGGGAAGATTTCATCCAGGCGCTGTTTCAGAAAGACTTTCCCGGGAAAGGATCGGGCAAGTGCTCCTTGTCAAAAGAAGCTCTGCTAGAGGCCATGACGAGGGGCGGCTACCCGGATGTTATCTTCAGAAACAACCCCAAACGCCGTGAGCGCTGGTTCGATTCTTACGTCACTATGCTAATAGAAAGGGATGTTCGGGACATCGCCAACATTCAGTCCATCAGCGGTTTTATCCGTTTGCTGGATCTTCTGGGCGCTCGCTCTGGAACGCTGTGCAACCAGGCGGAACTGTCCCGGAGCACAAAAATCCCCGCCAGCACTCTCAGTCTCGATATTTCGTGGCTGGAGGCACTTTTTCTTATCTGGCTTGTGCCGGCATGGTCCATCAACCTGAGCAAACGCTTGTTCAAATGGGCCAAGTTGCTCATTATCGATTCAGGTCTAGCCTGTCATTTGTGCGGGGCGAATGAGGAACGCCTGGCTGGTAATTCAATTATGGCCGGGCGGCTTCTGGAGTCCTTTGTGGTCGGAGAATTGCTAAAACAAAACAGTTGGACAGAACACCCTGTAAAGCTCTATCATTATCGATCGCAAAGCGGCGAGGAAGTGGACTTGGTACTTGAAGATCGGGCAGGACGAGTTGCCGCCGTGGAAGTGAAACTCTCCGCCAGCGCATCTTCACGCGACATAAAAGGTATTGCGTCGTTGCGCAGTGTGTTGGGACAGAATTTTGTCCGCGGCGTGGTCGCATATACTGGGCCGGAAGTCATTCCCCTCGGCGACAGAATTGTCGCCGCGCCTATTGGGCTATTGTTCGCCTAAGCGAACGAAGGCTTTAGAGAACCAGTTTAGCCGTCCGGAAGGAATGGCAGTTGAGATAAACGGCGATGGGCAGAGAAGCGATGTGGCAAGGATAGAGCTTCAGCCGAAGACCCAGCGCGGTGACGCGGCCGCCCAGGCCCATGGGACCCAAACCGGAAGCGTTTATCTCTTCCAGAATGCTCCCGGCCAAATCTTCTTCCTCCGGGGTCATGGGCGGATCCTCCCATAAATCCAAAAGCGCTCGCCTGGCCAGTCTGGGAGCGGACTCGAAGCTGCCCCCGATGGCCATGCCCAGACAATAGGGAGGACAGGAATCCGGCCCGGCGGACAAAGCCGCCGAAACTGCGGCTTTCTTGACGGTATCGAGGGAGGAAGCGGGAGGCAGATTCAAAAGGACGCTTTTGTTGTCGCATCCTCCGCCTTTGGCCAAAATCCGGATAGAGACTTGATCTCCCGGGACTATTATCGTCTCCAGACTGACGGGGCTGTTGCTGCCCAAGTTTTGGCGGGTCAGCGGGTGACAGGTGGATTTGCGGAGATAGCCCGTCTCGTAGGCTTGTCGCATGCCCAAATCCACCGCCTGGCCCAGAGGAGGACCGTCCAGATGCACGGCCTGGCCCAGTTCCAGAACGACTTGCGCCAGTCCGGTGTCCTGACACAGGGGAGTGAAGGCGGTGGTGGCCATTTCGGCGTTTTTCAAGATGGTCGAGAGAGCGGCCTGACCTTGAGGAGAAACTTCCTCCGCCATGGCCGAGACGAGACGAGACCTGACTTTTTCCGGCAACAGATAGGCTGTGGAAAGAAACAGATCTCTGACCTCGGCTCCTATGATTTCAGTGGAAATTAGACGCATTGTTCCGTTTGCTTCAAGACAGGCTGAAAATATGGCGGCGAAGGCCGAAAAAGGCCTCAAACCGGGCGGGTGATCGGGGCTTGGCGACTCTCCGGCGAGGCGCGAAAAGGGGCGAATCGTCAAAAAAGCGGATCTCGAAACGCTTCCTACGGCGCTTCGCAAAGAGTCGCACAAAGAGCATCATATGACGATCGACAAAGCGCTTCATATGGCGTTCGGCCAAGCAGGTCACATGGTACGCGAAAACACGAAGGCGTCGTCGACAATTTTTCTTTGGACGAGTTCGCGGCCATAGGCCTCGGCGTCGGACAGCTTTTCGAAATTCCCGCTGATGACCCGGTGCCAAACGGTGTTGCCGGTGGTCACCGTCAGAACCACGACCGGAAGATCGGCTTCCGCCATCTTTTGTCTGACTCTTTCGGCGTTGTCCGCCTCGCGGTAAGAACCGACCATGACCGAATAAGACATGGGCCCGGAGCTGTTGGGATCCGTCAAAGGAGGCGGAGACGCGCCGCTGGGTCTGGGCTGATCGGTAAGTCTCCTTCTCGGCGGCTCATCCGGCACGATTTTCACCTGAGGCTTTGAGCCGTCGGCGTTCGCCAACATGCCGATGGGCTCCATGCTGGAGATCCCGGGAGACATGAGCTTGGCCCCTTGGGACAACGCCCCTTGGGGCAATCGGATCGTCTGCTCGTCAGGAGAAAAAAACCCGAGAGAGCTCCCTCCGCCTTGGGCGGGCTCGGAGATGGACAGGGCGGCCGTCTGTATGGCGGAAACTTTGCCGCCGCTCTCGCCGCTTCCGGCGTCGCCATCGTCGCTTCCGGCGTCGCCGCCGTTCTCGCCGCTCCCGCTGAAGTCGACGCTCTCGTTCTCAGATTGAACCGAAGGAGCGGACTCGGCCGTTTCCGGAGAGAAAGAAACGTCTGCCGGCCAAGGCGGCGAGGGGTCTTGAACCGCCTCCGTCGGCTCGGAGCCTGGAGCTGGAGGAGGCCCCAAACGCATGGCTATCGTCGGAGCCGTCGCCGGAGCGGGAGGAGGCGCCGCCGCCGCCTGAACGTTCTCCAATACTGCTTCCGCCGGAGGAGCGGCGGCCTCCGGGTGAAACAGAGACAGGGCAATCCACCCGATGAGGAGCGCCGCCGTCCCCCAAATGGCCAAGGCTTTGATTTTATTGGCCGAGCCCACGTTTCCGGCGCGATAACGAGTCGGCAGATCTTTGGCCCTAGAGGAGCTG
>JAIRTO010000325.1 GCA_031254895.1 Deltaproteobacteria bacterium
ACCTAGCGACAGACCTCATAATGGCTTCGCTGACCACGTCGGCGGCCAAGGCCCCAAGCCAACTGGGATCGGCTTCTGGGCCGATTCCGGTGGACAAGGCGAAGACAGTGTCGCCGTCAAGCAAAAGGTGAGCCGGATAAATAGCCCTGGTAAGGCCGACGGAGGCCATTTTCGCCAATCGCCAGGTCTCCAGCTTCGACAGACGGGAGTTGACGGCGATAACCGCCAGAACAGTATGGCCTGGGAAAGAGGAGGCGTTCTGAGACGCTTTCCAGATGGTCTCGAGGATCTCGGCCCGATCGGCCAGAGAACCGTCCGACCGTCTCAGACCGGAGATGATTTGTCCAGTTTCAGGCTCCACCACGCTCCCTAAAGAGTTGACTACGGCCAGACAAGCAATTTCAAGGCCTTTCGTTCTGACACCAAAAGAGCCCAGTCCAGACGGGCTCGACAAATCGGTTCCGCCAATTTTGCCTGAAGAGGCGGAAAGGCCGACGCCGAATGAACCTGACCTCACCGGATCCCGGGAGGCGTTCTTGGCGGCCTCAAAGCCCATTCGCTCGTCAGGTAGGCATCCCAGAGACCGATTGCCCGGATAATCAAAAATCACGGCCGCCGGGACAATGGGAACCTTGAGAAAGCCGGCGTCAAAACCACAGCCGCTCTGCAATAAAAACCTAGCCACTCCGGACGCCGCCGCTAACCCCATGGCGCTGCCCCCAGACAAACATACACCGTGAATTTGCTGAACGGCGTTTTCCGGTTTGAGCAGATCCGTCTCCCTGCTCCCCGGAGCGAATCCCGGATTGACTGCCGAAGCCGTGACCCCGCCTGGAGCCAAAATGGCCGTACAGCCGGTTTTGGCTGCCAAGTCTTCAGCGTGACCGACAAAAAGGCCTTCCAGGTCAGTTAAAGTTATCTCTTCCATCGAACCTATCCAAGAAACGTCTGCGCTCCGCCGAACTTTCCTCCGCCGTTCTTGTCTCCGCCACTGACGCCTCCGCCAAACCAGTTTGAGCTTACAGAAAGATGGACGGGTTTGATCCGACAAACAGATTCGGAGTCGTCTATTTTCTTTTCAACTTGTATCTTATGGCCATGGAGAGGCATTTGAAGCCATATCGAAAGGGAGGAGCAGACGATTTCACCTGACGGACATAGAGAGGGGGGACGGCAATCTCGGCGACCTGGAAATTGTTTTTGCTCAGTCTCATATACAGCTGCCCGTCGTACTGATACCACAGTGGCATATCCTGAGCCGCTATCCATTCCATGGCTTTTTTGCCGGTCAGTCGCATGCCTTCATGAAAACAATGAAGTTTCGTGCCGTAGCAGAAATTTTGAACGGCGGTGACGGCAAAATGCCCGGCCACCCTCAAAAGAGGCATGTTATTTCTGGCTTTCTTGTCCATAAGACGCCAGAACCCCTGATTTAGAAGCTCGTAAAGATAACAAAGGCGCGAGCCGACCACGACGTCGCCCCCGTTTTCTGCCTGAGCCTTGATCAGCTTCCCTATATTTTTCGGATCATGGCCGAAATCGCTGTGCATATGGAGGCCGTAATCGGCGCCGTTTTCCAGAGCCAGTTGATACAAGCGATGACTGGTGTAGCCATACCCCTTGTTCTGTCCGTTCGAAAAAGCTTTCACCCGGGGCGAAGATTTGGCGACTTCAAAGGTGTCGTCCGAGGAGCCGTCGTCAAGGATGATAATTTCGTCTTCCTCGGACGGCAGGTTCTCAGAAATCTGCTTCACCAGATCCGGCAAAAAATGTGCGCTGTTGTAAGCTGGAACAAGAATGCATAATTTTGGCATTTTTTTCTTTTCTATATCTAATAATGCTAAAATTAAAACGTTAACGTCTAAAACAATAACTCTTTACCGATAAAAAGCATAAAAAAATCAAGCCAACAACTCTAAATCGCCGTTTTGCTCCATATCTTCAGGCATCAATTTATGCTGTCGCAAAAGGGCTACGGTGTCTTCAAAGGACATGACGTGATCGTTGGAAGAATACGCCTGTCCCAACAACAGATCCTGATTTTGCGGAACGTGAAGCTCGGGCAACAGCGGGGCGATGGCGTAGTATTTTTGCCGATCGTATGCCCTTAAACCTTCTTCCTGAGAAATCAGCATTTCATGGATTTTTTCGCCTGGGCGGATGCCGACGTTTTTGATGGAGACGTTTCGGTCGCCTATCAAAGCCCGAGCGACATTGGTTATTAAAGCCGACTCTATTTTCGGGATATACGTCTCTCCCCTCTCGGCTTCGCTGATGGCCGTGGCGATGGTCGTCACGGCTTCGCTGAGAGGCAGCAGAAAACGGGTCATATCCGGGGTGGTGATGGTCAGGGGGCCGCCGTTGCGGATTTGCTCGTGAAACAAGGGGATGACCGAGCCTCTGGAGGCCAGGACGTTGCCGTACCGCACGCAAATAAAGCGAGTCTGAGGACAATTGATGTTGCCGGAGATGAACAGGCGCTCTTGGAGAGACTTGGTCATGCCCATGGCGTTGACCGGCAGGCAGGCTTTGTCGGTGGAGACGCCCACGACCGTTTCTGTCGCATAGTGTTGCTCTTCAATGGCCCTGATGATGTTGGCCGCCCCGACGATATTGGTTTGAGTGGCCTCGTAGGGAAAATACTCGCAGGAGGGAACTTGCTTCAAAGCGGCCGCGTTGACGACGATGTCGATATTTCGCAAGACCCCGCACAATGACGCGTAATTGCGGACGTCGCCTATCCGAAACTCCAGTATTTTTCTAAAATTGTTGAAGACGATTTCTTCGGTCGCCCTAACCTGCTCGTAATGCATGCGCATATAGTATTGCTTGGCTTCGTCCCGGGAAAAAATGATTATTTTGGCCGGGCAGCCATACTTGCCTTCCAGAAGAGTGTTGACGAGCGTTTTCCCCAACGAACCGGTGCCTCCGGTGATAAGAACTCGCTTGCCGGCGAAGGCGTTTTGCAAAACGTCAGACATGGTACAACCTTTTATGGGCCAAATAGCTGTTATATTGACTGGTCATCAAATCGGGCCAAGGCGGGGCGACGTAATCGGTGAATTGAAAAAATTTTTCGCCGGACAACGTCTTGTCTTCGACGATGAAATCGTTAGGCTGAATGAGAGTTTCTTTGCCGTAGACTTTGGCCATCAAACGCAGCAAGTCATATTTAGAGATCGGGGAGGAAGCAAGTTGGTATAGGCCGTGCAAACCGCTAGGCAAAATATGCTTATATAAAATTCGGGCGTGTTCCACCGCAGGGAGTCCGCTAAATATGGCTCGAACAAATCCTGCGACTTCGCCCTCTTGGGACAAAAACCATTCCAATAAGCCGTTTGTTTCTCCAAATAGTTCATGCCCTATGACGGACGTCCGCAAAGTCAAAGCTCTAGGAAAAGTCACTTCCCCCAAAAATTTGCTGATCCCGTATACGTCTTTGGCGCTGCAATAATCGCCTTCGACATAAGGCGCTCCTTTTTTGCCGTCAAAGACGCAGTCAGTGCTGTAGTGAATCAGGCGACAGCGCATGCCTCTAGACAGAGAGAAAAGCAAGTGAGGAAATCTGGCGTTAATCTCTATGCAAGGCAGAGCTTCGCGCCCCTCTTCTTTCTGGCGAATCAGACCGATGCAATTGATGATCACGTCAGGCCAGAGTTTTAAAGCAGCTTTTTCGATGGTAGAAAAATCATTAGCGTTGACGCCGTCCACCAACCGCTTGAAATATTCGGCAGGCAGAATATCTTTGAATTTTTCCGAGTCTCTGACCGAACCGTAAACATCCAGACCATAGTCCACAAGTTCAGTAAAAATGGCATGGCCCAGCAAGCCGGAGGCCCCAAGAACTAAAATTTTCATTATTAACTCAAGCAATAATAGAAATGAAATAAACTTATGATTATAAAACTTTTACTATAAAAATAGTCAAAATATTATATTTTTACCTAATATGTGAATAAATACAGAAAAAAAAAGTAAACAAAAAAGACAATATAAATGTTCCACTAAAA
>JAIRTO010000085.1 GCA_031254895.1 Deltaproteobacteria bacterium
GCGCCGGGAGGCTTGCCAAATCGTCATTGAGGCCCTGCTCAAGCGTCTGAACCTGTCCTCTCTCTGCGTGGGTCTTCCAACCCCGGCCAATGGCTTTATTGATGTGGACATGAAGACCATTATTGCCGAAACCGGTCTGGGGCAACGCCGCTGTGAGCGGGCCATCGGTGTCCTCAAAGAGGCTGGATTCCTAAACGTGAAGCAACCCCGCCGCCTGAACGCGGAAGGGGCTTATGTCGGCCTGCGGGCCATACGCGTCTTCACCGAAAAGTTTTTTGACTGGCTGGACCTGCTCCCCATGTTGAAGAAGGAACGGGA
This sequence comes from Deltaproteobacteria bacterium, assembly GCA_031254895.1. Lineage (GTDB taxonomy): Bacteria > Desulfobacterota > Desulfarculia > Adiutricales > Adiutricaceae > JAIRNQ01. The sequence goes on from JAIRTO010000085.1 coordinate 319, forward strand.
GCGGGCCTCCCAGGCGTTACGCCGCCGGGCTGCCCGGCTTGGGAAATCCGTAAGCGACCTGGTGGGCCGCATTGGCAAAATTTTTAAACCGATCGTGGAGCGACCCAAACGTCCGCCGATGGATGTGGAAAAAGTCCGCGCCTGGAACCGCGCCCTGACCGACCTCTGGAAAGCCGGCGTGGACGGACCGGAGGCCCAGAGACGAGTCAATCAACAGTTCGGCTACCCCCTCGATTGGAGCCCTGAGAAAGGTGCGCCTTGGGGGCGTTATGTTACGTGTAACATAACGCCCCCCGAAGCGGGGGCGCGGGTCTTTTGTAAGCAAAGTCCTGGAGATGTCGTTTTGAACGGCCGCAGCCGCATAGGACGGCGTTTTTTTTGGGGAACGCTCGTTCGAAATAAATTCTTTCGCAAGACGAAACGGCGACGGTCGGAAAGGTCAGAGGTCGAGTTCCAAACCTATGGGACAGTGGTCGGAGAAATGTATCTGCGGTTCGATCCAGGCTCGGATCAGTTTTTCCTGAAGTTCGGAGCTGGTCAGGAAATAGTCTATTCGCCAGCCTAGATTTCGGCGTCTGTCGCCGCCGCGATAGGACCACCAGGTGTACTGTTCGGCTATGTCGCCGTTGAGAGTGCGGAAGGCGTCAAGAAAACCCTCTTTGACAAGATTTGTGACGATGCGGCGTTCTTCCGGCAGAAAACCCGAGATGTCTTCGTAGAGTTCCGGTTGGGCCAGATCTATTTCTCTGTGGGCGATGTTGAAGTCGCCGCAGGTCACCACGGGCTTATCGCGTCTCAGCATTCTGGCGTAGTCGCGGAAAGCTTCAAAATAACGCAGCTTAAAATCCAGCCGGTCAGAATTGCTTTGCCCGTTGGGAAAATAGACGTTCAGAAAATGAAAGTCGTTGAATTCCAAATGCAGCAGGCGTCCCTCTTGAGCCAGTTCTTCGTCGGGCAGTTCGCGGGTCACTCTGAGGGGTTCGGATTTCGTATAGACGGCGACGCCGGAGTAGCCTTTTTTGACGGCGGCCGAGGAAAAGTACGAGAAGTACTTCCCCGGCGTCGTCAGCTCTCCCGCCAACTGCTCCTCGCGGGCTTTGGTTTCCTGAATGGCGATCACGTCCGCTCGGGACGAATGGAACCAGGTCCAGAAGCCGTCCTTGGCCGAGGCCGCCCGTAAGCCGTTGACGTTGTACGACAATAATTTCATAAAAAAACCTTAAAGATGCGCTCGGAAGGAGGATGATAAGGTTTAACATAAAAAAGAGCTGGCAAAAATTATAATTTCATGCGTTTAAAGTTGACGATATGACGCGTGTCTAAATGTTCATTGGACTATTAATGGCTTTGTAGAGGAATTTATGCAGGTTGCTGTAACGATTTTCCTCTCGATTGTTGCTGGCCGCTTTTTTCAAAGCCTCTGAAGAGCCGACCATGAAGACCATTTGTCTGCCTCTGGTTATGGCCGTGTAGAACAGTTTTCGGCTCAACATTATATGGTGGGACAAGTGGACGGGGATGACCACGGCCGGAAACTCGGAGCCCTGAGCCTTATGAACGGTCGAGGCCCAGGCCAGGGTCAGCTCGTCGAGGTCGGAAAAGTCGTATTTGACTTTTTGGGAGTCGAAATCGACGACCAGTTCCTGCTCCTCCATGTCTATGGAGAGTATCCGGCCCAAATCGCCGTTATAGACTTCTTTCTGATAATTGTTCCTCACCTGCATGACCCGGTCGCTTTGACGAAGGATCTGGCCGAAGCGGTTGACGGTCGGGCTTTGGGAGGGGTTCAAAATGCGGCCCAGAACGGCGTTGAGATTCGCCGTTCCCAATTCCCCCTTTTTGGTCGGCGAGAGGACCATGATGTCGTTTCTGGGGTCGAGGCCAAGTTTTTTGGGGATTCGTTCGCAGACCAGCTTGGTTATTTTGTCGATGATTTTGGACGGATCGTCTTCCGACACGAAGAAAAAATCGGAATCTAGGGAATTTTGGAGGTCGGCCGGGGTGCGGCCGCTGTTGATGAGGTGAGCGGCCTGAATGATGTGGCTCTTTTCGGCTTGCCGGTAAATTTTGGTCAGTTTTTTGACGGGAATCAAACGCGAATCGAGAATGTCGCCCAGAACTCGTCCAGGGCCGACCGGCGGGAGCTGATCCTGGTCGCCCACCAAAATCAGAGTTGCCGTCGGCGGCAACGCGCCCAGAAGCTGGTTGGTCAAAAGGACGTCCAGCATGGAGGCCTCGTCGACCAGAAGCATGTCCAGTTCAAGACGGTTGTTGGGCCCGTGCACGAAGCCGCCGCCGTTAGGGATGTATTCCAGAAGTCTGTGTATGGTGGCCGCTTCGAAGCCGGTGGCTTGGGACAGTCTTTTGGCCGCTCGGCCGGTGGGGGCCACCAGAGCCACTCTGGGCGTGACCGCTCGCCAGATTTGACAGATCACTCTGGTCATGGTGGTTTTGCCCGTGCCCGGTCCGCCGGTGATGAGGCAACATTTTTCGCTGAGGGCCATTACGGCGGCTTCCCGCTGATCCTCCGAAAGCTGGATGTTCATGGATTTTTGGGCCCATTCTATGGCCTTCTCCACCCGGGGCACCTGGACGGAGAAGGGCGAGCGCAGGATCGCCGCCAGGCTTTTCCCGACCCACTTCTCCGCCCGGAAGGTGGCGGGGACGTAAATGTCCATCTGTCCCGGCTCGTCTTGCCGTTCGGTCATAATGCGGCCGGAGATGGCGATTCTGGACAACGCTTCTTCCATGTCCTGCAGGCCCGCTTCGGGGATGAGGCGCCGGGCGGCGTTCAAGAGCTCGTCGGAAGGGAGAAAGTCGTGACCTTTGCGGACGGCTTCGTCCAGACAATAGAGGAGGCCGGCTTCCAGCCGTTGGGGGCAGTCGGGAGGGAACCCCAGATGCCTGGCCACTTTGTCGGCGGTCAGAAAGCCGACGCCGAAGATTTCGTAAGACAGACGGTACGGATCCTGACGAATGACCTTTTCGGCGTCGGCTCCGTAGTGTTTCAGTATTTTGATGCCCAGAGCCGGGCCGAGGCCGAAGGCGGCCAGAAAGGACAAAAGCTGCTTCAGGCCGGTCACGGAACGCCAGGCTTCGATGATTTGCTCGCGCCGAACAGGCCCCAATCCTTTGACTTCGGTCAGCCGCTCAGGGGATTTGTCCAGGACGTCCAAGACGTCGAAACTGAACCTTTTGACCAGGCGATCGGCCATCACCGGGCCGACTCCTTTGAGCAGACCCGAGCCCAAGTATTTGCAGAGGCCGTCGAGGCTGGTCGGCGGCCGAGTCGCGCAGGACGTCGCCGCGAACTGCAGGCCGAAGCGGGGGTGACGTTTGTATTCTCCGACCAGTTCGACAAGTTCTCCTACGGAGGGGGCGTTGAGATTGCCCACGGCGGTGACGGCTTCCTTCATCCCGTTGACTTTGAGCGTCACGATGGAAAAGCCGCTTTCATCGTTCAAGTAAGTGATTCTTTCAATCTGTCCGGCTATAGTCTCGATCATTTGTTCAGATCCTCCAAAGCGGCCAAGGATAGGGCGGCGGCGACCCCTTTGGTGGGATAGACTTGACCGGCCAAAGCCGGGGTCAGCTTGAAGGCTCCGTCGGGTTGCCGGGACAGACGGATGAAAAATTCCTGAATAAACTGATCTTCGACCACTTTGACGGCCAAAAGGCCTTGCCGACGGCGAGAATCGTAAAGGAAATCTCCGAAAACCACTGTGGGCTCCGTGTTTCTGCCTTGGGGACGATAATTGTCAGGATCGATCAAGTTGCTTATGCGCGGCTGCATGTAGGCGACACCTGTTTCTTCCGCATTCGGGTGATTGTTTTTGCGTCCAGTTAGGTGAAAAAAGATGTTTTGTCCGCTTGAGAGCCATTTCCGTTCATATTTCGTGTCTGACAGTTCCCGGCTTTCCGTCAGGCCGAGCGAAATCTCCGAGTCGCCGGCCTGCTCCATAGTCCAGCGGGCCAGTCCCTCGTGGTCGGTGACCATGAAGAAAACTCCGTCGTCGGTCAGTCTGTTGGCCAGCAATTTGAAGAAAGCTCGGCTGAAGATTCTTTTGCGGGCCTGTTTTTCGTTTGGCCAGGGCACCGGAAACAGACAGCGGACAACCGAGAGACTCTTCGGGCGAAAATAATGAGCCAGAGCCGGATAGGCCGGAACATGCAGAAGGCGCACGTTGTCTCTGGCCGGAACGGCCAGGCGGCGCAAAGCCCTTTTCAGGCTGTTCCAGGCCACTTCCAGTCCCACGAAATTTCTGTCCGGCGACGATTCTGAAGATTTGGCCAAATATTCGCCGTTGCCGAAGCCTATTTCCAGCTCCAAGGGGGCCTGGTTGGGGAAAAGACCTGGCCAGCCGCCGGCCGCCAGATAGGCTCCTGAAGACGTTAGCGGCGATAGAGAGCGATAATAGCCTTTAGTGGAACTGGGATTCATGCTCGACTGTTCTAAATTGACGTTTGGGACGAAAAGACGGTGTTTTGTCTGCATTTACGCTTTTGCGGACGATAGCGACGTCGTCATGATATACAAGTTGAGCTTTCAGCGCAACGCTTTTGTCGCTAAGGGAGAGACTCGCGCCCCGCTTGAGGCAAGAAAGGCGTTCAAGGGCCTGGCCGTTCTCCTTCGCTCCGAAGGCGAACGCGGATGGGGCCATGATTTGGAGCCAAACCCGCAAAAAGCCTCTATTTTTCTCGGTTTTCGTCTTTCCGGCGGCCAAGCGGCCCTGACGGATTGTTTGGGAGGTCGGCCGTCAGGGCGTTTTTTCGCTCTCCTGACGACTGGAGGCCGCCGCGTCCTCCGCGTTCGCCAGTTTTTTCCATATTGCCCAAAATAAAGCTAAAAAAAATGCGCTTGCCGGACTCAACCCGATCGGGTTGAATGGGTAAACGCAAATGAAAAAAGTTCTCTGTTTGAGCTAATTTAGATGTTTTTTTTGATTTTTTCTGGAGCGGGCAACGGGGATCGAACCCGCAACCCCCAGCTTGGGAAGCTGGTACTCTTCCAATTGAGCTATACCCGCCCTGTCATCTTCTTCGACGAACTTAAATTTCCAGCTCAAACCATTTTGGAAATAAAGAATCAAACCCTTTTGGAAATTAAGAACCGGAAATAAAAAATCGCAAGCCCAGCCGCGACAAAAGCCGATTATCAGCTAGAGAACCTAAGCATTATAGAAAAAGCCGGCGAGAATTTCAACTGGTTTTATTGTCTGGCTTGGTTATTCAGCTCTAAGCCGCTCCTGTCAAAAGTCTTCTCGGTTCGCCAGGCCGACGTCGAATAGGCGTCTGGAACATTCGGGGGACTTTGTTTTTGGGGAAAAATCCGGTTTTCTTTTCGTTTTCTCTCTTGGCCAATTTCGTTTTTGGCTAGCGCTTGCCGACGTGCTATAATGAGACGATTAGCTGTAAAATGAGGTCCTACCCATAGCTGAATTGCACGCTTGGAGAGATCTTCAGGCAGAATATAGGGATGAGTTTGTGCGCTTTTGCGTCTTGTTCAGTTTGCTTTCAACATTCGCCTATAATTTTGTCCAGTAGAAATACAGTTATTTTCTACTGTTATACAATTTTTAAATATCTTTTAAATTTATCTTCATAGATTTACTTCTGGATATTGTTTCTGTTAGGAGCTATAGATGAACATCTTTCTTTCTGTCTTGAAAAAGCGGAACTTTTGGCCGCTGTTCGGGGCCATGTCTTTAGGGGCGTTCAACGACAATTTTATGAGACAGGCTTTGATTTCATTTATAGCTTACGGACCGATAGCTCTCGCCGCCGATTCTCGCAGCGTCATGTCTAGTTTGGCCACCGCTTTGATGATTTTGCCTTTCTTCTTGTTTTCGTCCATGTTCGGCCAGTTGGCCGACCGGCATCCGAAAAGCGCGATAGTCAAAGTCGCCAAGATCTTCGAGCTGGTCGTCATGGCGTTTGCGGCCTTGTCCTTCATTTTCGGGCATATTTACGGCTTGTTCGCTCTTCTTTTTTTGATGGGAACCCAGTCGGCCTTTTTCGGGCCGGTGAAATACGGTCTTCTGCCCGAAGTCCTGGAAGAGCGCCAGCTTATGGCCGGAAACAGCCTCTTCAGCGGGGCGACCTTCATCGCCATCGTTTTGGGCACGGCCTTGGGCTCTTATCTGATCAATCTTCCAATAGGAACCAAAGTCCTTATCCCTCTGGGCCTGGTTTTGGTCGGCGGCGGGGGATGTCTTTTCGCTCTGCTCCAGCCTCGTTCGGAACAGGCCGACAAGACGGTCGTCGTGGAGCCCAGAATTTGGCTGTCGACCAGAGACATTCTGCGTTACGCCCGCTCTCGCCAGGACATCTGGCTGACCTTGCTGGCCATCAGCTGGTTTTGGGCCATGGGCAGCATCCTTCTAACCCAGATGCCTGTTCTGGTGGCCACCTTTATGGGCGGTCGTCCTGAAATCAACACCTTGTTCGTCACTTCTTTCGCTTTGGGCGTGGCCATAGGCTCTCTGGTCGCCAACTTCTTGACCAAAGGGAAAATATCGGTTTCTTTGGTTCCCGGCTCGGCCCTATGTTTGACCGTTCTGATGCTGCTTCTGGGACACGTCGTCTCTCTTTTGCCCTCGGCCGAGCCGATGTCCATGGGTTTTTCCGTCTTTTTTCAAAGTCCTCTCCATATTCTGACTTGGATATTATGTTTTTTGGTCAGCGTCGTCGGCGGCGTCTTCGTCGTCCCCTTGAACGCTCTTTTGCAGCATCGCTCCGAGACGTCGCAGCGGGCCAGAGTGATCGCCGCCAACAACATAATGAACTCCTTGTTCATGGTGATCGGCAACGTCATCGTCATGATTCTGATAAGCTTAGGCGCGTCCGTCGCTTACGTCTTTTTGCTGATCGGCCTTTCCGCCGGGGCGGTCACCTTAATAACCTTATATTTCCTTTCCGCCCCGACCTTCCGTTTTTTGCTCAGACTGACTCTTTCCCTTCTCTATCGGCCCAAGATCAAGGGTCTCGAACATCTGGCCTCCGTCTCCGAAGGCCCGGCCATGGTCATCTCCAATCATCTGTCCTTCGTCGACGTGGCCTTTCTGGTGGCCTACATTCCCCGGAAGCTGACTTTCGCCATCGACTACTACCAGGCGCAAAAATGGTGGGTCAGATTTTTCGCCAATTTTTACAAGACCATTCCCATAAACCCGGTTTTGCCCATGGGGGCCAGAGATTTGGTGGCGGCCGTGGAAAATGGCGAGATGCTGGTCATTTTTCCTGAAGGGCACTTGAACAACACCGGGGCGATCATGAAGGTTTACGAAGGCCCGGCCTTGGTGGCGGTTCGCTCGAATTGCCCGATCGTCTCCGTCGTGTTGAAGGATCTCGAGTACACCCGTTTCGGGAGGCTGCGCCATATCATGCGGCGTCGGCCGGTGAAGCTGAGCGTGGGCATGACTGTGTTTCCGCCAGTTCTTTTGTCCGAGGACGGTCGACATTGGGAGGATTACGAGGCTAATCTGGCGCGGTCGTCGGCTGAAGCCGCCGAGGGAAGGGCCGACGAAAAATCCTCCGCCAACCGGCGCAAAAAGGATTTTAGGCGCAAGGCCACTTTGGCCATATATGAATTGATGGCCGAAAACAAGTTTCAGAGCCAGACGATCGACGTCGACCTTTTTTCCGCTTTGACGGCCGCCGCCAAACGCTTCGGGCCAGGGCGGGAGATCATTGAGGACGTCAGTCGCCGGGTCTTGACCTACGCTCAGCTAATTCGCGCCAGCAAAGTTTTGGGCCGATATTTTAAGGATCAGAAAATTGGGCAGAACATCGGCGTTCTTCTGCCGAACTCCATCCCTATGACCGCTTTGCTTTACGGTCTTTGGGCCGACGGCAAGACGCCGGTCATGCTCAACTACAGTCAGGGCCGACGTCATCTCAAGCTGGCCGTCGAAAAGTCAGGCCTGACCACCATCATCACCAGCCGCAAGTTCATCGAACAGGGCCAATTGGAGCCTTTGTTGGTCGACGCCCCGGCGGCCGTCATGTATCTCGAAGATTTGTCCCTTTCGCTGTGGGACAAGATCAAAGGACTTCTCTGGCGGCCGACGCTGCCCAACTGCGACGCTCCGGCGGCCATTTTGTTCACTTCCGGCTCGGAAGGCGTTCCCAAGGGCGTGGTTTTAAGCCACAAGAACATGGTGGCGGACATTTGGCAAGCCAGGACCATCGTGGAGATAGTGGAGGACGACAACTTCTTCAACGCCATGCCGGGATTTCACGCCTTCGGTTTGAACGTCGGCGTGGTGTTGCCGCTGATTTTGGGTCTGAGACTCTACCTGCACCCCAGCCCCCTGCAAATAAAGGTCATACCGGAACTCGTCTACGACACGAGAGCCACCGTCATCATCACGAGCGACAATTTCGCCGCCGCCTGGGGCCAGAAGGCTCATCCCTTCGATTTTCACAGGGTTCGGCTGATATTGGTCGGGGCCGAGAAAATGAAAAAAACCACCTTCGACCTCTACTGCGAAAAATTGGGGGTCAGGCTCTTCGAGGGCTATGGAGTGACCGAAGGTTCGCCCATTTTGGCGGTCAACTGTCTCATGCACAACAAGTTCGGCTCCGTCGGACACGTCATCCCCGGCTTGAAATGGCGCATCGAGCCCGTCGAGGGGCTCGACGGGCCGGCGGGACGGTTTTTGGTCAAAGGCCCCAACATGATGCTCGGCTACTTGGATGACGAAAAGGCGGGGCAGATAAACTATCTGGGCGACGAATGGTACGACACCGGAGACATCGCCGAGGTCGACGATGAGGGCCTTCTCTGGATCCGGGGCCGATTCAAGCGTTTCGCCAAGCTGAGCGGCGAAATGATTTCTCTTTCGGTCATTGAGGAAATAGCCAGAACCGTCTGGCCAGAGCTGCCTATGGCCGTCCTGTCCATGCATGATCCCAAAAAAGGCGAGCGTCTGGTTCTGGTTCATCAAGGTGCGAAACCGGATATGGATCTTCTGCGGCAGGCTCTGCGGGAGGCGGGTTTGACGGATTTGTCGTGGCCCAGACTGTCGCTGGCCGTTCCGGAAATTCCCATAACTCCGTTAGGCAAAGCCGACATCCCCGGCCTGACCGAGATTGCCGAACAAATCAGAAAAGAAAATCTGAAAAACGGCATTGATCTTTTCAACGCCGTCCGCTCATCTTCAGGCGAAGCCGAACACGATCCGGCGGAGGGAGCGGACATTGGCTGACGCCGAGACTGGAGCGTCTCGGCCGACGTATCCGTTTTTCGTATCCGTCTTTCGGGTTTTCCTCGCCGGAAAACCCTGGAAAAACTTTTGGCTGGACGATTCGCGCGAGCGTTCGCGTCTCGCCGCGAACAAACCTGTCCGGCAATGAGGCGTTTTATGGCCATAAACATAGATCCAAAAACTAGATTATATCTTTGGCGGCTCCTCATCAACGGCGGGACGCAGTGGCAGCCTCTGGCCAGACCGGAAATATCCGCTTCGGTCAGAACCGAGCTGGTGGAGGCGGGATTGCTGACCGAGGCTTGGGCCGTGCCTCACGGGGCGGACAGGAAGAAAATAACCCAGCAGAATTATGACCGAAAAAAAAGAAGCGAGCGGAAATCGCCCAAACCCGTCGACCAGTCCGAGAAAGAAGAGGCCAAAAAGCCAAAGAAGCCCCCCGAGTCCAAGTGCATTTTCGTGACCTTGACGGCGAAAGGCCGCGATTATTTGGCCGCTCAATGCTCTTCTCCCGTCAGCGCGGCCTCCAAAGCGTCCGGGCCTGTCTTGAACTGGCTCTTGGAAAAAATGTCCCAAAACGCCTCCCTTCTGTCCGGGTTGAAAGATCTGGTCGCCTCGGACGCCGTCGCCGCGCCTGCGGAACTGACGTCGGAAAATTTGCTGAAACATATCAATAGCCTGCCGCTTTCCGAATTCATGCCCGGGGGCGGTCTGCAGCTGTCGGTCTTGAAAAAAAGTCTGCCCGCTTTTTCCGGGGCCGAGGTCGACAAGGCCTTGCTCAGCCTTTCCAGAGAAGGAAAAATAGTCCTTTACCAATACGCCGATCCTCGCCGGGTCACCCCGGAAGACGAAGCCGCCGCGCTGCATGTCTCTGGAGTGGTCAAGAATTTTTTGTTCATCAACGCTTGAATGGACCATTCTTCACAATGCGTCGATTTTTTAGTCTTGTCTTCTCGGACAATCTTGTCTTCTCGGACAATATGAGGTTCTCATCATGTCTAACAAGTCTGATAATGGGGAATCGCTTGAATTGAAGACCCTGAAAGCTCTTGACTTGTCTTCCTGGCTCAAAAGCGACTCCGCTTGGAAAGATTTGGAATTTGACGTCGGCGAGCTGAACGGCCCAGTCCGGAAAAGCCTGAAGGCCAAATTGGAGGATCTGATCTCCAAAAAATATGCTCAGATAAGCGGACAACCCGTATTGGGCCAGGGCGGCACGGGGAAAACTCACCTATTGTCCTATCTGCGGAAAATCGTCTTCGAGAAAAAAGGCTTCTTCATCTTGGCCGACATGACGACTGTCGGCGACTTTTGGTCCGTGCTCGCCTTGGAAGCCGCCAAATCTCTGGAAAAGCCGGGTTTCGACGGTCTGCCTCAATGCCTGGGCTTGGCCGCCCGACTCGCCGCCGCGGCTGGTCTCCCGCTGGCTTCTCCCGAGGAGCATTTCCAAAAGGCCGAAACGGCGGAGATCGCCAAGCTGGCGAACGACATTTTCCTAAGCCTGTTCAGGAACCGTCAGGTTCGTCAGGAAGCCCAAAATTTCTCGGATCTTATTAGAGTCATTTTTTTTCTGAATTCGGAAGATCAAGAGGCGTACAACTGGGGGCTTCAATGGCTGAAGGGGACGAATCTTGAGATGGAGCAGAAATTTCGAGATTTCGGCTTCAACGCCTTCAACAGATCCGCGGCCGAGGAGGCGATTCGAGGCTTGACATGGCTCAGCTCCATCGGCGGGGGCTTTTCCGTCATTGCCGTCGACCAGTTGGACTCCTTGATCAAGTACAACGCTTTGCCGACCAGCAACGAGCTGGAAGTGGCCGAATCGGCCAGAATCATGACCGGAGTCAGCAGCGGCTTGGCCGCTTTGATTTCTCAAGCCCATGATTGTCTGACCGTGGTGACTTTGCTGCCGGACAGTTGGGACAATCTTGTTTCCAAAGGCCTCAGACCGGCCATGGAAAGAATGGATCGCCCTTTCAAACTCAGTCTTATTCCCTCGTTCGAAGTCGGGCGTCGCCTTTTGTCGGGTCGTCTCCAAAAAGCCGCCGAGCTGACCGGCTTTTCGATTCCTTCCAAGGATTGGCCTTTCCCGGAGGGTTTTTTCGATGGCGTGGAATATTGGTCGCCCAGACATCTTTTAAACGCCGCCAAGAAACATATTGACAATATTATTGACAATCCTCCTCTTCCTGACGTTTTCAAGACTTTGGAAGAAAAATTCGTCGAGCATTACCTGGCGGCTGAAATTGGCTTATTGAAGCATAAGGACTCGGAAAAAGAATTTTGGCCTCAGGCTCTCGCCGCTCTGGCCGAGGCTTTTCGTCTCGGCGCCGAAGAATTGGCTATTTCCAAGGATTTGGAGATAGACTGGAACTCCGACAAATTAAAGAAAAATTACAGCAATTACGTTTTCATCAAATGTGTTTCTCCTTCAAACCCCGCCGCTGACAGATTTTTTAGTCTCTGGGCCGTCATGACGACTCACCACAGTCGGTATGCGTCTGAATTGGAGACGGCGCTCCTTCAATCAGGTCTGAACGGAAAGTTGCCCCAGAGAAGGTTGGCTCTAATCCGGTACGACTCTCCGCCTAACAGCGACAAATGCAAGGCCTTGCTGAAAAAAATAATCTCTGAAAATGGCTGGAAATTTGATTTGAAGGAAACTGAACTGCGTTTCATCTATGCTCTGCACAAGATCAGCGAAGAATTCAAAGACATTTTTCCTAATTGGGCCGCTTCCAAAAAACCGGCCCAGTGTCTTCCAAATTTGAGCCCTCATTTTAGCTGGGTGATCAATTCCGACCAAAATTGGCTTTTGCCTGCTTCCTTTTTGCCTGACGAACATAGAGACGCTCTTTTCAAATCAGGGATTTTACTAGCTGACAAGTTGAAAGAACCGCTCGATAATGTCGTCCTAGATTCTGGAGATGCGGGAGTCTCCAGTCCGCCGGCCAGAAAGATGCGGGAAGCCCGTCAACCTGCGGAAAATCCTTCGTCGTCAAGTTCGACTAAGGACGACGCCAAAATTGGCCTCAATTTAGGCGAAGATGCTGTAGGCCAAGGCGGTGAAGGCCAAGGCGCCGGCGGGCAAGATGCTGAAGGCCAAGGCGGTGAAGGCCACGGCTCCGGCGGGCAAGATGCTGACGGCCAAGACGTCGGTAGGCAAAGCGCTGACGACCAAGATGTCGGCGGGCAAGATGCTGAAGGCTATGATGTAGGCGGGGAAGGCTCTGACGGTCATGAAGTCGACGGCCAAGTCGTCGAAAACGGCCCGAAGTCGTCAGAAGAAGAAGAAATCATGGCGGACGGGAGAAACCAAAATGAAGTCGCCGAAAAACGTCCGGTGGCCAAGACGACCGATCCATTTTTTCTTATCGGCAGTTTCGTCGATCGCCCCGAGCCTCAGCCGGCGTCTCTTTTAAGTTCGTCTTTAGATAAGCACGCCGCCATTTTCGGCGGGACGGGATCGGGCAAAACAGTTCTTTTGCGCAGACTGATAGAAGAAGCTTCCCTGGCCGGAATCCCCGTTTTGGTCATTGACGTCGCTGGAGATCTGACCTATTTAGGGCAGAGCTGGCCCAATCCTGCTCGGATGACCGGGGCTTGGCTGGAAGGAGATCTGGACAGGGCCAAAAAATACATAGCCAACGCCAATGCGGTCGTCTGGACTCCCGGCAA
>JAIRTO010000109.1 GCA_031254895.1 Deltaproteobacteria bacterium
TTCGTTTGGGGGGTGATTATTTCATAACTGTCGGCCGCCTCGTAGATGGTCAGATGAACCTGCTCGCCCGGATCGAAGCTCTCCAGATGGAAGTCGGGCGGGATCTCCGGCTCGCCGGCGAGGATCAGGGTCGGCAGGTTCGGCTCAAGCGCGCCATCCGTTTTTTTGATCACGGTCTTCGCCGCCCTGGTCGCCGCCGCTTTCGGCGCTCGGCGGCGTTCCGGCAAGACGTAATCTTGAACGAGATCCAGCCACTCCGGCTCGACGGTCAAAACTTTCACCGGGGCCAGAGATTTTTTAATCGTCCTGTCCAAAGCCAGAGCCAGACTCTCGGCCGGGGACGAATCATCGGCGAACAAAGCCGACGGCGAAAGAGGCTCGTCAGGACGGTCGTCGCCTATATGGCCGAAGAGGTGGGCGGGTCGAGTCAAAAATCGAAAATCGAGGGAGCGGGAGGAGGAATCGAACAGGGAGACGTAAGGCGGTTCGGACAAGACATGTTCAGGCGGAGAGAGGCGGCCGTCGCGCAAAGCCTGCGCATAAACTTCAAAGATCTCCGCGCCGGCCATGGCCCAGGCCTTCATCGCTCTGGCGGCCGAACAGAGCCCCAAATCGGCCCTATGACCGGCGGCGCCGGCCGCCAAAGCCAGTTTGACGGCTTTGGCCGACGTCTCCGGGGCGGGGACGAGGAGGTTGAAAAAATGTCTGGCCGTCCGGATCTGCGAAGAGATGGCCAAATTTCTCGGCCGATGCTTGGCGCGAAAGCCGACGGGATCGTTTTCGAAGGCCAATCTGTTTTCGATTATCCGAGTCCGGACGGACGGATCTTTTTCCCCGCTCAGGCGGACGGTCAGAGCGAACCGATCCGAGAGCTGAGGCCCCAAAGGCCCCTCTTCCGGATTCATGGAGCCCAGAAGCGCGAACTTGGCCGGGTGCCACAGCGACAAGCCGTCTCTTTCCACCCTGACCCGGCCGCTGGAAGCGGCGTCCAAAAGCAGATGGGCCAGATTGGGATCCAGAAGATTCACTTCGTCGACGTAAGCCAGACCGTAGTTGGCTTCCCCCAGAATCCCAGGCCGAAGACGAGGAGAGCCGCCTTTCAGGGTCGCCTCCCAATCCAGGCCGCCCAAAAGGCGCTCTTCCGAAACGCCGAGGGGCACGGTTCGAAAAGGCGGTCGGGTCAGACGAACCTCGCCGATCGTCTCTCGGCAGGCGGGACACATCTCGAAGCTCAAATCGGGTCGACAGTGATAAGGGCAATCTCTGGCCGCGAAAGACGGCAAAACCTCCGCTAGGGCGCGAGCCGCCGTGCTCTTGGCCGTGCCCTTCTCGCCGACCAGCAAAAGTCCGCCCAAGGAGGGGGCGAGGCCTAAGAGAATCAGAGCCAACGCCATGTCCCGCTGTCCGGCGATGGCCGAAAGGGGAAAACTGTCCGAGGAGCCGCGAAAAGTTCGGTCGGGAGAGAGCCGGGCCATCGGCCTACCTGGACAGAAGTTGGCGGTAGTGTTCGGCCACGACCTCCGGAGCGTGACGGGAAGCTATGAAATCGCCAAGCGCCTGTCGGCTCAAGCCGCCCTCGAATTTTTCGGCCAGTTCCTCCGGCGAATGCCAAAGCCACTCTTTCGGGAAAAGCTCTTCCATGCCGGGGGCGTCGCGCAAAAGAGGCTTCAGGCCCATATGGACGGCTTCGAATGGTTGGGCCGAACCGGCGACGATGGGGCACCAGAGATAATAATCTTTGTCGGCCAGCCACGAGCTGAGTTCCGTCTGCCGCAGATCCAGAAAAACGGATTCGGCGATTTGAGCTTTGACCACGAAGTGCGCTATGACGGTCTCCCAGACCGGCGCAGGCAACGGACCGCTCAAGTGCAGTTGGGCTTCAGGTCGGCTTTTTTTCAGAAATCGAAAAGCTTCCAGCGTCTCCGTCAGGGAGCTCCACTGGCCGTGAGGACCGGGAGCGGCAATTTTGCAGCCCTGTTTGTCTTCCGACCTGGCCTTGTAGCGGTTCAAGTCGACGGCTCTGGGGATCACGTGGATTTTCGAGCCGGGCTTCAGTTTGGGGACGGAGTTGATGAAATGATCGCGCAAGAAAAGGTTTTCCGCGACGATGTCGGTCACGGAGGTCAGATCCAAGGCGACATATCTCTTCTCCAAGATTTCTTCCCTGGAAAGACGGAGAATGACGCGCCGCCGATTCAACAGACCCGGCTCTCTGGTCAGGGCTTCCGTAGGCTTGTCGACCCCGTCCAGCCAGACCGTCCCGCCTTTTTTGGCGGCGGTCAAGTAAGGCTCGACGGACGCGCCCGACACCTTTTTGATTTCGAAATCCTGCTTCAGATGGTTCAGAATAAGATTCGCTTCTTCGTCTCTTTGCAGGAGAGAGGCGACCATAAGGCGAGTCTCGGCTTTTTTGACCTCGACCGGCTCGGCTCGTTCGCATTGCTCCAAAAAGGCCTTTATTTCAGGCTGATCCGGATTGAGAAGCAACGATCTTCGGGCTTGTCCCATGGCCGCCTTCATGTTGCCCAGAGCTTTTTCCAGCCGAATCAGCAGATTCCACACGCTCCAGTCGTTTTGGTTGACGGCCAGAAGCTTTTCGAGGAAAGGTCTGGCTTTTTCGTACTGGCCGCCGGAGATGAAGGCGATGGCCAAGTTTTTTATGGCCTCGCCGTCGTCAGGCTCGATTTGCAGGACCGACTCGAAAGCGCCGACGGCCTCTTCGAATCGGCTTTGACTCAGCAAGACGATCCCTAAACTCTTCAAAGCTCTGGGATGACGCGGCTCTCTTTCCAGAACGCGGGCCAAAATGGTCATGGCTTCTTGAGGATGGCCGGCTTTAAAAGCTTCTTCAGCTTT
>JAIRTO010000114.1 GCA_031254895.1 Deltaproteobacteria bacterium
TGAGAAGATCGCCGGGCAGGCGATTGAGCATGCGACCGAGCAAGACGCCGAATCTGACTTCGATCCAGAGGACGAACCAGTTCCGCCGACCGAGTCGGCGGAGCAGGCTGACGCTTCAATGGAAAGCGAGCTCGAAAGCCCGCTCCCGAGCGTTTCGGGAGAGGCCAATCTGCCTGAGGCCGATTTCGCCGGTCAGGCGCCGGAAAATCTGGCCGACGCTGGGGCTCCGAAATCGGCGGCTTCTTTCGTCTCCCCCTTGGGCTTGAGCAACTGGCTGGAGGGTTTGCCGCCCTCGGAGTTCGCCGGAGAGACTGGCCGGATAAGTCCCGCCAGCCGGGCGGAACTCGCGGAAGAAATGATCGCCGAGGCCGGCGAGCCCTCGGCGTCGGTTCAGAATGACGCCGACGGGTTGGAGAGCTTATTCGATGCCGATCAGGCGGGCGGACTCGTCGGGTTTCCGGATCTTTCCTCTCTTCATGACGGCCTGAACGCCGAGCGGCTGAGGGAAGAAGCCGCCTATGAAGAAGACGCTCGCGAAGAAGACGGTCTCGAAGAAGCCGTCCGCGAAGAAGCCGTCCGCGAAGAAGACGGACGCGAAGAAGACGGACGCGAAAAAGACTATCTCGAAGAAGCCGGCCAAAAGGAAGCCGCTGCTGAAGAAGCGGCTGACCAAGGAGAAGAAGGAACAGAGCCGCCTCTGGCAGGACAGTCCTCGACGGAAGAAATGGCCGAAGATCTAAGGGCCGATGATCTTTTGTCTCCCCCCGCCGCTGAAGCTGAAGCTGACGACGACGCGGCGACGGCTTCGGACACTGACTCGGACATGGGCTTGGGCAAAGGCTTGGGCCTGGGCCAGAAAATGCCTTACCACGACGAACAGGAACCCTATTTTGACGCCTTCGCCGAAATGATTTCCGTCAGGAAGCCTACAGCCGCCATGGCCGGAGAAGAGGATCCTCTTTCGGAACCGGAAGAGAATTCGCCCGACAATTGCGGCTTCAACCACCGGGCCGATCTGGTCGCTCAAGACGCCGCCGCGTCGGTTGGCGAAGCCCTCTCAGGCTTCGACGAAGCCGGACGGGCGGCCGAGTCTGAAAACATCGCCGCTCCGGCCGAGTCGGAGGACCCTTCTGCGAACCAGGCGGCTTCGGCTGATGAAGATGTTGGCGCCCAGTTTGACCAGCCCCTGGACGAACCGCGTGACGAAGCTTTTGACGAATCGCCTGAAGAGTCGGTTGACGAGGCGTATGGCGAGCCGCAAGGCGAAGCGCCAGGCGATTCGCTGGCCGAGGCGGGTCAGGAGCCGGGAGGGTTTGCCGCTGCGACGGAGAGCCGCGACGAGTTTGAAGAGGAGCAAAAAGAAGAGTTTACGGAGGAGATGGCCCAAAGCTCGGCGATGATGGACTCGTCCGAAATGAACTCGTTCGAGATGAGCCCGAACGTGATGAACCAGCCCGCAGAAGGCGAGGCTGAGCCGACTCGGGAAGGCCCCTTGTCCGACTCTTCCTTGTCCGACTCTCCCTTGTCCGACTCTCCCGTTTCGGAGGCGCCGCAGCCGGGAGATCTCGCTTCGGCCGCTCCAAGCGACGACTCCGCCGGCGGCGCCGGCTGCGCCGAGGTTGGCGGGGACGGAGAGGAAAACGCCGCTACGGCCGACTCCGAAAACGGAGAAGCCCCGGAGGGCTTTGGAACCGCGCCGGCCTCGTTTCAGGATTTGGCCGCCAGGCTGTCCCAGTCCGACGATTCCGCCGCGAGCCGTTCGTTCGATCCCTCCGCCTCCAGCACAGGAGATATCCTTATGTTGACGGAAACCGTCAGTCCCGACGACCTTCGGGCCAATGAGGAAACCCAAGCCCGGCAGTATTTTTCGGCCGCTGCGGAACTTCAGGATAATGGCGGCAATGAGCCCCAAAGCGAAGGCGGAGAGCCGCTCGAAAGCGGCGAGGGGGACGAGCTCCCCGGCGAAGGACAAGAGCTATCGCCGGCGGCCGCCGAGTCGCCCTCCCGCGAGGCCTCTCCCTTATTTTCGGCGGCCAGTCAGGATTCGTCCATGGCCACCAGATTTCAGCTGGGCAACGGTCGAGGCAATTACGCCGTGGTGGACGAAAACGAACCGGACGAACTGGACGACGACTCTCCGGCGGTTTTCGCGGGCTCGCCCGGCGAGGCCGGCGTTGCCGACGAAGCCGGCGTTGCCGACGAAACCGGCGTTGCCGGAGAAGCCGACGATCTCGGCTTCAGCGGCGGGAGCTTCGATGCCTTGGAGGAGCTGGACGACCCCAACTACGATCCCGTCAACGATCCGGCGGCCAAGATGAGCGTGGAGGACGACCGCGTCGACGGGACGTCGCTCCTGCAAGACGTGCCGCCAAGCGACAGCGTGATGGCCAGCGGGACTGTTTCGCCCTGGCGGACGGCGTCCGAAGAAGCGGAGGAAGCCGTCTCGGAAGAAGCGGCGGCCGAGCCCAAGAGCGAGCCGATAGATTTTTCCGCGCCTCTGGAGCCTTCGCAGGAGCCGGAGATCGCCACCCACATCCCGCCGGCTCTGCCGCCGCAGATCCTCTACACCCCTCCGAAAAGGGTGCCCAAAGCCATAGCCCCGGAGGCGTCGACCGCCGTCATCGTCAATTATCTCGAAGACAACGAGGACAACGTCATGTCCGCTCACGGACAGTCGGGCGAGTTGGCCGAAGACGAAGACATGGACATCGATTTGATGGACATGCACTATCAGGAGCCTCTCAAGTTCCTGGCCAAACCCATGCTCCCAGCCGCCAGGACCCATTAAAGATCCGCCGGCCGCCCCGGACGAAATCTGGAGGCCAAAATGACCGCCATGAGAAAAATTTCGGCCATCTTAGCCGCCATTTTCTTACTCCTCCTGGTTTTCCGAGCCCCGGCTCAGGCCCAGGACGGCTCCTGGCGTCCTCTGTCGACGGACATGGTCAAAGCCGAGTTGGAGAGCCGTCTGGCCCGCAATCCCTCCTACGCCACCATCTGGAACGCCGGCTACGACATCTATCGCCTCCATTACCGCAATCAGGACACGGCCAGAGTCATCCATCTCGGCTACATGTCCGTGCGGGGACAGACTCCCGAAGAGAACAGGGCCATCCGACAGGCGGCCATCTATTGGCAGAAGGTTCACGACTATGGTATTACTAACGTGCCGGTCGGGATAGACGAGAATCTCAGAGGGCAAATTTACTACGGCTCGGACAGCTATCTGACCACTTTGGCCATGCGTCGGCCCAAAGGCGGCCCCGTGCCCCTGCGTCAAGGCGATCGCGCCCCTCGCGGGAAACGCCGCGCGAAGCCGTACCGAGGCCGTCCGGACAATCCCTATCCCGGTCCCTATTACTCCGGCCAATATCCTCCCTAATTAAAGACGGTTCGAACAAGTGCTTTTCGATGTCATAGTCGTCGGCGGCGGCCACAGCGGTTTGGAAGCCGCCCTGGCCTCGGCTCGCCTGGGTCAGAAAACCCTCCTGGTCACCCTCGATCCCAAAACGATCGGCGCTCTCTCCTGCAACCCGGCTTTCGGGGGGCCGGCCAAAGGCGGGCTCTTGCGGGAAGTGGACGCCTTGGGCGGCTACGCCTCGCTAGGGGCCGATCGGGCCGCCGTGCAATGCCGGATTCTCGGCGAAGCCAAAGGGCCGGCGGCCAGAGCCACCCGCAATCTGGTGGACAGAGAGCATTACAGCTCCCTGGCTCAGGAGTTCGCCGCGTCCGCGAAGAACCTGACCATCCTGGGCGGCGAAGCCAAAGAGGTCGCGGTCGACGGCGGCCGAGTCCGGGGCCTCGCCTTGGGCGACGGCCGAGAGTTCGCCTGCGGAGCCGTCGTCCTGACCGGCGGAACCTTTTGGAACGGCGTCATCTATCACGGCTTAAAGGCCTCGCCGGGAGGGCGGATCGGCGAGAAGCCGGCCTGCCTTTTGCGGGAAAGCTTATTGAAGATAGGCCATCGGGTGGTTCGATTATCGACCAGCACCGCCCCCCGCCTGAAGAGGGACACGGTCGACGCGACGGGACTGGCCGAGCAGCCGGGCGACCCGGCCGCCCGGCCGTTTTCCGTGTTAAGCGGCCCGCTCCGCAATCTGACTTCCTGCCATCTGACCTACACCAACGAACACACCCACCGAATCGTCCGCGACAACGTCAAAACCTCCATCATCTACGCCGACGATCCGGTCAGCGCCGGGCCAAGATACTGTCCTTCCCTGGAGGACAAGGTCATGCGCTATCCGGACAGAAGCCGGCATTATGTCTTTCTGGAGCCCGACGGGCCCGATCTCGTCTACCCCAGCGGACTGCCGACGGGTTTGGCCCCGGACGTCCAGCAAGCCTTCATCAACACCATCGTCGGTCTGGAAAAAGCGGCGGTGGCCAGACCCGGCTACGCCATCGAGTACGACATCTGCGATCCGACGGATTTGGAGCCGACTCTGGAGTCCAGGTTGATCCGGGGACTGTTCCTGGCCGGACAGATCAACGGCACCAGCGGGTACGAGGAAGCGGCCGCTCAGGGACTCTGGGCCGGCGTTTCGGCCGCCTTGCGGGCTTCCGGCGGAGAGCCGACGAGATTGGGCCGAAATCAGGCTCTTTTGGGCGTGATGCTGGACGATCTGACCGTGACCGGAGTGAGCGAGCCGTACCGCATGTTCACCAGCCGAGCGGAGTGGAGGCTCAGCCTGAGGGAAGACAACGCCGACATGCGTCTGTCTCCCCTGGCCGACTCTCTGGGGCTTCTCGACGCCCCCAGGAGAGCCCTTTTGGTCGCCAAAAAAGAGGCCATTGAGAGATTCGGCCAAATCTTGTCCGAAACCAGGCTCACCAGAGAAATGGCCGAAGGCCTGAAAGAGCGCTTCAATCTGACCGACAAGGAGACGGCGATGGCCGGCTCCATTTCGGCCGACGAATTTTTGCGGCGTCCCCGAGTCGCGCTCCGCCATTTGTTCGGCTTGGTGGAAGGGCTGGATCAATTGGCCCCGAATGCGGCTTTGACTCTGGAGACGGAGATCAAGTATCGGGGTTATTTGGAGCGGCAGGAAAAAGAAATGCAACGCCGAACCCTGAAGGACGACGTCGTCCTGCCTCCGGATCTCGATTATTCCCGAATCCAAGGTTTGACCAGAGAGGCGGCCGAAGGGCTGAAGGAAAAAAAGCCGGCCACCTTGGGCCAAGCCTCAAGATTGCGGGGCGTCACCCCGGCCTCCGTTTCCGCTCTTTTGATCCATCTTCGGAAAAGAGCTCCCGCGCGTTCGGGCGAAAGCGGGCGATGACGTTTGGTTTCGGTTTTCGTTTGTTTTGGGCCATTTTTTGTTGGCTCCTAGTTTTTTTTCCTCGTTTTCGGCCTCTCCCATTTGGCGCCCCGGTTTTGATTCTTGTTTATGGATCTCATTTCTGGACCATATTTCTGGATCGCATTTCTGGAACCTTAAAAAGACTATCAAGACTGCGGCGTTGGCGGCGGTCGTCGCCGGCCGTTCTATAGGCGAACGAGAAAAGGGGAAAGCCGGCTTAGACGGCTCTCCCTCCGGCTC